>NZ_BCWK01000025.1:0-29245 GCF_001592165.1 Caldimonas taiwanensis NBRC 104434
GCCGCTGCCGCAACTGGCGCAGCACGCGCGAGAAGGTCTCGGGCGTGACGGCCAGTTGTGAGGCAATGGCCCGCTTGCGCTCCCGCAGAGCAACCAGCGCAGTCTGGCTGCCGTCGTGCCCGGGTCGAATTTCGGCGTGTTCCAGCAGCCAGGTGGCGCAGCGCGCCTCGGCATCCTTCAGTATGAGATCCAAGTGCCCCTCGGTGAGGCAGCGCACGCGGCGCGCCAGCACGCGCAGCAGGCCATCGGCCAGGCTGGGATGACTGACGCAGCACTCGCGCACGGCCTGCAGGTCAAAGGACCACAGCAGCGCTTGGCCTTGGGTGAGAGCATCTTCGAGATAGCACCCCCCGAGCCAGGCGCTGGCCACGTCCAACCACTGTCCGGGCTCCACCAATCGGGTCTGCTGGGCCAGGCGCCCTGCACGCAGCGTTCCCAAGGCCACTGACCCGGAAACGACCAGCCACAGCGCCGAGGCGTGCTGACTGCGATCCAGCACGACGCACCCGCCGGCCAGCGTATGCTCGCGCGCCAGTGCGGCCAGTGCTTGTGCCGCATCCCGGCTGACTGGCGCCGGGGCCAGCGCCGCTTGCAGCAGGGCGACGCGGGCATCGAAAGGAATGCCGCGCTCGCGCGGGGCCGGCTCGCGAGGATGGCCTCGGTATCGGTCCATGAGCCTGTTCATCATGTGCTCCACACACACGCACCATGAGATCGTCGAGCCCAGACTCTGGCAGGTCGGAACGCACCCGGTATTGCGTTGTCTCAAGAAAGCCGATGTGTGGTTGCGCGGCGCGGTAGCGTTTGCGGGTTGTCCCCAGGCATCACACTTGATCCAGCGCAAGGTCGCTTGCCCCTGTGGGCCCACCTGCTGGCCCATCGGGCGCACAATGGGGGACGTCGGCCATGGGGCTCTTGGGGCCGATCCTTTCGCGTGTGGCCATGCTTGCCGGATTTCATTCCCCCGCCGTGGGCTTTGACCAGCCCTTCGAGATGCTCGAGGCCTGCCACGAGCGCGCGCAGCGCAGCGTGGCTCTGCTGCAGCGCCTGATCGAGCATCTGCATCGACTGGGCAATGACGAGCCGGCGCGTCAGGCCGCAGTCGATGTGTTGCGCTATTTCGATATCGCAGCGCCGCATCACCATGATGACGAAGAACGTCATGTGTTCCCCCCTCTGCTGGCCTTGCCACGAGATGCTGTGCATGCCCCCGTGCTCGACGCGGTGCGCAGGCTGCAACAAGATCATCGACGCATGCGGCGGCTCTGGGTGCGCTTGCGCGAAGCGCTGCATCGTCTCGCGCAAGGGCTGCAAACCGATTTCTCGCCGCAGCAGCGCCGGCTGGCGCAAGACTTCATCGCGCTGTATGACCGCCACATTGCGTTGGAGGAACGCGTGGTCTACCCTGCGGCCCGCCACCGGCTCGACGCCCAGGCCCTGTGGGCCATGAGTCGAGAGATGGCTTCGCGCCGGGGCGTCGGCCAGGTCAGATTCAGCGCTGCGACACGCTGAACGCCGGCTGCAAGCGGGCGCTGGCCACCAAACGCAGCACGGACTGCAGGCGCTCCTGGTCCACCGGCTTGGTCAAGTAGTCGTCCATGCCGGCCTCCATGCAACGGGCACGGTCCATCGGCATGGCCCGCGCAGTCAGCGCCACGATGGGGCAATGCCAGCCATGCTGGGCCTGCAGGGCTCGGATGCGATGCGTGAGTTCGATGCCGCTCATCCCGGGAA
Source organism: Caldimonas taiwanensis NBRC 104434 (assembly GCF_001592165.1). Classification (NCBI taxonomy): domain Bacteria; kingdom Pseudomonadati; phylum Pseudomonadota; class Betaproteobacteria; order Burkholderiales; family Sphaerotilaceae; genus Caldimonas; species Caldimonas taiwanensis. Next base: position 1,735 of record NZ_BCWK01000025.1, read on the forward strand.
TCTGCACATCGAGGAAGATGAGGTCGAATTCTTCGGCATCGCATTGCGACAATGCCTCCTCGGCCGTCACCGCCGCACGGACCGAATGGCCGGCGCGACGGATCATGCGGCTGGCGATGAAGCGATTGACCGCATGATCGTCCACCAGCAGCACGGACAGGCCATGGGCGGTGTCGCTGGCCGTCTCGTCGTTCTCCAGCCCTGCCACGCCCAGATAGCCGGTGGATTCGAAGCGCGAGCGCGCCTTGTCGCGCGAGACATTGACCGTCGCAGACGCCGCGGCATGCCAGCCCTGCGTGAGCTCGTCTTCTTGGGCTTGCTTCGCCGCAGGGGTCAACGGCAGCAGTGGCAGGGTCAAGTGGAAGCGGCTTCCCACGCCGAGTTCGCTTTCGGCCCAGAGCTGTCCGCCCAAGGCCTGCGCCAATCGGCGCGAAATCGTCAAGCCCAGTCCGGTGCCGCCAAATTCCCGGGTCGTGGAGTTGTCGGCCTGGGTGAAGGAGTCGAAGATGCGATCGAGCTTGTCAGGGGCGATGCCCACGCCGGTGTCAGCCACGCACAGGTGCAACATGGCCGAGCCGCCGCGCCCTTCGGGCCAGGCCGCCACCTCCACACGCCCTCGCCGGGTGAACTTGATGGCATTGCCCACCAGGTTGACCAGGATTTGTCGCAACCTCAGTGGGTCACTGACCAGCTGTGAGGGCACCTCCGGCGCAACGGTGCATTGCAGAGTCAGCCCCTTGTCGGTGGCTCTCGGCAGCAAGGGAGCCAGCACCTCATCCAACAGAGTCCGCAGGTCGAAGCCCAGATGCTCCACCGTCAGGCGGCCGGCCTCGATGCGCGACAGGTCCAGGATGTCGTTGAGGATGTTCAACAAGGACGTGGACGAGGATTTCACCAAGCTCAGATAGCGACGCTGGGTCTCGTTCAACGGGGTCTCCAGCGTGAGATCCACCAAGCCCATGATGCCGTTCATCGGGGTGCGAATTTCGTGGCTCATGTTGGCGAGAAACTCGCTCTTGGCACGGCTGGCGGCCTCGGCAGCGGCTTTGGCTTCACGCAAGGCCGCCTCGACTTGCTTGTGCTGCGTGATGTCGGTCACCACCCCCAGGATGCCGCCCACCTGACCCTGGGCGTTGGTGAACAAGGTGCGGCTGTGAATCAATTCGCGCGTCTCGCCCGAAGGCAGGGTCAGACGCGTCTCGAAAGTCTGCACCCCTGCACTGGCCAGCAAGCGCTGGTCCTGCGCTTCCTCCTCGGCGCCGGCGGCCCCCAACACATCGCCGGCGGTGCGCCCCAGAAAGTCCTCGCGACGCACGCCGATGAGCTCCTCACACGCCCGGTTGCAACCGATGTAGCGGCCCAGCGCATCTTTGAAATAAATGGGATTCGGAATGATCTCCACCAATTCTTCGATGAAACGCAACTGGTGCAGCACCTCCTCCTCGGCCTGGCGCTGCAGCGTCACATCGGTGTGCGTGCCCACCATGCGCAGGGGCCGTCCGGTGGCATCGCGTGCGACCACACGACCGCGCGAGCGCACCCAACGCCATTGGCCATCTCGGCTGCGCACACGGAACTCCCCTTGATAGCGAGGGGTTTCGTTGCGCAGATGGGCCTGCAACTGTTCACGCGTCTCGCGCCGGTCGTCGGGATGCATGTGCTCACGCCAGCGTGCCAAGGTCATTTCGATCTCGCCCGGCGCGTAGCCCAGGATTTCCAGCAAACGAGGGCTGAAGTAAGCCTCGCCGCGTTCCAGGTCCCAATCCCAGAAGGCGTCCTGCACACTGTCCATGGCCAGGCGCATGCGCTGCGCATCGCGATGCTGTTGCCGTTCCTGGGCCAGTTCGGTTTCCAGCGCCTGCATCGCAGCGGCAACCGCCGCCAGGCAGCGCTGCAGCTTCACGACGGCTTGGGCACGCCCGGCTGGCTCGGCCATCACGAGCGCACTCAACCAAGCAGCCAGCTCCTCGGGCTGGCTGATCCCCAGATGGGCATGCATCAGCTGCGTCAGGGTCGACCCCCAGGTCATGCGGGCAGGCTCGGCGAGGGCTTCACGTTCGTTGGGCACGGTAGGGTACATTGTGCCGGCGAGTCGGCCGAGTGATGTCCCCCGAGAGGGGGAGCACTCACAAATTGCAACAGTGTCACAGCGCGCCGCATCGATTTCTTCACAGTGGCCTTCAGAGGGTCTCAGGCATTCACCGCTCATCGACACGGTCCATGCCATTGACGAAACACCCTCGGCGGCATCGGATCGGTGTCGGCAAAGAGCCCACGCTGGGCCTGGCGGGCCTGGCGCTCCTCGGCTGCATAAGGGCCTTGGCCCGATGCAAAGCGATAGTTCCAGGCCCAGCCCTGGGAGACCATCCACGCCCCGACATCTTCGCCTTCGTGGTGCAACCGTCCCAGCCAGCGTGCAAAGGCGTCTTGGCGGGACAACTGAACCGTCACGATCTGCCCCAACACGCGCTGGGCCAAAGCCGTTTGCGCCTGCGGGCCGCCGGTCTGGCAGGACTCGGGAGCGTCGATGCCATCGATGCGCAGCTTGATGCGACCTTCAGGCCGCAAGCCGCTATCCATCATGTCGATCCAGACCGTGTCGCCGTCGGTGACATGAACCACCCTGGCAGTGCGCTCTGCCGGGACCGAAGCCGGCGCTGCCGCAGCCGGCAAGCCGGCCAAGCACACCGCCAACACCATGCCCGCGCGCCCGATCCACGCCCTGCTGCCACCCGACCCTTGCCCCGACCGGGTCTGCCGCAGAACAATATGCGCTTGGGGGCCCCCCGGGCCCCGCGGGCCCGACGGCAGATCGGTTCCAAGGAGGATCGCCATGCCGACCTATCAGTACCGTTGCGAAAAGTGCGGGCATGTCTTCGAGCATGTCGAACACATCGCCGAGCATGACACCGTGCGATTGAGCTGCCCGAAATGCGGCAGCCAGGCCGTGCAGCATACGCCGACGCGCTTTTTCGTGCAGACGTCGAAAAAGAGCTGACCCCTCGCTGCTGCAGTGCCGGTGACGCAGCCAGCCAGCGAGCGCGCCCGAGCTGCCCCGCGGTTCACGGGTCCATGCCCCGCTGGGCGTCCTTCAGCAAGCGCGCCAAACGGTCCGCCAGCTTTTCGTTGCTGAGTTTTTCGCGGAAGCGCTCGACCATCAACGGCAGGCTCATCGGGCTGGGCTGGCGCAGGTCCACCATCACGCGGCGCCACAGCTGCAGCCTGCGCAGGGTAAGGGTCAAGCGCTGCAGCTCGAGCTCTTGGCTCAACACCTCCTGCTCGGCCTGGCCCAGCAGGAGGTTGCCAGCATCGTACTTGCGGAAGACCTCGAAGAACAAACTGCTGGAGGCCTGGAGCTGCTTCATGCTCTTGGGGGCGCCCGGGTAGCCGCTGAACACCAGCCCGGCCACCCGGGCGATCTCGCGGAATCGTCGCCGCGACAACTCGGTGGCATTGAGGCTGGCCCACACATCGTGCAGCAGATCGTCGATCGTGAAGATCGAGCCGTCCAGCAACGGCGCCACGTCCACCGGTTCGGCGCTGAGCAGCTCCAAGCCATAGTCGTTCACCGCGATGCTGAAGGTATTGGGCCGATCGCGAGCCAGCCGCCAGGCCAGCAGGCTGGCCAGCCCCAGGTTCGCCCATCGGCCGGCAAAGGGATAAAGGTAGAGGTGCATGCCTTCGCGAGAGCGATAACGCTCGATCACCAGCGTGCCGGGCCGCGGCAGCCGCGAGACGCGACGCTGCATCTCCAGCAGGGGCCGCGCCGCCTCCAGCTCGGGCTCGCCAAACTCACCCTGGTCGGCAGCAGCCAGCAATTCCAGCACGGCGTCGGCCATTTCGGTGGACAAGGGCATCTTGCCGCCCCCCCAGCGCGGCACGGCCCCACGATCCTTCTCGGCGCGGCGCACGTAGGCGGTCATGTCCTGCACGCGAACGAACTCCAACAGCCGACCCGCGAAAAGGAAGCAATCCCCCTTCTTCAAGCGCGCAATGAAGCTTTCCTCCACCGAACCGAGGCAGGCCCCGCCCAAGTACTTCACGTGCATCGACGCCTCGCTGACGATGGTGCCCACTTGCATCCGGTGGCGGCGTGCAATGCCCGCATCGGTGACTCGGTAGACGCCGTCGATGCATTGCACCCGATGGTATTCCGGGTAGGCCTGGAGGCTGGGGCCGCCTCGTTCGACGAACGTCAGCGCCCAGCGCCATTGGGCATCGGTGAGATCCCGGTAGGCCCAGGTGCTGCGCACCTCGGCCAAAAGGTCGTCCGCTTCGAAGCCCCCGCCCAGGGCCACGGTGACCAGGTGCTGCACCAGCACGTCCAAAGGCTTGTCGGGCGACGAACGCGCCTCGATGCGACCGGCCCGTGCGGCGCGCCGAGCGGCCGCGGCTTCCACCAGCTCCAGCGTGTGGGTGGGCACCAGGGTCACCCGGCTCGGCCGCCCCGGCGCATGGCCGCTGCGGCCGGCTCGCTGCAACAAGCGCGCCACCCCTTTGGCCGAGCCGATCTGCAACACCCGCTCCACCGGCAGGAAGTCCACCCCCAGGTCCAGGGAAGAGGTGGCCACCACCGCCTTCAACCGCCCTTCCTTCAGGCCCTGCTCCACCCAAGCCCTCACGTTCGGGTCGAGCGATCCATGGTGCAGAGCCACGATGCCGGCCCAGTCAGGCCGCGCTTGCAACAGCATCTGATACCAAAGTTCGGCCTGCGAGCGAGTGTTGGTGAAAACCAGGGTCGTGCCGGAGCGCTCGATGTCCTGCACCACCGGCGCGAGCATTTGTCCCCCCAGATGCCCCGCCCAAGAAAAACGCCCGGGGTCGGCCGGCAACAAGGTGTCGATCACCAAGTCCTTGTCCACCCGCCCCTGCACCAACACGCCCTCGTGCTGATGCCCCAGCAACGCAGCCATGGCCTCTTGCAGATGCCCCAGCGTGGCGCTCAACCCCCAGATGACCAGCCCGGGGTGCCAACGCCGCAGCCGCGCCAAGGCCAGCTGCACTTGCACGCCGCGCTTGTTGCCCAGCAGCTCGTGCCATTCGTCCACCACGACCGTGTGGACCCCGGCCAAGCGCTCACGCGCATCGGGCCGTGTCAGCAGCAGGCTCAAGGACTCGGGCGTGGTGACCAGGGCCTCGGGCAGGCGGCGGTCCTGCCGGGTCCGCTGCGCGCTGGGCGTGTCGCCAGTGCGCAGGCCCACGTGCCACGACGGCGCCAGATCGGGCAAGGGCTGGGACAAGGCCCGCACCGCATCGGCCGCCAGGGCCCGCATCGGCGTGATCCACAGCACCCGCGCGCCGGACGGCGCCGGGGCCACGACCCGATCGCGCATCAAGGCCCCCAGCCACACGGCATAGGTCTTGCCCGCGCCCGTGGTCGCATGCAGCAGCCCGCTGCGCCCATCCAGCATGGCTTGCCACACCTCGCGCTGAAAGGCAAACGGCTGCCACCCCCGACGGGCCATCCAAGCCTCGGCTGGCGCAAGGTCCGGGAAGCGGGAATGAGGCAACGCGATCATGATCTCAGGCCGTCAGAATCCAGCCTTCGAGACCGTCCACCTGCGGCGGCCAACCCCAGCGGGGCTGATCCAGCGCCCAGGCTGCCTGCATCAGGCACAGCACGGCATCGAGCCGGTCGCCGGCCGCATCGGCCGCCAGCGCGTCATGCTGCGGCGAGCTCAGTTGCAGGCGCAGCCCAAGGCGGCCACGCCCTTGCACCAGTGCCTCGATGAGGTCTTTGCGGGCGATCCAGCGCTGGCTCGTCTGACCGGAGGCCTTGTCGCTCTTGTAGCTGCGCGCCCCGATCAACTCGCGTGCCAGCATCCCGGGGTAACCCTCCAAGGCCACTCGGCTGGGATCGCCAGCTTGTAGGCCCGGCAGATGCACACCGGCACGGCGCAGCGCCGACACCCCGGCGTGCAGCATGTAGGCCACCGGCGGATGAACCCACTTCATCGAGGGCGACGACCCCGCCCGCCTGTCGGTGGCTCGGTGGGCGAACTTGCTGCCCGCCGGCCGCGCTTGGCAAAACGCCGCAAACGTCGCGCGAATCTCGGCGCGCGTCAACGCGGCGTAATGGTCCATCAGCGCCGGCCAGTCGGTCGGCCAGCCCAAGTGCTCCACCAGCTCACGCGGCAGCCCGAAGGGAAAATCGAAAGCCCCCACCCAGGGCCCCGGCTGTGCCAGCCAGTCCTCGAACGCGGCCGCATCGCTGAGCGCCAACAACTGCAACAAGCGCACCCGCGCGCCCTGACGCTGGCCGACGGCAACGGTGATGGGCTTGCGCCGCGTGGGTCGGCTGGTGAAATCCACCCCCAGCACGCGCAGCCCTTCGGGCCACGATCGGCCCGCTCGATTCAGCCACAAGTCTTGCACCCGTGCATTGTCCCGGAGCCGACACCGCTCGCAAAGCTCCCCCACAATGGAGGGCCACTCCACCGCCGCCATGGAACGACGACCTCCACCTGCTGCTGCACCACGCCGACTGTGGCGACGCCTCGCCTGGGCACTGGTGGCCCTGCTGGTGGTGGGTGTTGGCGGCTTGCAGTTGGCAGCCTGGCAGCTCAAGGCTCAGGTCGAACAGGCCTTGGGGCCGCGCGCCAGCGTCGGTAGCCTGCGCATGACCTGGGCCGGCGTGGAAGCCACCGAGGTGCGCGTGCGCTCCGACCGCAGCCAGCGCACCAGCCATTGGCCCGCCGAGGACGAGCTGCGCGCGCAACGCGTCGTGCTCACTCCCGACCTGTGGAGCCTGCTTGGCGCCGAGCTGCGCATCCATCGGGTCCGCATCGATGGCGCGTACCTGTCGATGTGGCGCACCCGCGAGGGGCGACTGCGAGTGCTGCCAGCCCTCTTCGACCGCCCGCAGTCCCCCCAACCGTCGGACACGCGCGACCGCGGGCCGGCCTTGCACATTGCGCAGTTCGAACTGCATGACGCGGCGGTGGAATTTTTCGATGCCTCGGTGCGCCAGCCTGCGCTGAAGCTGCGTCTGGAAGGCCTGCAGGTGCGCGTCGGGCCCTTGGATCTGCCGCACCTGGACCGGCCCACCGCCATCGAGCTCGACGGCATGCTCAAGGGCGTGCACCGCGACGGCTGGGTGAGGTTGGCTGGCGAAGTGACACTGGCCACCGCCGATGCGCGTCTGAAGGCCGATCTGCGCGGCGTGGATCTCGTCGCCCTGCAAGCCTATCTGATCAAGGTGTCCGAAGCCGGGGTGCGGCGCGGCACCATGGACCTCAGCCTGGAGGCCCGCGTACGCGATCAGCAGCTGCATGCCCCCGGCCGCCTCACGCTGATCGGGCTGGAACTGAACCACGGCGGTGGCGTGCTGGGCACCTTCGCAGGGGTGCCGCGTCAAGCGGTGCTGGCGGCCATGAGCCGCAACGGCAAGCTGGAAGTGGCGTTCACGCTGGAAGGGCGCCTGGACGACCCGAATTTCTCGCTCAACGAAAACTTCGCGCTGAAGGTCGCCGGCGGCATCGCCTCGGCCCTGGGCGTGAGCCTGGGCGGCGTGGTCGAAGGCGTGGGCAGCGTGATCAAGGGCCTGTTCGGCCGATGATCGAGGCGGTGGCCATCAGCTCCTCCAACAGCGCCATCGAGACCCGGCCCGGAACCGTGTAGGGATCGAGCATCGGCTTTTCTGAATATTTCAGCACGATGGACGGGTTGATCTTGGCCAGGTTCACCTGTCCCATGGTCCAGCCAGCAAACCGACGTTCGGCAATTTCTTCGTAGTGCAGCAAAACCACGTCCTTGTGACGCTCATCACGGACGATCTGGCCATACAGTTCATTGACCGGATCGCGTCCACCTTCGAGCACCTGCATGAACAAGCCGCCGCTGTGGCACAAGATGCCGGTGATGCCCAAGCCCGGGTTGCGCGCGCGCGACTGCGCCAAGATGGACTCGATGACTTCATTCGTGAGCGGCTGGGCCGCACGGCTGGCATAGAGCAGACGGACGAGCATGGAAGAACCTCAGGGCTTCTTGCTGTTGAGCAGGGCCAGGAACTCACGGCGCAGATTGGCATCTTTCAGAAAGCTGCCACGCATCACGCTGTTGATCATCTTGGAGTCCATGTCGCGCACGCCGCGCCACTGCATGCAAAAGTGATCGGCCTCCATCACGATGGCCAGCCCATCGGGCTGCATTTTTTCTTGCAGCAAGTCGGCCACCTGCGTGACCGCCTCTTCCTGGATCTGCGGGCGGCTCATGATCCATTCGGCCAGACGCGCGTACTTGGACAACCCGATGAGGTTGGAATGTTCGTTGGGCATCACCCCCACCCACAGACGCCCGATGATGGGACAAAAATGATGCGAGCAAGCGCTGCGTACCGTGATCGGGCCGACGATCATCAGCTCATTGAGCCGCTCCACGTTCGGGAACTCGGTCACCTCAGGCTCGGGCACATAGCGCCCCCTGAAGACCTCGCGCAAGTACATCTTGGCCACACGGCGTGCGGTGTCCTGGGTGTTGTGATCACTTTCGGTGTCGATCACCAGGCTTTCGAGCACGCCGGCCACTTTGGCCTGCACTTCGTCGAGCAAGGCCTCCAGCTCCCCGGGCTGGATGAACTCGGCAATGTTGTCATTGGCATGGAAGCGGCGCTGTGCCGCCTTGATACGCTGGCGAATGCGCACCGAGACCGGCACGCCTTCATCGTCGCTGGGTTTGGGGACGGAACTCAGTACGGTCATGGATGAGGTCCTCTCGAGGACAGACGGCGATCGTAGCAGCCGGGCCGTGGCCCGCCGAGCATCCTCGCGCAATGGCCCCCGAGTGTCCAGGCCTATCAGAGCCAGGCCGCCAGCGACTCCAGGCTGTCGGCTTCGTGCACCGCCTTGTCGTCGCGCACACGCAGCATGCGAGGGAAACGCACGGCCAGACCACTCTTGTGGCGGGCACTGCGGTGGATGCCTTCGAAACCGATCTCGAACACCAGCGTCGGCCGCACACGGTGCACCGGCCCGAAGCGCTCCAAGGTGGTTCGGCGGATGACTGCATCGACGCGCCGAAACTCCTCGTCGCTCAGCCCCGAATACGCCTTGGCAAACGGCACCAACTGCAATCCGCCGGGCGACGCCGGCTCGCGCCGAGCGATCGCCTCCAGCACCGCCTCAGCCTCGGCCGGCTCGCGCGGCTGGCGGCTCCACAGCGCAAAGGTGTAGTCGGTCAAGAGATTGGCCCGCCGCCCATGGCCGCGCTGGGCATAGACGAGCACCGCATCCACGCTCATGGGGTCGACCTTCCACTTCCACCACAGGCCTTCGGCCTTGGTGCGGCCAACCCCGTAGCGGGACTGCCGCTGCTTGAGCATCAAGCCCTCCACCCCCCGCTGGCGCGAGCCTTCGCGCAGCCGCGCCAACTCCGCCCAGTCAGCCGCCTGCACGAGGGTGGACACTGACAGCACCACCGGTCCATCGGCCTGCGGGCCCCAGCGCGCAGCCAGGGCCTCGAGCCGCATCCGCCGCACCGCCTGGGGTTGCATCCGCTGGTCCTGCCCCTCCCACTCCAGCAAGTCGAAGGCCATCAGCCTCACCGGCGCAGCGGCCAGCATGCGCCGGCTGAGGTGCTTGCGGCCGATGCGCTGCTGCAAAGACGCAAAGGGCGCCGGGCGCTCGTCGGCCCACACCAGCAACTCCCCATCAACGACCGTGCCCTCGGGCCAGGCGCGCGCAGCCTGCACCACCTCGGGAAAGCGGTCGGTCATCAACTCCTCCCCGCGCGACCAGATCCACACCTGTCCAGCGCGACGCACCACCTGCACGCGCATGCCGTCGTACTTCCACTCCACCAACCAGTCCGACACCGGCCCTAGCATGTCGTCCATGAGCTGCGGCGGCACATCCAATGGATGGGCCAAGAAAAACGGATAGGGCTGACCCACCTGCAGCCGCGCATCGATCATCGGCGACACCAGGGCCTCGAAGCGGGCCGCATCGGGGGGCGTGCCGGCCGCGCCCACGGTGCTGGCCCAGCCCATCAAACGCTGAGCCATGACCTGGGCCGGCACGCCGGCATGCTCGGCCAGCGCGCGCGTCACCAACAGGCGCGACACCCCGACCCGCAGGCCCCCGCCCATCAGCTTGCCCAACAGAAAACGGCCCGGCGTGTCGAGCTCGTCCCACCACTGGCGTAGACGCTCACGCTGCAGCTCGGGAGGCGCCCCGCGCAAGGGCAGCAGGCGCTGCTCCACCCACTGCGCCAGCCCCAGGTCACTGGAACGCGTCGGCGCGGGCAGGACGAGGGCGATGGTCTCGGCCAAATCTCCCACACTCTGATAGCACTCCTCGAACAGCCACGGGTCGATGCCCGCCCTCTCGCACGCCCAGGCCTTGAGCTGCGACGTCCCCACCAGCTGCCGCGGCCGGCCGCCACACAGGAAATACACGGCCCAGGCCGCATCGGCCGCCGCCGCCCGCTCGAAATAGCGACGCAGCGCCGCCACCTTGTCGCGGGTGGACGTGCTGGCATCCAATTCGGCGTACAGCTGGGCAAAGTCACGCATCACACGCCTCAGCCTTCATCCCCATACTCGGTGCGCAAGGCGCCGGCCTCCCAACCCCGTTCGTGCAGCCAGCGCACCATGGCCGCCTCATACCCATGCGTCACGATCACGCGTGCGGCCCCACTGTCACCGATGGCCTGCAGCAAAGCGGGCCAATCGGCGTGGTCGCTCAGTGGGAAGCCCCGGTCCACGCCCTGCCGCCGCCGGGTGCCACGCAAAAGCATCCAGCCGCTCGCACATCCGTCGCGCGCATCGCCCAGACGGTGCGCCCAACCACTGCGCGAAGCCGCCGGCGGAGCGATGACCAGAGCCCGGGCCAGTGTTTCGGCCGTCAGATCCGGCCCCAACGCCAAGGTCGGCGGCAAGCACACGCCAGCGGCCACATAGGCACGATTCACCGCCGCAACCGACGGGTGCACCACCAGCGGCCCTGGGCCCTCGCGCAGACCGTGCAGCAAGCGCTGCGCCTTGCCCAAGCTGTAGGCATAGAGCAGACTCGGGCGGCCCTCGGCGGCATTGGCCGCCCACCAGGAGCGAATCTCGTCCAGCACGCGCGCCGGGGACGGCCAGCGATAAATCGGCAGCCCGAAGGTCGATTCGGTGATGAAGCAGTGGCAACGCACCGGCTCGAAAGGCGCGCAAGTGCCATCGGCATCGAGCTTGTAGTCCCCCGACACCACCCACACCTCGCCTCGATGCTCCAGTCGCACCTGAGCCGAGCCCAGCACATGCCCGGCCGGATGCAGCGACACCGAGACCGCCCCGATCCTCAGCACCTCGCCATAGGCCAGGGTCTGCAGTGAAATGTCCCCCAAGCGCTCGCGCAGCACGCCTGCACCTGGTGCGGCCGTCAGATAATGCTGATGGCCCGCACGCGCGTGATCGGCATGGGCATGGGTCAGGACCGCGCGTTGCACCGGCCGCCAGGGGTCGATATAAAAATCTCCGGCGGGGCAATACAGCCCTTGCGGACGCCACACCACCAAATCGGTGCACTCGCCCATGCCTTCAGTACCGGCCGGTGGCCCCGGCCACCCGCATGAAAAGACGCGCCACCCAGGCCACGAACCCACGCCGCAAGTAGCGTCGCCAGGCCGGCAGGCCCAGGGTCTGCACCGTGACTTCCCGTGAGGCCGCCACGGCCTGATCGATGTCCCGGGCCAGCTCCTGGACGAAGTGCGCGTCTTGCACGATCACATTGCCCTCGAGGTTGACCAACAGCGACAAGGGATCGATGTTGGAACTGCCCACGGTGGCCCAATCCTCGTCGACCACGGCCACTTTAGCGTGCAAGAACGCCGGGGTGTACTCGAAGATGCGGATGCGATGGCTCAACAGCTCGTCATACAGGGCCTGAGCCGCCCATGCGGCCATCCGATAATCCACCTTGCCCTGCAACAGCAAGCGCACCTGCACCCCCCGCTGCGCCGCTTGGCGCAAGGCCCGGCGAAAAGCCCGCCCTGGGTAGAAGTAAGGGCACACCAGGTCCACCCGCCAGCGCGCGCTGCGAATGGCCTCGATATAGGCACGCTCGATGGTGCGACGCTGCCACAAATTGTCGCGCACCACGAAGGCCACCCGCACGGGGCAGGGATCGTTCAGCGCCTGCTCGACCACCTGCCAGCGCGTCGCACGCAAGCGCCGCAGCAGGCGCCGCGCCCGCGCCACCGGATGCGAACTGCGCGCCAGCTCCACGAGCTCATCGCGCCAGTCCCGCCCCAGGCGCGACCGTGTCCACAACGCCCGCGCGGTCTGCTCCATCATGGCCACCACCGGCCCCCGCACCTCCACCGCAAAGTCCAGCCTGGGGCTATCGCTCCAGCCATGATGGATGTCGAGCCGATCGTCGATGATGTTGATGCCCCCGACGAAACCCACGTCCGCATCGACCACGCACAGCTTGTGATGCAAACGGCGCCACTGCCCCGGTTGCAGCCAACTGCGCCAGCCCTGCAGCGGACGGAACACCGAAAACCGCACCCCCGCTGCCGTCAAGTCACGGCCGATGCGCTCCAGCGTTTGCCCCGAACCGAAACCATCGACCACCACGCTGACCCGCACCCCGCGCCGCACGGCCCGCGCCAGGGCGGCCACCATGGCCCGCCCGGCCACGTCGTCATGAAAAATGTAGGTGAGCAGCCAGACCCGGTGCCGGGCGCGGGCAATGGCCTCATGCATCGCTGGAAAGAGTTGATCCCCGCCACGCAGCAACCGCACCTGGTTCGACCCGGTGAACAGCGCGCGCGCCTGGGCATACCACGACAGCACGTGGCGATCCGATTCCAACAGACCGTCACGGACGGAGCTTGGGTCGGCAGGGGCGCTCATCGCTCAGGCCGGCTCCAGTTCGGCCACCAAGGGCAGGTGGTCGGACATGCGCGCCCAGGACGTGCCCCGCGGCACGAAGGTGGACAAGCAACGCAGCCCGCGGGTATAGACGCGATCCAAAGCAAACACCGGCACACGCGATGGAAACGTCGGCGGCCACCGTCCCCGCGGATCGCCGGCACGCTGCAAACCCAGCTCGTGCAAGGCTGGGTCGAGTTTTTCGCTCCAATCGTTGAAGTCACCGGCCACCACCAACATGGCATCGGACGGGACATGCCGTTCGATGAAGTCCGCCAAGCGCTCCACCTGACGCACCCGGCTGGCGTGGATGAGGCCAAAATGCGCCACCACCGCATGCAGCTCCATCCCCTGCCACTGCACGGGCACATGCAGCAGGCCCCGCTGCTCGAAGCGGTGGTCGGACACATCATGGTGTCCGACCTCGCCGATGGGCCAGCGCGACAGCAACGCATTGCCATGCTCGCCATCGCGCGTGACCGCATTCGTGCGGTAGGCCGCCACATAGCCCTCGGGCGCCAGAAAGTCGGCCTGCGACTGCTCGGGCCAACCGAACCACGTGCGCGCGAAGCGACGGGCATCACGGCGGTGGAAGCGGCGCACTTCCTGCAGAAACACGAGATCGGCGTCCAGCGCCTCCACGCCCAAACCCAGGTTGTGGATTTCCAACCGCTTCAGCGGTCCCACGCCACGCACCCCTTTGTGGATGTTGTACGTGGCCACCCTCAAGCACCGGCCCTCGGTGCCGCCGCCCGCCGGAAGCTGGCTCGACTGCAAAGGATTCATGCCCCCTCCCCGGGCACCCGAGACGCAAACCGCGGCAGCATCAGCACGGCCTCGGCATTCGAGGGCGAAAAACAGCGGTCGGCCGCCTCTCGCCACGGCAGCCAGACGTACTGCAAGTGCTCCCGAGGCGCCAGGCGGATCGGCGTGTCGCGCGGTACCCGCAAACCAAAGACATGCTCGGTGTTGTGCGTCACCCCCGCCGCGTAGCGATGGCGCCAGACCGGATAGATCTCATAAACGTTGCGCAGCCCCCAATCGACCAAATTCGTCATGGGCACCGCCTCACTGCCGATCACGATCCCGGTCTCCTCGGCCACCTCGCGGATGCAGGTCTGCACCAGCGGCTCGTCCAGACGCTCCTTCGAGCCGGTGACACTTTGCCAGTAGCCTGGGCGGTCCGCCCGCTCCAGCAGCAACACTTCCAACGCCGGGCTGTGGATGACCACCAGGACGGACTGCGGAATCTTTGGCGGACGTTCACTCACGACGGCAACTCCTTGTCTGGGCCAAATTTTGGATCATCCGTCCCCCAAAGCCCTCCCTCACAGCGCGCCTCGGCACCCCGAAAGCGCCAAGGGGTGGCGCAAGGCCACCCCTTGGACAACCGCGCGCCCCTGGGCGTTCAGCTGCCTGCCGAAGCCTGCTGCGGATTGCGCAGGCGGATGTGCAGCTCGCGCAGCTGCTTCTCGTCCACGTAGGACGGCGCCCCAGTCAGCAGACACTGAGCCCGCTGGGTCTTGGGGAAGGCGATCACGTCGCGGATGGACTCGGCCTTGGCCATCAAGGTCACCAAACGGTCCAGACCGAAGGCCAACCCGCCGTGAGGTGGCGCACCATACTGCAGCGCATCGAGCAGGAAACCAAACTTCTGGCGGGCTTCCTCCGGCCCGATCTTCAACGCATTGAACACCTTGCGCTGCACATCGGCGCGGTGGATGCGCACCGATCCCCCGCCAAGCTCCCAGCCATTGAGCACCATGTCGTAGGCCTTGGCGATGCACTTCTCCGGAGCGGTGTCCATGAGATCCTCATGACCGTCCTTCGGGGCGGTGAACGGATGATGCACCGCGTTCCAGCGCTGTTCGTCCTCGTCGAACTCGAACATCGGGAAATCGACCACCCACAGCGGTGCCCAGCGATCCTCGAACAGGCCATGTTTGCGGCCAAACTCGCTGTGGCCGATCTTCACCCGCAACGCACCGATGGCATCATTGACCACCTTGGCCTTGTCCGCGCCGAAGAAGATCAAGTCGCCATTGCGCGCACCGGTGCGCGCCAGGATTTCGGCAATTGCGCCATCGTGCAGGTTCTTGACGATGGGCGACTGCAGGCCCTCGCGGCCTTTGCCTGCGTCGTTGACCTTGATCCAGGCCAGGCCCTTGGCGCCGTAGATCTTGACATACTCGGTATACGCATCGATCTCGCTGCGGGTCATCTCACCGCCGCCAGGGATGCGAAGCGCCACCACCCGCCCGCCAGCGGTGTTGGCAGGGCCCGAGAACACCTTGAACTCCACGTCTTTCATCACGTCGGTGAGCTCGGTGAACTCGAGCTTGATGCGCAGATCGGGCTTGTCCGAACCATAGCGATGCATCGCATCGGCGTACTTCATCACCGGATAGACCGGCAACTCCACGCCCATCACATTGCGGAAGACCGTGCGGATCATGCCCTCGAACATGCCGCGGATCTCCTCCTCGGTGAGGAAGGAGGTCTCGATATCGATCTGCGTGAACTCGGGCTGACGGTCGGCCCGCAAGTCCTCGTCCCGAAAGCACTTGGTGATTTGATAGTAGCGGTCGAAGCCCGCCACCATCAGCAATTGCTTGAACAGTTGCGGCGACTGCGGCAGCGCGAAGAACATGCCGTCGTGCACCCGGCTGGGCACCAGATAGTCGCGCGCGCCTTCGGGCGTGCTCTTGGTGAGCATCGGCGTCTCGATGTCGATGAAGCCATTGGCATCCAGGAACTTGCGCACCTCCATCGCCACCCTGTAGCGCAGCATCAGGTTTTTCTGCATGTACGGGCGGCGCAGATCCAGCACCCGATGCGTCAAACGGGTGGTTTCCGACAGATTGTCGTCATCGATATGGAAAGGCGGCGTCACGCTGGGGTTGAGCACCTCCAATTCCTGGCACAACACCTCGACCTTGCCGCTGGTGAGGTTGGCGTTTTCGGTGCCGGCCGGACGGGCGCGCACCTTGCCCACCACTTTCAGGCAATACTCGTTGCGCACGCCCTCGGCGATCTTGAACATCTCGGGGCGATCCGGATCGCACACCACCTGGACGAGGCCCTCGCGGTCACGCAGGTCGATGAAGATCACGCCGCCGTGATCCCGGCGACGATGGGCCCAGCCCATCAGGGTCACGGTCTGACCCATCAGCGCTTCACTGACGAGGCCGCAATAGGTGGTTCTCATGCAATCACTCCAATTCGAGGAGGGGCGCCGCCACATGGCACCCAAGGGCCCCACGGCCCTGAACGAACACCGGGCCTGGTGCGGCCCGGCGCAAACATCGGTCGATCAATGACAGGCGCAGGCGCTGCCACAGGGCGTCGAAGCTGCGCTGGAGCCTGACGTCGAACTGGACGACGCCTCGCCGCCGCTGGACGTCGCCCCCCCGTCGGACGAAGCGCCCGAGCTGCCCGCCCCTTGATTGGACGACCCGCCGCGGAAGTCGGTCACGTACCAGCCCGAGCCCTTGAGCTGAAATCCGGCGGCGGTGACCTGCTTGCGGAAGGTTTCGGCGCCGCAGCGCGGACAGTTCGTCAGCACGGGATCGGAAATCTTCTGGAGCACGTCCTGCCCATGCCCGCAGGACTCGCACTTGTAAGCATAGATGGGCATACCGTCACCAAGATGGAAACGCAAAACTCTAAATTATAGGCGGGCAGGCTGGGTTCAAGTCCTGCCCACGCCGGTGCGCCGACCGCCGCAACCCGCTTGCCACACCCGGCCTTCCGGCGGCGCCATCGAGGCACGTTTCCTGCTTTGCCCCAAGAACACCCCCCCCTATAATCCGCGCGCATCGTCCCCCCCCATGCCGCGAAAGGATGCCCCGATGCTGCTGACCCTCGTGTTCGTCTACCTGGCATTGTCGATTGCCATCGGTTTGTACGCTTCGCGGCAGGTCCACAGTGCGCGTGACTACATCACCGCCAGCCGCCATCTGCCGTTCCCGGTCGTCATGGCCATGGTGTTTGCCACCTGGTTCGGCGCCGAAACCGTCCTGGGCATCTCGGCCACTTTTCTCGATGAAGGCTTTCGCGGCCTGATCTCCGACCCGCTGGGCGCCTCCCTGTGCCTGGTGCTGTTCGGCCTGATTTTCGCCCGCCCGCTGTACCGGTTGAATCTGCTGACGCTGGGCGACTATTTCCGTGTGCGCTACAGCCGTGCGGTCGAGCTGGCCGTATCCATCTGCATCGTGCTGTCCTACCTGGGCTGGGTGGCTGCGCAAATCACCGCCCTGGGACTGGTCTTCAACGTCCTGTCGGCCGATGCCATCTCGATGAACCAAGGCATGCTCATCGGCATGGGCGTGGTGCTGCTCTACACGGTGTTCGGCGGCATGTGGTCGGTGGCCGTGACCACCTTCGTGCAGATGATCGTCATCGTCGTGGGGTTGCTGCTGGTCAGCTCCGAGGCCGCCCAGCAAGCCGGGGGAGTGGCCACCGTCATCGCCAAGGCGGCCGCCGATGGCAAGTTCGAATGGCTGCCCACCCTGGACGCGGTGGACCTCCTGGGCTGGACCGCCGCACTGTTGACCATGGCCTTGGGCTCCATTCCTCAGCAAGACGTCTTCCAGCGCGTCAACTCCTCCAAGAACGAGTTCGTGGCCGTCTGGAGCACGGCGCTCGGCGGCGTGGCCTACTTCTTCTTCGCCGCGGTGCCCTTGTTCCTGGCCTACAGCGCCCACCTGATCGACCCGACCCTGGTGGCGCGGCTGATGGAAGTGGACTCCCAACTCGTGCTGCCCACGCTGGTGGTCGAACACATGCCCTTCTGGCTGCAGGTGGTCTTCTTCGGTGCGCTGCTGTCGGTGATCATGAGCACGGCCTCCGGCACGCTGCTGGCCCCGGCCGTGACCTTCGCCGAAAACGTGCTGCGCCCCTTCATGAAGGGCTTGAGCGACCAACAGTTCTTGAACATGACCCGCCTCATCGTGGCCGGCTTTGCGGTGCTCGTCACCACCTACGCGGTGGCCACCGACGCCACCATCCACACGATGGTCGAAAACGCCTACCGCGTCACGCTGGCCGGCGCCTTCGTGCCCCTGGCTTTCGGCCTGTTCTGGAAACGCGCCAACAACCGCGGCGCCGTCCTGGCATTGGTGTTCGGGCTGGGCACCTGGTTGGTGCTGGAGATCCTGGGCATCGACGAGCCGGTCGAGCCTCAGCTCTTTGGCTTGCTGGCCAGTGCCGTGGGCATGATCATTGGCGGCCTGAGCGGACCGGCGCCCCAGCAGCTGCAAGCCGCCACCCAGCGCGCCTGACGACGACGATCCCTCCCTGCAGCCCTCTCTACCACCAGGGCCGCACCCGAGTCAGGGCCAGCATGGCCAGCATGCCCAGCGTGAATCCGATGCCGCCGTAGAGGATCGCCTGGAGCAAGCGATTGGTGCGGCGCTGTTCCTCGATCAAGCGCCGCAACTCCTGCCGGTGCAGCGCCGGGGGATGCTGCAACGCGTGGTGCAGCAGGCGTGGCAGCTCGGGCAGCAACTTCGCGTAGCGTGGTGCCTCCTTTTGCAGCCGCGCCCACATGCCCTTCCAGCCCACTTGCTCATGCATCCAGCGCTCCAGGAAAGGCTTGGCCGTGCTCCACAGGTCCAGATCGGGGTCGAGCTGCCGCCCCAAGCCTTCCACGTTGAGCAAGGTTTTCTGTAGCAACACGAGTTGCGGTTGGATCTCGACGTTGAAGCGTCGGGAAGTCTGGAACAAGCGCAGCAACACCTGGCCCAAGGAAATGTCCTTCAACGGCTTGTCGAAGTGCGGCTCACAGCAGGCCCGAATGGCCCCTTCCAGTTCGTCGATCCGGGTCTGCGGCGGCACCCAGCCGCTTTCCAGGTGAAGTTCGGCCACGCGCTTGTAATCGCGCCGGAAGAAGGCGATGAAATTCTGTGCCAGGTACTCTTTGTCGAACTCGGTGAGCGTGCCGATGATGCCGAAATCCAGCGCGATGTAGCGGCCAAAGCTGGCCGGATCGACACTGACCTGGATGTTGCCCGGGTGCATGTCGGCATGGAAAAAACCATCGCGAAACACCTGGGTGAAGAAGATGGTCACGCCGTCGCGGGCCAGCTTTTTGATGTCCACCCCTGCCTCGCGCAGCCGCTGCACCTGGCTGATGGGGATGCCGCGCATGCGCTCCATCACGATGACCTGCTCGGCGCACAGATCCCAAATCATCTCGGGCACGATGACCAGGTCCAAGCCCTCCATGTTGCGCCGCAACTGTGCCGCATTGGCTGCTTCACGCACGAGATCGAGCTCGTCGTGCAAATATTTGTCGAACTCGGCCACCACCTCGCGAGGTTTGAGCCGCTTGCCATCGGGCCACAAGCGTTCCACCCAGGCCGCCAAGATGCGCAACAGGCCCAGATCCTCCTCGATGACCCGCAGCATGCCCGGCCGCAACACCTTCACGGCCACATCGCGGCCATCACGCAAAGTTGCAAAGTGCACCTGAGCGATCGAGGCACTGGCCACCGGCACATGATCGAACTCGGCGAACAACGCCTGTAGCGGCCGACCAAAGGCCGTCTCGATCGTGCGAACCGCCTGCTCTGCCGGAAACGGCGGCACGCGGTCCTGCAAGCGCGCCAGCTCATCGGCCACCTCGGCCGGTAATAGGTCCCGCCGTGTGGACAACACCTGGCCGAACTTGACGAAGATGGGGCCCAGACGTTCGAGCGCCTCGCGCAACCGTTGCCCAGCCGGCCGCCCGAACCGTCGGCCCACCCCCATCATCCGCGCCAGCAGGCGCACCGCCGGCTGCGGCGCCTCCCGCAGCACGATCTGGTCCAGGCCGAAGCGCCAGACCGTCCAGAGGATGAACGTCAGTCGCAGCAGGCGTTTCATCCGGTATGCCCGGGCCGATTCGCCCCACCGTCCATGCGGGCCGCCAAAGGCGCCATGGCCTTCAACGCAGCCCGCACCGCCGCCCCCAGCGCACGCAGCACGGTGGCCGCCTGTCGGGCGGCGACATCGCCCATCAGCCGCGACAAATCCTCCTCGACATCCCAGCGCAGGTGGTCCATCAGCCAGGCCAGCGTCGCGGCCAATTCGGCATCGCCTTGCAGACTCACCGATGAGCGGTCTCCGGCGACCCACTGGGCCGCCAGCCGCACCGGATTGGACGCATCCACCACCAGATCCAAAACGCCGGGCGCATCACCCGCTGCCTCCACCCGCTCCAGCAAGCCGGCCCGAGTGATTTCCCAGCACACCGGCGGCGCCGGCGGCAACAATGCCGGCCAGCCGCGCAGAATCAGGCGCACCCGCCGGCCCGCCTGCGGCGCCAGCCGACGCGTGGCCTCGGGCTCGGCGGCCAACAAATGGTTCAGCGCAAGAGTGAGGCGATCCAGCACCGCTGGGCCGAGCAGTTGGGCAAGGGGTTCGAGCATGGGCGGGATTGTAGGTGGGCCGCCAAGCCTCGGCGGCGGAAGCATGCCGGCTTGGCCGCTTCTGGAACAATGTGCACTCCGCACGCTTGCCTCATCATCCCATGTCTCGTATCTTGCTGACCGGTGCCACCGGCTACATTGGCTCCCACACTTGGCTGGCCTTGCATGCCGCAGGCCACCAAGTCATCGGCCTGGACAATTTCGCCAACAGCTCCCCCGCGGTGCTGGATCGAATCGGCGAACTCACGGGTTGCGAGCCGACCTTCGTGCAGGCCGACGTCTGCGATGCCACGGCGATGGACGCCGTGTTCCAGAACCACCCCATCGACGCCGTGGTGCACTTTGCTGCCTACAAAGCAGTGGGCGAATCGGTGCAGCGGCCGCTGGCCTACTACCGCAACAACCTCGGCGGCCTGCTGACCGTGGCCCAAGCCATGCAGGACCACGGCGTCTTCCGCCTGGTCTTCAGCTCATCGGCCACCGTGTACGGCCAGCCCGAACGCCTGCCCATCACCGAAGACGCCCCACTGGCCACGACCAACCCTTACGGCACCACCAAACTGATGGGCGAACGCCTGCTCGAGGAGCTGCGGCGCTGTGACCCGCGCTGGCAAATCGCTTGTCTGCGCTATTTCAACCCGGTCGGCGCCCACGAAAGCGGTCGCATCGGCGAGGACCCCCGCGGCACCCCCAACAACCTGATGCCCTACGTGTGCCAAGTGGCCGTCGGCCTGCGCCCCGAGTTGCAAGTCTTCGGTGGCGACTACGACACCCCCGACGGCACGGGCGTGCGCGACTACATCCACGTGATGGATTTGGCCGAAGGCCATGTGGCATCGCTGCGCCATTTGCTCGACACCGGCCAGTCCCATACCGTCAACCTCGGCACTGGCCAAGGCTACAGCGTGTTGCAAGTGATCCGTGCCTTCGAGCAAGCCAGCGGACGCCCCATCCCCTACCGCATCGTCGCGCGGCGCCCCGGCGATGTGGCCGCTTGCTATGCCGATCCGGCGCGGGCGCACGAGTTGCTCGGATGGAGGGCCAAGCGCGACCTGGCGGCCATGTGCGCCGACGCCTGGCGCTGGCAACGCACACATCCTCGCGGATTCGCCAGCTGAACCTCGCACAACAGCCTCTGACGTCCACCATGTGACAGGCCGGCGTCCCATCCCCCCTCAGGCACGGGATGTGACAAATGCACGCCATGCCGGACACTTTCGGTCACATTCGGGGGAAAAGTCCATGAGAACGCTGCTGGTCCTGGTCGCGCTTGCAACGCCCATCGTGGCGGCTGCCGTCGACCGCGACATCGACAGCCGCCCGGCGGGCAGCCCCCCCTCCGAAGCGTCCCCGCTGACCACTGCCTCGTACCAGGCCGCCGCTGCGATGGCTCGGGCCCCGGCCCGAGACGCCCTATTGCCCACCTCGATGGCTGCCACTCCCGAACTGCGGTCTCCGAACGCAGCGGTCGGCCCATGGCCGGGCGTCCAAGGGCTGTCCACGCGGCCCCCTTTGAACGTGCCCGCCCTGAGCGGGCCTGCGCAGCTTGCTGCAGAGCCATCGCGCTTGCCACAATCAGGCCCGCAGTGGTATGCGCTCATCGCCGCCGGCATCGCCGCCATCGGCTTCATGGCCCGTCGGCGCACACGCGGCTGAAACCCACCCCCACACACCGGCCCCCGTCGGTAGCCGCCCCAGGCCAGGGCGGCCGCTGCGCTTTGGGCCCCGTCGTCGCAGCCCAGGCTCCCCTCATTCGCGGGCCTGGCCCCGGCTGCCCCCCCAACTCGCGTGGGTCGCCGCCGATGACTTCCAGCCCACAATGCCACGAGGCTGGTACCCCCGGGTGTCTGCGCGCCGCCGAGCCGTTGGGCGTCATCGCGTCGGACACCGAGCCCGGGTCCCTGCGCTGCCGCTCCATGCCCTGAAGCTCCGCATGTTCGACGACCGCAACAGCCCCAAACGGACCTTCTTCGGTGCCCCGCAGTCCGTCACGTCCATGGTGGCCGCGCTGCTGGAGCCCGGCCTGATGGTGGTCTCGCTTTTGCTGGCCTATGCCTGGTTCGATCGGCCAGTGGGCCACCCCGAGCTCGTTCTGAGTTTGCTGGTGTTCGCGCTGGCCTTCCCCGGACGTGACCGCTTTCGCGACACCCCGCTGGCCGCCGCCACCGACATTGCACTGAGCTGGTTCACCCTGATGGCCATCTTCGGTCTGCTCGGCTACGCCACCAGCAGCTTCGGCTTGTTCGACACACGCGCCTTGCTGCTTTGGGCCGTGGCCACCCCGGTGCTCCAATGGCTGGCGGTGTGGATCGGGGCGCGCATCGTCAACTACCATGCCAACCTCCCGAGCTCTCGGCGCAGCGCCGTCGTGGTCGGCGCCGGCCCGCTGGGGGAAAAAGTCTCGCGAGCGCTGGCCGAAAGACGCGACCGGGGCATCGACTTCCTCGGCTACTTCGACGACCGCACCGACGAACGGCTGCATGAAGGTGCCGCACCGCACCGCTTGGGCATGCTGCGCGACGTCGGCGCCTTCGTGTCGGCCCATGGCGTACGCGATGTCTACATCACGCTGCCCTTGGGATCCCAGCCACGCATCGTGCGGCTGCTCGAGCAGCTCCAGGGCACCACGGCCAGCCTGTACTACGTTCCTGACGTCTTCGGCATCAGCATCATCCAAGGCCGGCTGCAGGACATGGGTGGGGTGCCGGTGGTCGGCATCTGCGAGACGCCTTTCACCGGCACCAATGAACTCGTCAAACGACTGAGCGACATCGTGATGGCAAGCCTCATTCTGGTGTTGATCTCCCCGCTGATGCTGGCCATTGCCATCGGTGTGAAGCTGAGCTCTCCCGGCCCGGTGATCTTCAAACAACGCCGCAACGGCCTGGACGGCCGCGAAATCATTGTCTACAAGTTCCGAACCATGCGAACACTGGACGACGGGCCCGTGGTCAAGCAAGCCACCAAGAACGATCCACGCATCACCCCCTTCGGCGCCTTCCTGCGCAGGACCTCGCTCGATGAACTGCCGCAATTCATCAACGTGCTGCAAGGCCGCATGAGCATCGTGGGCCCGCGCCCGCACGCCGTGGCGCACAACGAGGAATACCGCCGCCTGATCAAGGCTTACATGGTCCGCCACAAGGTCCGGCCGGGCATCACCGGCTGGGCACAAGTCAACGGGTACCGCGGCGAAACCGAGGTCATCGAAAAAATGCAAGCGCGCGTCGAATACGACCTGGAGTACCTGCGCAACTGGTCTTTGGGCTTGGACCTACAGATCATTGCGCGTACGATCCGCCTGATGCTGTTCGATCGGCATGCGTATTGATGTTGATGCGGGTTTCGCAACGCCCCCCCATAATCCGTCACACTGCTTGAAGGAGCCCCTGTGAGCCAACATCCTGTCGCAAGAACGGCGGCCCTCCGCACCCTGCCTTTCGCATCGATCCTGTGGATGGTCAGTCCGATGGCCCAGGGTCAGCCCACCGAGGCCCCCGCAACGACCGACGCACGCCCCTTCACCCTGGGCGTGAGTCAGGCCTTCACGCATGACACCAACCTCTTCCGCAGCCCCAGGGGCACCCCGAGCGACAGCGATCTCCGATCCGTCACGGGTCTGACGGCAGGATGGAACCAGCCCGTGGGCCGCCAACGTCTGCACGCCAGCACTAGCGTCGCAGCCCATCGGTTCCGCGACTTCGACCAACTCGATCACGTCGCCAGCTCGGCCCACGCCGGCATCGACTGGTCCACGGTGGGGCGGCTGTCCGGCACCCTGCGTTATGCATACAACCGCAGCCTTGCGGACTACGGAACCGCTGGTGCCCCGCGCATCACCACCCGCAACCTCGAAAGCGCCCAGTTGACCGAATTCACGGCCCGCTACGGCATCACCGCTCGTACCGCCTTGCGTGCAGGACTGGAGCACCGCCAGGTGGATTACTCGGCCCAGGCGTTCCAGGATCGCGAATACCGTCAGGATGTGGTGGCGCTGGGGATCGAGCACGGTTTGGAGCGGGCCTTGCGGCTGGGCCTCGGTGTGCGCCACACGGACGGCCGACGACCGCGATTCACCGAGGTCTCGCCCGGCGTCTTCCGGGCCGACGACAGCACGCGCCGTGACGTGGACCTCACCGCGGAGTGGACGCCCTCAGAGCGCAGCACGTTCAACGGCCGCATCAGCCACAGCCGGGAGGACCATTCGGCACCGGAACTCGCCGACTTCTCCGGCATCACCGGCTCCTTCGGATGGGACTACGCGCTTACCGGCAAGATCCGCATGCGTGCCCAGCTCGACCGCGACACGGGCGCCGAGACGAGATTTGCCAATTTCACCGGTGAAGCTCCCACGTACACCCTAGATAGCAGCCGCGTGACCAACACGGCGCAACTTGGCTTGCGCTACTCCGCGACCGCCAAAATCGAGGTCCAGACTGGGTACCGCCACAGTACGGGTAAGCTTTCGAACACCTCAGGTGATTCGGGCCGAGATACCACGCGCGCAGTTCATCTGGGCATCCACTATGCGGTCAACCGTTCATTTGACATCGGCTGCCAATGGCAGCAAGAGCGGCGTACCAGCAACACGACCCTGTCGTCCCCGTACCGCGCAACGGTGACGACTTGCCTGGCCCGGCTGGCCCTGAGGTGAGTACCGTTGGCCAGACCGTGGACCCTAAGGGCCGCGGGGATGTCCGGCTCGTGCGTGCCTGGATCTTGGCACAACTAATGGCATGCATGGCTGCATCTGCAACTCAAGCCGACACCCGGCCCATCGATCCACTGCCCCCCGCGGCCAAGAATTCATTCGACGAAAGCTGGCCTAGGGCCCCCCGCTCATCAGCCCGGATATTCATTTCAGGACACAGCCTGACAGACCGCCCACTGCCGGACCAACTCGCCGCCATTGCAGACAGTCTGAAGACGCCCGCGCTGTGGGAACGCCAGTACATCGTCGGATCCTCGATCCGTCGACGCACGCGGGGTGAGACCGACGCCCCCTCGGTCTGGGCTGGCTATCGCGAAGGCTACAACCGCCATGGTGAAGGTCTGGATGTAGTGGCCGAGCTGCGACGTCCGTCCGTGCACCCCGATCGCCCGTACGATGTCTTGCTGATCACGGAACAGCACGGCCTGCTGGGCACGCTGATTTGGAATGACACCGTCCGCCATCTTCGCCACTACCATGAGCGCTTCATCGAGGGCAATCCGCGCGGTCAGACCTACTTCTATGAGTCCTGGATCAGCCTGGATGACAAAGACCGGCCTGAGCGATGGATCGCCTACGAGCGCGCAGCTTCCCCGGTGTGGCAGTGCATCGCCACCCGCATCAACGTGTCCCTGCAGGCCGAGGGTCGCCGCGATCGCATCGTTTCCCTACCGGCCGGTCGTGCGCTGGCCGAACTCGTGGCACGCGCTCTTCAGCCTCCAGGCATGCCAGGCCTGAGCGGGCCTACGTCACGCGATGTGGTGGACCGCCTGATCAAGGACGATGTCCACCTGACCCCTCTGGGCAGCTATTACCTGGCCCTGGTGAGCTACGCCGCCATCTATGAGCGTTCGCCGGTCGGGGCCTGGGCGCCCGAGGGAACCGACTCCGCGCTGGCCCGGGCACTGCAAACCCTCGCTTGGGATTTCGTATCGGGCTACTACCGGTCCTACCGCCCGATGAGCCTGGCGCAATGTAGGCAGTACCTCCAGGATGAATTTATCGGCCTGTACTGGGCCTACGTTCGCGATGCCTACTGGCGCCGAGAAACCCATGTCGTGGCGGCCTATTTCCGCTGGGCCAGGCATCTGCTGACCTGGCGTTACCGCCTGTCGCGCTCGGATGAGCGCAATCCCTTCCACCATGACCCGGCCACCGACGCCGAGCACTGGTGGGCGCTTCCGGAGCCTAGCCAAGCCCCTTCCCGCCAACCTAGGGACACGGAGGCTGCAGCAAAAATGTAACCATTCGTAAACGCCCGCGATTCCCTCACCCCACCGCAAGAGAGCCTCCACCCCAGTGGAAGCGACCCCTCGAATGAGGGGTATTTCACACTTGACATTGCCTGTTCGAGCTCACGGCTTGTTACGCCGTTACAGGTCTCTTACGGTCCGCAAGGGGGCGCCTCGCTAGGATCCGCGACAGCAATTCTTGCCTCTGGTGGAAAGCGCTCAGACACCGTCTGACAACACCGGGTCGCAGTGCTGACCGCCGAACCAGCTCTTCACGTCGCAACGACGTCGACGTTCGCCGTGCTTCCAGCACTGCCTCAGGACCCAGTGGTTTCGCCGATACGCGCGACCTGGGGGGATGTTCTCGATTCACTGAAGTAGTGCAATGAAACAATCAAGCTATCACTCGCGGTGGGCCGTCCTGGCCCATACCATGGCAGCCTGCGCCGTGCTATCGGCCTGCGGTGGTGGTGGCGGATCCGGCAACAGCGGCTCCGACGACGTCATCCTTCAATCGGCGCCCGTCGATGGGCAAGACGTGCACATCGACGCACAGGGACGCAGCTGGTGGTGGAACGGTAGCCGCTGGGTACAGGGCACCAAACCTGCCCCCAGCCCGGCACCGGCACCGGCACCCGCACCCGCACCCGCACCCGGCAGTTGGACCGTGTGTGCCATCGAGAACCAGTATTGCTCGTTCTCCGGTACGGCCCAGGTTCGTTATGGTGCCTCAGGGAGTTACGCATATGGCACCTTCACGAACGGCGTGAACTGTTCAAACGCCGTGTTTGGGGACCCGATCTTCGGGGTTGCCAAACAATGCGAGGTTGCAGCCGGGGCAGCTCCTGCTCCTGCTCCTGCTCCTGCTCCTGCTCCTGCTCCTGCTCCTGCTCCGGCTCCTGCTCCGGCTCCTGCTGCGGCGCCGGCGCCGGCTCCGGCGCCCGACAATGGGCAGACCTCCACCTCGGTAGTGGCCCGACTTTCGGCCACCCGGACCTCGGGTGCAGCCCCCCTGGCTGTGATGTTCGATGCCACAGCCACGACCTCGTCGCTGTCCGGTGTCGACCCCTACCGTCAAGTCACCTACAGCTTTGATTTCGGTGACGAGCGCGGCGAGCGTTGGGCGATCTCCGGTTTGCCCAAGAACACGCAGACCGGCGGCCCGTTGGCCGCACATGTCTTCGATGTGCCAGGCACCTATACCGTCCGCGTGCGAGCCATCGATAGCACGGGGGCTTCGACCACCGCGTCGATGACGGTAACCGTTCACAATGCGGACTCGGTCTATAGCGGCAACCAG
>NZ_BCWK01000026.1:0-26904 GCF_001592165.1 Caldimonas taiwanensis NBRC 104434
CCTTGCCTCTCCAGAGCATCGGGTGGCTTCTTGGATGGCTGGGGCGTGTGGCGGTCGACGGGTCCGTGCGGATATGGGGTCATGCGTGCCACCATCCGACGACCTCGGTGTGCCCCACGCGCACGCACAGGTGCTCGATGTGCGCCTGCCGCCGTCTCGCCCAGTTGCGAAAGGTGGTGGCCTGGGTGGGTTGCTGTTCGCAGGCGGCAGCCTGGATGCCTTCGACCAGGGCACGGCGCAAGGCGGCGGTGCGGGGACCTTCGAGCAGCCAATCCGAGGCGGCAGTGCGGACGCGGTAGCCGGTATCGGCCAGCAAGCGGACAAGGACTTGCGGGGCCCGGGGTCCCAGGGCCGGGCCAAAGCCTTTGTTGCGCCCTTGGTGGGCGCCAAAGGCGGCTCGAACCAAGGCATCGTCCGGGTCGCTCGGGGTCCAATGGTCGCGTCCGTCGACGCCAAGGGCCATCCACACGGCCGCGCCGTGAGCATGGCTGGCCATCACCAGCCGTCGCAGCCAGTCCTCGGAGACGAGGTCGATCAGTGCCGAGGCGGTGAGCAGTTGCACGCCGGCCCAGGGCAGGCGGTCGAGTTCCGTGGCGAGGTCCAGGCAGCGGGTCTGCCAGTGCACGTGCCAGCGGCCTGCGGCGTCACGCAACGCACCTCGTTGCCCACTGGGGTCGATGTCGCAGGCGTGGCCGTGCCGTCGAGCCCAGTGCTGCAATGCCGCGGGCACAGCGGCCAGCAGGGCCGGGTCATGGTCGATGAGGGTCCAGGTTTGTCGGCCTGCCAGATCAGGGGCCAACGCGCGCAGGTTGGCCCCCGTGCCGCAGGCCAGGTCGAGCACGCCCAGGACGGCGTGGGCGCCGCGCAGGCTGCCTGCCAGCGCATTGGCGTCGAGACGGCGTGCTGCGGCTTGGCGGGCGGCTTGATCCGCGGGCTCGCGCAAGGCCAGCCAGTCGACAGAGAAGCCGCTCATGGCCGCACGCCCACCTCGAGCAGCAGCCGGGCCATGTGCTCGACGGCCCGCTCCCAGCGCGGCAGGCGTTCGCGGGCCTGTCGCGCCCCGGCGGCGAGCTTGGCCCGCAGCCGCGGGGTGGTGAGCCAGCCTCGCAAGGCGTCGCGCAGGGCGCGCACGTCGCCGGGGGGCACCATCAGGCGGGCGGCTTCGGGCACGGTCTCGGGGCTGGCGCCGCCGCTGGTGCACACCACGGGCAGGCCGCGGGCCAGCGCCTCGGTATAGACCATGCCGTAGCCTTCATACCAGGACGGCAGCACGAACAGGTCGGCCGAGGCGTACAGCGCCTCCAATGCCTGGTCTTCGACCACCCCGGCCAGTTGCACGCGGTCGCTCAAGCCGTATTGCTCGATGGCAGCGCACACGGCGCGGGTGGTCTCGGTGTCGCGCGTGGTGCTGCCTGCGCACACCAGCTCCCAGGGCAGCTCCCGCAGGCCAGCCAGTGCTTCGACGAGCTCGGCCTGGCCTTTGCGCACGCTCAGGCTGCCGACGCACAGCAACCGGGGCACGCCGCGGTGTGCCAAGGAGCCGGTGGCCACGGGGGCAGGGTCCACGCCGGGTTCGATCACGGTCACGCGTCCCGGGGTCACGCCCCAGCCCTGGCGGCCGGCGGCGGTGAGGGTGCGTGCCGTGGTCGGGCTGGTGACGACGATGTGCCGAGCGTGCGACAGGGCGCGGGTTTCGCTGTCGCGCAGCACGGCTTGATGTTCCGGCAGCAGGCCGGTTTCCAGCGCCAGAGGATGGTGCACGAGGGCCACCCAGCGCAGGCGCTGGGCATGCTCGGCGGCCAGTCCGGGCAGCGCGCCGAAGGCCAGCCCATCGGCCAGCACGCATTCGCCCTCGGGCAGGGCGGCCACCGCACGTTGGGCCTCGTGTTCGGCCGCGGCCGTGGGCCAGGGATAGTTGCCGGGCAGGCTCAGCACGTCCACGCGCCAGCCGGCCGCGCGCAGGCCGCGCACCATGGCGCGGTCGTAGCGATAGCCGCCGGTGGGGGTGTCGAGGTCACCCGGAAGCAGCAAGGTGCAGCCAGGCATGGTCAGGCATGCATCGGCGGCGGGGCGATCGGCAACGCAGCTTCGAATGCGGCCCAGGCCAGGTGGGATTCGTGCAGCGTCACTTTGGCGTGGGTGAGGCCCAGCGCGTTGGGGCCCAGGTCGCCACGGGCGATGCGTTCGGCCACGCGGTCGAAGATCACGCGCGCGAGGAACTCGGTGGTGGTGTTGTGGCCCCGGAAGGCGGGCTCCTCGTCGAGATTGCGAAAGTGCAGTGTCGACAAGACCTCGCGCAGCACCTCGGTGGCGCGGCCGATGTCCACCACGAGCCCGTCGGCATCGAGCGCGGGGCGGCGCAACTCCAAATCGACCACATAGGTGGCGCCATGCAGGCGTTGGGCCGGGCCGAAGACGGCGCCGCGGAAGCTGTGGGCGATCATGAAGTGATCGCGAACGGTGAGGCTGTACATGGGAATGAGGGGGCTGTCGTGGCTCAGTCGTAGTCGATGCGATGGCACAGGATGCCAGGGCAGTCACCGCGGGCCAGGCGGGACAACACCTCGGGCAGCTGTGCGAAAGGGGCATGGTGAGTGATCAAGGCGTCCAGCCGTGCGTCCAGGGCCAGCAACGCCAGGGCGCGCTCCAGGCGCCGGCGGCGGCTCCAGCGTGCCCGCATGGGGGTGGCCACCTGTCCCACTTGCGAGCTGCGCAGCGCCAGCCGTTTTGCATGAAAGGCCTGTCCCAGCGGCAGGTCCACCGTCCGGGTGCCGTACCAGCTCAGCTCCAGCACGGTGGCCTCGAATCCTGCCAGCGTCAGCGCGGTGCGCAGCCCGGCGGGCTGTCCGCTGGCATGCACCACCAGGTCGGCCTCACCACAGGCGGCCTCGGGCGAGGCAAAGCCCAGGCCCAGGTGGGTGGCGATGTTGGCGCGGCTCGGGTCGATGTCGACCAGTTCCACCTGGCAGCCGGGTGTGCGTGCGGCCAACCAGGCCACCAGCAGGCCGACCACCCCACCGCCGACCACGCTGACGCGCCCGCCAGGCGGCGCAGCAGCGTCCCACAGGGCGTTCAAGGCGGTTTCCATGTTGGCCGCCAGCACGGCTCGGGACGGGGGCACGCCTTCAGGCACGGGCACCACGGCTTCGGCGGGCACCACATAGCGGCTTTGGTGCGGGAACAAACAGAACACCGTGCGGCCGATCAGAGCGGGCATGCCGGCCTCGACCACGCCGACATTGGCATAGCCATATTTGAGCGGCGCAGGGAAGTCTCCGGCTTGGAATGGCGCGCGCATGCGTTCATATTCCGAGGTGGGCACTTCCCCGCGGAAGACCAGGCTTTCGGTGCCGCGACTGATGCCGCTATGCAAGGTGCGCACCAACACTTCGGTGCGTGTGGGAGCGCGCAGGAATTCAGCGCGCAGTTCGGCCCGGCCGGGCTCGGCCAACCAGCAGGCCCACGCTGGTGTGGCCGGCGCAAGCGGTTCGTGAGACGATGGCCGAGGGGCGCTGGGGGGCATGGGGCGGTGTGGTCGAAGGCGACGTCGCGAAGCTTGTAAAGGCATCTTATGCCGCGAATGAAGGACACGGGCGCCACAGGGTTGGCGGCTCCCGCAAGCGAGGGGGGGCTGCAGGCCTTGCGGCGCGAGGCGATGCGATGCTTGCTGCTGGGCGCTGCGCTGGTGCTGGCCGCAGGCGTGGGCGCAAGCGCGGCATGGCCGGCTCTGTGGGGTCCGGCATATGCGGCCAAGGCGCTGAGCGTGTTTGCGCTGGCTGCGGTGCTGGTGTTGCGGGGGCTGTCGTCGCACCGCAGGCCCGATGGGCAACTGCATGCGCGCTTCGGTGTGGCCAATCGAGTGAGCCTGCTGCGCTTGGCGATGCTGGCCATGCTGGCGGCTTTGCTGGGCGAAGACGCGGCCCATGCCGCTCACCCGGGAGGCATCGCGTTGGGCTGGGCCGTCGTCGTCTGGGCCACGGTGGGGGCCGTGCTCGATGCCGTGGACGGCCCGCTGGCGCGTCGCCACGGGGACGTCAGCGAGTTTGGGGCGCGTTTGGACATGGAAACCGATGCCGCGTTGATACTCGTGCTGTGCCTGCTCATCGTGCAGTTCGGTCAGGCCGGGCCGTGGGTGCTGGCCGCAGGGGCGATGCGCTATGCCTTCGTGGCCGCCGGCCGCCTGTGGCCGTGGCTGGCGCGGCCGCTGCCGCCGAGCCTGCGCCGCAAGACGGTGTGCGTGGTGCAGATCGTCACCTTGATCATCGCGCTGGGTCCCATCATCCCGTCGGTTGCGGCGGCCCTCATCGCCGGTGCGGGATTGCTCTTGCTGACCTATTCCTTCGCTGTGGACGTGCGTTGGTTGATCCAGCGGCGTCATCTTCCCTTGGAGAATGCATCATGACCCACTTGTTGCGACATGGGCGCGCCTGGATGCTGGCGCTCGCGCTGTTTGCCGGCTGCGCTGCTGTGCGGGCCCAGGCTCCTCGGTATGTGCTCGATGCCGAGCACCTGTCGATCGGCTTCTTGGTCGATCACATCGGCTACGCCAAGGTGCTGGGCTTGTTCCGCGAGGCCCGAGGCTCGTATCGCTTCGACGAAGCCACGGGCACCTTGAGCGAGGTGCGCATCGAAGTGGACACCGACAGTGTGTTCACCAACCACCGTGCCCGAGACAACCACTTGCGCAGCGCCCAGTTTCTGAATGTGAAGGAGTACCCCCGCATGGTTTTCACCGCCGAGGGCGCCAAGCGCGTGGGCGAGCGTCTGTACGAGATCAACGGTCAGCTCGAACTGCTGGGCCAGCGTCAGCCGCTGACGCTGCGGGCCACTTGGAACAAGAGCAATGTTTACGAAATCCCCGGTCAGGGGCGGCCCTATGTGATGGGGGTCTCGGCGCGCGGCAGCTTCAAGCGCAGCGCCTTTGGCATGAACTATGCCGTGGCCAATGGCTGGGTGGGCGACGACGTCGAGCTGATCATCGAGTTCGAGGCGCGGCGCCAGTGAAAGGTGCTGGTGCGGGGCTGAGGCGTCGCGCGAGGATGTCGCCGGAGGCTGCATCCCGGGGCAAAGCGCGCAGCCATGCGCGCATCGCCTCGGCGTCCAGCGGGCTGGGCGGATGCAGCCGCAAGCGCTCGCCCCAGCTCCATTGGTAAGAGTATCGGCCCAGGGTTTCCAGGCGGTCGATGCAGTCCAGTGCCAAGTCGCGCAGCGGCGCCAGGAACTCGAAAGACAGGGCCGGCACGGGCTGACTCAAGCCGTTGAGCACTTCCAGCTCATAACCTTCTACGTCGATCTTGATGAAATCTGGCTGGCCATGTTGCGCCATCAGTGCATCGAGCGTGCTCACTGGCACCCACGGCCCTGGCGACCAGCGCACGCCTCGAAACGAGGCGCTGGCGCCGACTCGCCGGGCCCAGTCGGCCGACAAAGTGCTCACCGTGGGCGTGGCTTCGCTGGCCAGCAAGCGTGCTTGGCCTTCTGAGCGGCCCAGGGCCACGGGCAGCACCGTCACGTTCGGGTCGTGCGCAAACCAGCGCGACAACAAGGCCGCGAAATCGGGCTGCGGCTCTACTGCCACCACGCGCGCGCCCAGTGCACGAAAGGCCCGCACCCGGTTGCCCACATGGGCCCCCACGTCGAAGGCGAGCCCTCCGGCGGGCACGAACGGGGCGTAGAAGCGCCGCAACTGCGCCGAGCGCCACGGAATGCCGTGGTAGATGGCCAGGGAACGCAGCACGCCGAAGAGACGGGCGAGTCGGGTCATGGCGGGCATTGTGCGCGCAGGCGGCGCAGGCTCTAGACTGCCACGATGCGCTTGCAACTGTTGTCGGACCTGCATCTCGAAAACGATCCCGGCTTCGTGCCCCAAGCCGCACCGGGGGCCGACCTGCTCGTGTTGGCCGGGGACATCGGCTCTTACCAGGCGGGTTCGCGCCTGGACGAGCCCGACTTCGGGCTGGCTCGTTTTGCGCCAGGTCATGGACCCTGGGCCACGGTGCTCTACGTGCCAGGCAACCACGAGTACGATGGGCTGGAGCACGAGGAGGCCCATGCCAGGTTGCGCGAGGCCTGTGAACGCCTGGGCATCACGTGGCTGGAGCGCCAAACCGTGGTGATCGACGGCGTGCGCTTCGTGGGCACGACGCTGTGGACGGATTTCGAAGCCCTGGTCGACCCGCAGGCCGATGCCGCGCGCCAGCAGCAGCAGCGCGAGAAAGCCTATCGAGCCGCGAACTTCTATCTGCGCAAGAACACCAGCTTGCATCAGGGCCGGCCTCAACTGGCCGAGGACCTGGCTGAACTCGGGCGCCAGTGTCAGCACTGGCTGCGCGAGACCTTGAGCACGTCCTTCGACGGCCCCACGGTGGTCGTGACGCATTTCGCGCCTTCTTTGCGCAGCGCCGATCCTCGCTATGGCTTGGTGCCGGGCACGGCCGGCTTTTGCAATGCGCTGGACGACTTGCTGCCTTGCGCGCAGCTGTGGATGCATGGCCATCTGCACTGCCGGGTGGACTATGTCGCCGAAGGCACCGTCCATGGCCGCCCTTGGCGCTGCCGGGTGGTGGCCAATCCGCTGGGCTATGCCCACAAGGGCGAGCGCGATGGTTTCGATGCGATGCGGGTGTTCGAGGTGACGCCAGGGGCTATACTTTGAACTTCAGCGCCGATTTGTCCGGCTTGCGGGCGCTTTAGAAATGCAGCTAAAGGGGGCACGGCGACCCGGCCTCACCTTCAGCGTGATGCCGGGTTTGTCGTTTGGGGCCTCATGACTTCACGATCGATCGGACACGTCGTTCCAAAGGCGATGCATTTTGCCGAGCCGTTGCCACTGCGCTGCGGCTGCGCGCTGGCCGACTACACCTTGGTGTACGAGACCTACGGCACGCTCAATGCCGACAAGAGCAATGCCGTGCTGGTGTGTCATGCGCTCAATGCCTCGCACCATGTGGCTGGCACCTACGAGGGCCAGGCGCGCAGTGAAGGCTGGTGGGACAACCTCGTGGGCCCAGGCAAGCCGCTGGACACCGACCGCTTTTTCGTCATCGGCGTGAACAATCCGGGGTCCTGCTTTGGCTCGACGGGGCCGATGCACATCAATCCGGCCACCGGCCAGCCCTACGGGGCGGATTTTCCGGTGGTGACCGTGGAAGACTGGGTCGATGCGCAGGCCCGCTTGCTCGACCGATTGGGCATCGACCAATTGGCTGCGGTCATTGGCGGCAGCCTGGGTGGCATGCAGGCCCTGGCCTGGAGTCTGCGTTACCCGCGCCGCGTGCGCCATTGCATCGCCATTGCCACCGCCCCCAATCTTTCCGCGCAGAACATCGCCTTCAACGAAGTGGCACGCCGCGCGATCATCAGCGACCCGGACTTTCATGGCGGGCACTACTACCGCCACGGCGTGGTGCCCAAGCGTGGCTTGCGCGTGGCGCGCATGATCGGCCACATCACCTATCTCAGTGATGATGTGATGGAGCAGAAATTCGGCCGGCAGCTGCGCGCGGCCGAACTCGGCTACAGCACTCAGGAAATCGAGTTCCAGATCGAGAGCTATCTGCGCTATCAAGGAGACAAATTCAGCGAGTACTTCGATGCCAACACGTATTTGCTGATCACCCGGGCGCTGGACTATTTCGATCCGGCCGCCGAGCACGGCGGTGATCTGACGCGCACCATGGCCGCGGCGCAGGCGAAGTTTCTGGTCGTCAGCTTCACCACCGATTGGCGGTTTTCGCCGGCGCGCTCGCGCGAGATCGTCAAGGCGCTGGTGGACAACCGCCGCGAGGTGAGCTACGCCGAGATCGACGCTCCCCACGGGCACGATGCCTTCTTGCTCGACGATGCCCGCTACCACGGTGTGGTGCGGGCCTATTTCGAGCGCATTGCCAAGGAGCTGGCATGAGCGAACGGAAAGACCTGGAGCTGATCGCCGAACTCGTGCCCGAGGGCTCGCGCGTCCTCGACCTGGGCTGCGGCAATGGCGAGTTGCTCGCGTTGCTGCGCGACCGCAAGGGGTGTACTGGCTACGGCGTCGAAATCGACGACGCCAAGCTGCTGGCCTGCGTGCAGCGAGGCGTCAATGTCTTGCAGCTCAATCTCGAACAAGGTCTGGCGATGTTCGAGGACCAGAGCTTCGACGTGGTGTTGCAACTGGACAGCCTGCAACACATCCGCAACACCGAGACCATGCTGCGTGAGACGGCTCGCGTGGGCCGCATCGGCATCGTGAGCTTCCCCAACTTTGCCCACTGGCCCAATCGGCTACAGGTGGCTTTGGGGCGCATGCCGGTGACGCGCGTGCTGCCGTACGAGTGGTACGACACGCCCAACATCCGCGTGGGCACCTATGCCGACTTCGAGGTGCTGGCGCGCAAGAACGGTCTGCAAGTGCTCGATGCCTTTGGCATCCAGGCCGGGCGCGTGGTCCGGCGTCGGCCCAACCTGCTGGCCAGCGTGGCCGTGTTCAAATTCACGCGCGGCTGAGGCGCTTCACGGCGGTTTCAAGTAGCCGGCCTGCTGCATCTGCGTTCGCACGAGGCGTTGCGCCTGGGTGAGTTGCTCGGACACGGCTCGACGCTGCGGCGGCAAGGTCAGGGCCAGCAAATGCCCGACCGCCGTTCCCAGGGCTTGAAATTCCGGAATGCCCACCCACTGGATGCCCACGTAAGGCACCGGCAGGGCGGTGGGGCGGAGGGGGTCGGCGGTTTCGAGGGCCGCCTGCTCGACCCGGGCATGGGGGAAGCGGGCCAAAAACGCCGCCTGTTCGTAGAGCCCCCGGCGCACCCCCGGAGGAACGGCCGACCAGCCCGCCTCGCGGGCGGCCAGCCGGTGATAGTCGGCCGACGTAGCCCATTCGACGAAACGCCGCGCCAGCTCGGGCTGGCGGCTGCTGGCCGGAACGGCCAAAGCCCAAATCCACAGCCATTGCGAGCCTTCGAGGTGTTGCCCCACCGGCGCGGCCGCATAGGCCACCTGCCCGGCCACGCGCGACAACTCGGGGTGCTCCAAGGTGTAGCCGGCGACCGTGGCATCGACCCACAGGGCGCAACGCCCGGCAGCAAACAGCGCGAGGTTCTCGTTGTATCCATTGGCCGCCGCATCCGGGGGGCCGTACTGTGTGAGCAGTTCTTGATAGTGGGTCAGGGCGGTGTGCCATGCCTGCGAGGTCAGTTCAGGTCGCCATTGCGGATCGAACCAGCGCGCGCCGTAGGTGTGCGCCATGGTCGTCAACAGAGCCATGTTCTGACCCCAGCCGGGCTTGCCGCGCAAGCACACCCCGTAGATGCCCTGGTCGGGTCGATGCAGGCGTTGCGCCCATCGACGGATGTCATCCCACGACGGCCGTTCATGCCATGGCACACCAGCGGCCGCCAGCAAGTCTCGCCGTGCGATGGTCATGTTGCTTTCCGCATAGAACGGCAGCGCGATCCAGGAGTCTCCTTGCTTGAGGGCCCGCCGCACGCTGGGCAGGATCTCGTCCTCCTCATAGGCCGCCGAGGGGTGCAGGCGAGCCAACCAGGGTTGTGTGGCCCAGGACTGCGACTCGTAATTGCCCAGCGTGACCACATCGAACCGGCCTTCGCCTTTGATCACATCCCGGCTGACGACTTGGCGCAGCTGGTCTTCGTCCAAGGTGACCCAGCGCAGGCGCACCGGGGCGTGGGCGGCCACGAAATGACGGCTGAGCCGCTGCAGCTGCAACATGTGTTGGTTGTTGACCGTGGCAATGACCAGCTCGCGCGGTGGATCGTCCTTCGGTTGCGCCCGTGAGATCGGGGCCGAGAGTCCCAGCAGCAGCGCAAGCCCACTGCCGGCGATCGCCCAAACTCGCAGCTTGTCAGAAACCCGTCGCGCGCCGTATCCTGTGTGCTTTACCCATGCGCATGCTTGGCGCAACGCGGTAGGCCCCATGGCCGAATCGACGTGGTGGCATGACGGCATGGCGATGGCGTGGAGGCAGAGAAGGGGCGGTGCGGCTACCGATCGTAGCCAAGTCGGCCCTCCTCGAGCAAGGACGATGATGCGGAGGCGAGGATGAACGGTGTCGAGCGTCTGATCGGCCGGATCGATCCTCGCCATAGCGTGCGTGCGCGCATCGCGTGGGTGGCGGCGCTGTGTGCGATGGGCTTTGCGCTGGCGATGTCGGCCGCCGTGTGGCTGGATCAGCGCGGCCGAACGACCCTCATCGTCCAACGTGCGGTCGAACAACAGGCGCAACTGTTCAGCAGCGTGCTGCGCCAGGCCGTGGCGCAACAAGCCGAGTCGCTGGGCGTCTTGGCCAGCCAGCCGGAACTGGCCAGCGGCTTGATGGAGGCCAGCTTCGTGCGCATGAGGTTGGAGCAGGCCCGTGTGTACTTCCCCTGGGGGACGGTCTGGCTGGCCTGGGTCGCTCCGGATGGCCGGGTGGTGGCCTCGACGGGCCACTTGTTGGAGGGGCAGGCTTACCCGCTGGCGCAGAGTCTGGACGCGCGTGCGGCGGTGTCGGTCCAAGCCCCGCGTCGTGTGCCGGCGCTGGAACCCTATCTACCGCTCGATTCGCGGTCCCGTCCCCCTTTGTTGATGGCGGTGGCCGTGCCCATCGTGGGGCCTGACGGTCGATCGCACGGACACCTGGTCAGTTGGGTGGATTGGGAGGCCGTGGGCCGATATCTGGCCCCCTTGGCAGACGACGAGTCCTCGGGCCGGCGGGTGTTGCTGGTGTCCGAAGACGGCGACATCTTCGCCGCGCCTCCAGACCTCGATCCACCGCAGTGGCCGCCGGCCGTGTTCGCCTCGCTGTGGCAGCGGCCAGCGCCCCATCTGGCGAGCTGGCCCCAGTGGGGATGGCAGTGGACGGCCTCGGCCCCCGTGTATTGGGGCGCCAATGGTCAGACTTCATTGGGGCAGGTGGTGGTGCTGTACGACCCGCAACGCGGTTGGGTGGCCACCCCGGCATGGTCGTGGCGTTGGATCGTCATGGTGTTGGCGGGCATGGGGGTGCTGACCGCCGGGATGTGGTGGATCAGCGGGCGATTGACGCGCAGGCTGGGTCAGCTGTCTGCCGCGGCGCAGCGATACCGGCAGGGGGTCACGGCCGATTGGCAGCCCCCTCAGCGGATCTTCGATGAAATCGACATCCTGGCCGATGCCTTGGCGCAGATGCATGCTGCATTGCAGCAGCGCATCCAAGAAGTCATGCAGCATCGTGACGAACTGGAGCAGCGCGTGCGCCAGCGCACCGAAGAGTTGCAAGCCGCCAAACAACAGGCCGAGCAGGCCAATCTGGCCAAGGGCCGCTTCGTCGCGATGTTCAGCCACGAGATCAGAACACCGATCAACGCGATCATCGGCATCTCGTACATGCTCCAGCATGGCTTGGCCACTGACCAGCGTGAGCGGCAGCTGCGCATGCTGGACGATGCGGCCCGACATCTGCTGGACATCGTCAACGATGTGCTGGATCTGTCCAAGATCGAAGCGGGCATGTTCAAGCTGGCCGATGAAGTGTTCGACTTGCACGATGCATTGGGCAGCGTGGTGTCGATCATGGACACCAAGGCGCAGGCCAAGGGGTTGCAGTTCGAGCACGACTATGCCGGGGTGCCCAGAGCGGTGCGTGGGGATGCGGTGCGCTTACGGCAAGTGGTGTTGAACTTGGTATCCAATGCCATCAAGTTCACCGATCGAGGCGTGGTTGCTTTGACCGTTGAACAGCGTGACGGCGACGAGCAGAGCCTCACGCTGTGCATCCGGGTTCGCGACAGCGGGCCGGGCCTGAACGAACAACAAATCGCCCGGCTGTTTCAGCCGTACGTGCAGGTGCACGATGGCGGTGAAGCCCAACGCCCAGGCACCGGCTTGGGTTTGGCGATCACGCGCATGCTGGTGCAACAAATGGGAGGCGACATCGGCGTGGACAGCCAAGTGGGACAGGGCAGCACCTTCTGGTGCACGGTGCGGCTGGCCCGACCTCGGCTGGACGCCGGCCGCAGCCCGGCCCAGCCCGCCGAGCATGCCGGGGTGACGTTGTAGTTCTTCTGGGCGCGCGCCGCGAACGCAGGGACAATCGTGGGGATGAAGATCGATTTCGTCTCCGACATCGTCTGCCCCTGGTGTGCCATCGGCTTGAGCGCCCTGGAGCGGGCGATCGAACGCGTGGCCCCCAGCGTGCCGCTGCAACTGCACGTCCAGCCTTTCGAGTTGAACTCGGACATGCCGCGCACCGGGCAGGACATTGGCGAGCACCTCGCGCAGAAATACGGCCTGAGGCCCGAGCAAGTGGCGGCCAACCGCGAGCTGATCCGCCAGCGCGGCCGCAGCGTGGGTTTCACCTTCCACATGGATCAGTGCAGCCGCATCGTCAACACCTTCGATGCGCACCGCTTGCTGTATTGGGCCGGCAGTCAGGGCGATGAGGCCCAGCACCGGCTGACAAAGGCGCTGTTCGTCGCCTACTTCACCGAAGGCCAGGACCCAAGCGATGCGGCGGTGCTGCGGCGGGTGGTACAGGCCGTGGGCCTGGATGCGCAACAGGCGCGCGACATCCTCCACAGTGAGGCGTATGCGGCCGAGGTGCGTCAGCGCCAGCGCTTCTATGCCCGGCAGGGCCTTCGCGCCGTGCCCTCGTTCATTCTGAACGACCGGTTTCTGATCCAGGGCGCTCAGCCGGTGGAGGTGTTCGAGCAGGCCTTGCGCCAAGCGGTCGCCACGCAGTGACTTCTACCATGCCTTGGACTTTGGCAACTGCGGCCCACAGTGAACTGATCGTCAAGAAAAGCCGATTCTTGGGCTGCGTCGAGCCCGTGGCCGACCGCGTGGCCGCACTGGCGCGGGTGGCCGAACTGCGGGCGGCGCATCCCGGGGCGGCTCATGTGTGTTGGGCCTTGCTCGCCGGCGGGCAGTCGGCCGCCAATGACGATGGTGAGCCCAGCGGGACGGCGGGTCGCCCGATGCTGGAGGTGTTGCGGCATCATGACTTGCACGGCGTGTTGGCGACCGTGGTGCGCTACTTCGGCGGCGTCAAGCTGGGTGCCGGTGGCTTGGTCAGGGCCTACACCGACACGGTGGCGCAGGCTTTGCAGCGGGCGCAGAAGGTGCCATTGCAGCGCTGGGTGCGTTTGTCTTGCATCGTGCCGTATGCGCTGGAGGGATGGGTGCGAACCAGCTTCGATGCGGCAGGGGCCGAGCTGGTCGAGGTGGCCCATGGCCAGGAGGTGAGGCTGGTCTATTGCTTGAGCGAAGCGATGGCATCCCCACTGCGCGAGCGTTTGAACGAGCGTGCGCGTGGACGCATCCGCTGGGCAACTTCGGACTGACGGCTGTGCGTGGACAATGCGGGCTTTTTTCCCGCTTTTGCCCGCTTTTGCGTTGACAGAGGGTCGCCCTTGTTCAAGAACCTGAGCTTGTTTCGCATCGGGGCCGCATGGTCGGCCTCTTCCTCGCAGGTGGAAGACCTGCTGCAAAAAGACGTGTTTCAGCCTTGCGGCGCCGCGCAGCTGCAATCGGCCGGGTGGGTGCCGCCGCGCGGCCTGGCCCACGGGCCGCTGCTGGAAGCCGTCGATGGTCAATGGGTGCTGCGCCTGAAAGTCCAGCGCAAGCTGTTGCCCAGTGCGGTCGTGCGCGAACGCGCCGATGACATCGCGCAACACATCGAGCACAGCACCGGCCGCAAGCCCGGGCGCAAGCAGATGAAAGAATTGCGCGAGCAAGCCGCGCTCGAACTGTTGCCGCAGGCGTTCACGCGAGCCTCTACGCGGTGGGTGTGGATCGATCCGGCACGGCATTTGTTGGCCATCGACACCAGCAGCGCAGCGCGCGCCGAAGAGGTGGTCACGCTGTTGGTCAAGGCCCTGCCAGGATTCGAGGTGCGGCAGATCCACACCGCGGTCTCACCGCAGGCCTTGATGTCGGACTGGCTGCTCAGCGGCGAGCCGGCGGCCGGCTTCACCGTGGACCGTGAATGCGAGCTCAAATCGGACGATGAGATGAAATCGGTGGTGCGCTATGCGCGCCATCGGCTCGACATCGACGAGGTGCGTGCGCACATCCAATCTGGCAAACGGCCGACGCGGCTGGCGCTGACCTGGGCCGAACGCGTGTCCTTCGTGCTCACCGAAGGCTTGCAACTCAAGCGGTTGGATTTCCTGGACGGTGTGTACGAAGACCGCCCCAGCGTGGGGGCTGACGAGGCCTTCGATGCCGATGTGGCGATTGCCACCGCAGAACTGCGCCGCCTGATCCCCGACCTCATCGAGGCGCTGGGTGGCGAGCAGGAGCCCGGTGCGACGGCGGCGGCCCCGCGCCCCGGGTTCGACCCCACGCCGACCGAGGCCGACGCGGCGCCCTGGTGAGCGTTCAGCCCTGGCGGGCGGCATCCTCGCCGTGGTGGAGCATTTCGGTGAGTGTCAGCCCGGTGAGCGCACGCGCGCCGTGCACCAGGTAGTACAGCACGCCCGCCATCATCAGCATCGAAGGCAGCGCGATCATCGGGTAGCTCACGAGGGTGAGCCGCCCGAGTTCCTCATTGAACGCTTCGGTGCCCGCGGGGCTGGTGACGATCCAGCGCGCCAGCGCATAGTTCATCACCGCAGAAAACGCAAAGGTGCCGGCCACAAGCAGCGTGCCGGTGCGCAGCCGTGCTTCGAAGGCCTGCACATGGCCGCGTTCTTCGAGATGGCGTTGGACCCGCTGCACATCCAGCACCGTGTCGTTGTAGACGAGCGCGCGGATCAGCGGCGTGCGCGTGAACGCCGAGGCGAACACCACCAGGCCGATGAGGCCTGGCACGGCCGCCTCCTTGACCGCCAGCCATTGGGCATCCAGCTGTAACAGACCGATGCCGCCGGTCAGCAAGGTGCTCAGCAGGCCCAGCACGGCTATCCAACTGAGGTGCCGCTTGCGCAGACCTTCGTACAACCCCCAGCCGAGCGGAAACGCCAAAGCCAGCACCAGCGCGCGGGCCGGCCCGAGGTGTTGCGCATCGCTGAGCTTCATCAAGATCAGCGCCGGCACCACGATGGCGATGCCGATTTCCAACAGCGGGTGGGAGGGAGTCCTGGGGGTCATGGGGGGCGTGAAAATGGGGCAAACCGCAAGTGTGGCCTCGCAAGCGGCGCAGACCATCGGGTTCCTGGGACTGGACAGTCGCAGGTCCAGCAAGCATAGTCCAGCCGGTTCTCCATTGTGTACCCGAGCGCCACATGACCCATGCCTCCACCGCCACCGTCTCCACGCTGTCGGCCTACGATGGCACTTTGCTGAGCTTGCGCACTTGGCCTGCCCCCGAGGGCGCTGCGCGCGCCGTCGTGTTGATCGTGCATGGGCTGGGCGAGCACAGCGCGCGCTATGAACACGTGGCCATGCGCCTGCGTGACTGGGGCTTCCAGGTCGTGGGCTACGATCACCGTGGCCATGGTTTGTCGCTGGGGCCGCGCGGCAGCTTGCAAAAAGATGACGATCTACTGACCGATCTGGCCGGCGTGATCGACCACGTGCGTCAGCAGCATCCAGGGCCCTTGGTGCTGTTCGGTCACAGCATGGGCGGGCTCACGGTGGCGCGCTTGGTGGCCGGCCAGTTGCGGCCCGTGGACGCCGTGATGTTGTCGTCTCCGGCCTTGGACATCGGCCTGTCGGCGCTGCAGCTGGCCGCCCTCAAAGCCAGTTACAAGCTCACCCCCACGCTGCAACTGCCCAATGGGCTGGATGCCAACGGCATCTCGCGCGACCCGGACGTGGTGGTGGCCTACAAGAGCGATCCGCTCGTGCATGACCGGATCACGCCGCGCCTGGTGAACTTCTTGTTGCAAGGCGGCGAGTTCGTGCGTGCCTGCGCATCGCAGTGGAAAGTGCCCACGCTGCTGATGTGGGCCACGGCCGACCGCTTGGTGCGCCCGGCCGGCAGCGCCACCTTTGCGGCGCTCGCGCCTCAAGACCTGGTGCAGGCGCATCCGTTCGAGGGCTATTTCCACGAGTTGCTCAACGAGCCACTGGAGGCGCGCGAGCGGGTGTTCGATGTGATGCGGGCCTGGCTGGGCGCTCGTCTGCCGCGTCCGCGGGACTGAGCGAAGGTTCACCTCTGAACCATCGCCGGCGCGGCGGGGTCCGTCGGGGCGGACTACACTGTGTGGATTCCTCCTGACGCCGTTTGAAGGAGCGCCACATGAACGCCCCCGATCGCCTGCCGCGGGACCCGCTGGCCGACGCTGGCAGCCTGCAAGCCTTCGTCGACGAGGCCTGGGACCGCGAGATCATCCCGCAGCTGACCGACTACATCGCCATTGCGGCCAAGTCGCCGGCCTTCGATCCACAGTGGATCGAAAACCAGCACATCGAGACGGTGATTCGCCGTGCGGCGGCCTGG
The DNA here is from genome assembly GCF_001592165.1 of Caldimonas taiwanensis NBRC 104434. Lineage (NCBI taxonomy): Bacteria > Pseudomonadati > Pseudomonadota > Betaproteobacteria > Burkholderiales > Sphaerotilaceae > Caldimonas > Caldimonas taiwanensis. The sequence goes on from NZ_BCWK01000026.1 coordinate 16,340, forward strand.
GTCGAGAGCCAAAAGGTGGCGGGTCTGAAGCTGGAGGTGGTGCGCCTGAGCGATGCGGCCGGGCGACCGCGCACGCCGGTGCTGTTCTTCGAGGTGCCGGCCACCAAAGCGGGCAGCACCGAGACCGTGCTGATGTATGGCCATCTGGACAAGCAGCCCGAGTTCAGCGGCTGGCGCGCCGACCTTGGCCCCTGGACGCCCAAATACGAAGACGGCAAGCTCTATGGCCGCGGCGGGGCCGACGATGGTTATGCGGTCTATGCCGCCATCACCGCGCTGCTGGCCTTGCAGCGCCAGGGCATCGCGCACCCGCGCGTGGTGGGCCTGATCGAAACCTGCGAGGAAAGCGGCTCGTACGACCTGCCGTCCTACATCGATGCCTTGCGCCCGCGTCTGGGCCACGTCGGCCTGGTGGTGTGCCTCGACTCCGGCGCCGGCAACTACGACCAGCTGTGGCTGACCACCTCGCTGCGCGGCATGGTCAGCGGCGTGCTCAAAGTCGAAGTGCTCACCGAGGGCGTGCACTCGGGCGATGCCAGCGGCTTGGTGCCGTCCAGCTTCCGCATCCTGCGTCGCCTGCTGGACCGGCTGGAGGACAGCGCGACCGGCCGTTTGTGGCCGCAGAGCTTTCACTGCGAGATTCCGGCCGAGCGCATCGAACAGGCGCAGGCCACCGCGCGCATCCTGGGCGAGGAAGTTTGGAAGCGCTACCCCTGGGCCTGCGGGGCCGAAGGCGCCGTCACTCTGCCCACCACGACCGATCCCACCGAGGCACTGCTGCGGCGGACCTGGCGGCCCACCCTCAGCGTCACCGGCGCCGAAGGCTTGCCGCCGCTGGGCAGCGCCGGCAATGTGCTGCGGCCTTACACGGCCTTCAAGCTGTCGCTGCGCCTGCCGCCGCTGGTCGATGCCGTGCAGGCGGCGCAGGACCTCAAAGCCCTGCTCGAAGCCGACCCGCCGTATCAAGCCAAGGTGACCTTTCAGCCCGACGCCGGTGTGGCCAGCGGGTGGAATGCGCCGACGCTGGCGCCCTGGCTGCATCAGGCGCTGGAGGGGGCGTCCCAAACCTTCTATGGCGCGCCGGTGGGCTTCATCGGCCAAGGCGGCACCATCCCGTTGATGAATTTGCTGCAGCAGGGCTTTCCCACGGCACAGATGATGGTCTGCGGCGTGCTTGGCCCCAAGAGCAATGCGCACGGGCCCAACGAGTTTTTGCACGTGCCCTATGGCAAGAAGCTCACCGCCGCGGTGGCTGCGGTGATCGCGGCGATGCCTGGCCCCCAGGATGAGATGCGATGAAGCTGATGCGATATGGTGAGCCGGGGCGTGAGCGCCCGGCCCTGGTCGACGCACAGGGCCGGGTGCGCGATTTGTCCGGGGTGATGACCGACATCACCGCCCAGACCCTCATGCCGGAGGGCTTGGAGGCCTTGCGGCGGCTCGATGTGCAGGCGCTGCCCGTGGTCGAGGCGCCTGGGCGTGTGGCCCCACCATGGACCGGCATGGGCAAGTTCGTCTGCGTGGGGTTGAACTACAGCGATCACGCGGCCGAGGCGGGCATGCCCGTGCCCAAGGAGCCCATTCTTTTCCTCAAGCCCAACGACTGCGTGGTCGGAGCGAACGACCCCATCGTGCTGCCGCAAGGCTCGCTCAAGAGCGATTGGGAAGTGGAGCTGGGCGTCGTGATCGGCCGCACGGCGCGCTATGTCAGCCCGCACGAGGCTTTGCAGTACGTGGCCGGGTACTGCGTGGTCAACGATCTGTCCGAGCGTGAATACCAATTGGAGCGCGGCGGACAATGGGACAAAGGCAAGGGCTGCGAAACCTTCGGTCCGGTGGGGCCCTGGCTGGTCACGGCCGACGAGGTGGCCGACCCGCAGGCCCTGGATCTGTGGCTCGACCTCAACGGCCAGCCGCGCCAGCGCGGCAATACCCGCACCATGGTCTTTGGCGTGGCCCAGCTCATCAGCTACATCAGCCACTTCATGACCCTGCGCCCCGGCGACTTGATCAGCACCGGCACCCCGCCGGGCGTGGGCATGGGCGCCAAGCCCCCGCGATTTTTGCGCGAGGGCGATGAGCTGCGTCTGGGCATCAGTGGGCTGGGAACACAGCATCAGCGCGTGCACGCCTGGAAGGCCGCGCTGTTGCGCGACTGAGGCGGCCCATCAGGTCCACGCCATGGCGGCCCAGGCGGGCGGGCAGGGCGGTGTGGGCACCGCCGGACGGGGGGCGCCGACGCGCGGGGGCGTCAGACCATGGCCAACGCCGCCAACGCCGCCAGCGGGGCGGTTTCGGCACGCAGCACACGCGGTCCCAGGTTCACGGGACGAAAACCGTGTGCACGGGCCAGGTCTTCTTCTGCTGGACTCAAGCCGCCTTCCGGGCCGCTGAGCAACACCAGGGGGGCCTGCGCAGGCAGCTCGCGCAGCGCCAGCGGCAAGGGCGTGGCCTCCTCACGCAGGCTGAGCACCCAGCGCTGCATGCCGGCCTCCAGCCGCCCCAGCGCCTCGCGCAACCCACGCACCGGCTCGACCATGGGCACACGGTTGCGCCCGCTTTGCTCACAGGCGGCCACGGCCACGGCCTGCCAATGGGCTTGTTTTTTCTGCGCGCGTTCGCCCGTGGGGCGCAGCACCGAGCGCTCGCACACCAGCGGCAGCAAGGCTGCGGCCCCCAGTTCGGTGGCCTTTTCCACCAGCGTGTCCATGCGCTCGTTGGCCGGCATGCCCACGGCCAACGTGATGCGGCGTGGCAGCTCGCGCTCGATGTCCAGATGGCGATCGATGCGCACGTCCACGGCCTGACGGCCCATGCGGGTGATGGTGGCGACCCATTCGCCACCTTGGCCGTTGAAAAGCACCAGACCGTCGCCGGCTTGCAGGCGCAAGACCTGCACATGCCGGGACGGTCCGGGCGGGAGGGTCAGCTGCTGGCCACAGGCCAGCGCGAGATCGACATGCACGCGGGGCATGGGCCGCAGTGTGCCAAATGCCGCCCCGCCCCGACCGTGTCGATCAGCTGCCGTGCCGCTGACGGCGCAGGTGCTCGATCGCTTCGGCGCGCACTTCCTCGCGGGTGCGCACGCTGGCGAACTGCTCTTGCGGGAACAGGGTGGCTTCGCCGCCGAAGCTCACGCCGTCGCGCAGCGCTTGGCGCGCTTCGGCGCGCACTTCTTCGCGGCTGCGGCCGGCAGTGGCCTTGGCGTTGTCGGCAAACACCGTGGCCTCGCCGGCATACAGCACGGCCGGGTCGGCTTGACGGATTTGCGCTTTGACCTCGGCGCGGGTCAGCTGCGATGTGGTGGGAATGTCGAACACCGTGGCTTCTTGAGCAAAAGCACCGGCGGCGAAACCGGCAAACACGGCGGTGGCGATCAGAGTCTTGGCTTGCATGGTGACAGCTCCTGGTGAGGGTTACCGAATCGGGCCGATCGGGCTCATCCTGAGCGGCCCCTCGCTGAGCGACCCGGCTCGTTGCCGGCGTCGCGTTCATCGACGGAACGAACTTTAGGGGTTAACCCTAGGAGGAAAAACGTCTTGTGCTTCAATGAACAATTGCTGAATCTGCAAGGAACTCAGGACTTGAAATGGATCGATTGCAGTCCATGCGCATATTTGCCAAGGTGATCGAGTGCGGCGGCTTTGCCGCGGCTGCGCGGGCCTTGGATCTGTCGGCAGCCGTGGTGACGCGGGCGGTGGCCGATCTGGAAGCCCATTTGGGGGCGCGCTTGATCCAGCGCACCACGCGGCGGCTCAGCCTGACCGACACCGGCGAGGCCTATTTGGATCGCGTGCGCCAGATCCTGAGTGACATCGACGAGGCCGAGGCCTTGGCGCAGGCGGCCGTGCGTGAACCCAGCGGGCACTTGCGCGTGGTGTGCCCACCGGCGTTTGCGGTGCATCAGCTGGCCAAGCATCTGCCGCGCTTCCGACAGCAGTTTCCGCGCATCACCTTGGAGCTGACCGTGCCCGGCCCGGTGGAGACGGTGCACGAGTCGCACGATGTCAGCATCCTGATGCTTGGCCGCAAGCCGCTGGACGGACATTTCGTGGCTCGCCGCTTGGCGCGCTCGGAGGTGGTGACTTGCGCAGCGCCGCAGTATCTGCAGCGCCGCGGTCGGCCCCAGCATCCGCAGGATTTGCTGCAGCACGAGTCCTTGCTGCCGCCGCCGAGCCTCGTGCAAGGCGGCATCACCTTCCAGCGCGGGGTGGACGAGCGCGGCCAGGCGCTCGAAGCGGTGACCTTGGAGCCGGGCATGCCGGTGCTGGCTTCCTCGCATCTGGACACCACGTATGCCGCGGCGCTGGCCGGCATGGGCGTGGCCGGTTTGCCGTCGTTCGTGGTGGCCGACGCCTTGATCGAAGGCGCATTGGAGCGCGTGTTGCCGCAATGGCAGGTCTTGACCACCCGCATCTATGCGGCCATCCCCACTCGCAAGCATCTGCCGGCCCGCACGCGGGTGTTCCTGGATTTCCTGGTCGACACCTTCGGCGGCGAGGACCGCGACCCCTGGCTGGAGGCCGCTGGCTGCCAGACGCCGTCGAGCTGGTGTGGCGCGCCTCGGGGCGAGGCTGCCTTGCGGGCCGCACTGGCCTGAGGGCCGCGCAGGCCCGACCATCCCGGGCCGGCGGCGTCGCGCGGTGATTCAGAAGGTGTAGCCCACCTGGCGTTCTTGCCCGGCCACTTTCTCCAGCAGCCGCGCCAGGGCGGCGAATTCTCGGTAGCGACAGGCCACGTGGTGGGCCTGGCGCCAGACCCAGGGCAGGTCTTTGAGGTAGCCGTCCTTGCCGTCGCGGTGGAACAAGCGGCAGAAAATGCCCAGCACTTTCAAATGGCGTTGCAAGCCCATCCACTCGAAGTCGCGCCAGAACTCGCCGAAGTCGGCATGCACCGGCAGGCCGGCGCGACGGGCGGCTTCCCAATACCGCACGGCCCAGTCGATTTGCTGCGCTTCTTCCCATTCGACATAGGCATCGCGCAACAGCGAGACCAAGTCATAGGTGATCGGCCCCCACACCGCATCCTGGAAGTCCAGCACCCCGGGATTGGTGGGCTCGCCCGGCTCCCCACAGACCATCAGGTTGCGGCTGTGGTAGTCGCGATGCACCAGCACACGCGGCTGGGCCAACGCATTGGCCGACAACAGCTCGAAACTGGCGTGCAGCACCGCCTGATCTTGGGGGCTCAAGGCCATGGCTTGGTGACGGGCGACGTACCACTGGGGAAAAAGCTCCATCTCGCGCCACAGCAAGGTGCGGTCGTAGGCCGGCACCTGCTCGGCCGCTGGAATGCCTTGCAAACGCACCAGGGCCCGCAACGCGTCCCGGTACAGCGCGTCGGCCCGTTCCGGGTGGGCTTGCACGGCCTGCAAGTAGGTGGTCGAGCCCAGGTCGGACAGCAGCATGAAGCCCTCGGCCTCGTTCCAGGCCAGCACTTCGGGGGCCTGCAGACCGGCCTGTCGCAACAGCCGCGCCAAGGCGACGAAGGGTCGGCAGTCCTCGTGCGTGGGCGGCGCATCCATCACGATGCGCGGGCCGTTCGGTCCGTCCAGTCGCAGGTAGCGCCGAAAACTCGCATCCGCGCTGGCCGCGCGCAGGCTGGCAGGGTCCAGCTCGAAGCCGCGCAGACTGGCGAGCCAGGCCCTGAAGGCCGCTTCGCGGGCGGGGTCTGGCCAGGTCACGGGGGCGGCTTCGGTGCGAAGCGGCGGGGACACGCTGGCATTCATGGGCAGGGGTGTGCAGAAAGTCGGGGCCGGGCGGGTCGGCCTGCGGCGACGTGGAATAATCCGCCGATTCTACAAACCGCTGCCGGCAGCCTCGGCGCCTGCCGAGGTGGCCGACGTGGCGTTTCGACTGCTGATTTGCCTTGTCAAGCCGCCCGATCCTTGCTTCGCTGCTTCCTCATCGTGGCCGCCTGCATGGCGGTGCCGCCTGCCTGACGGCGCTCGTCGTTGCGCTGACCGACCTGCACGCGCAGCCCGCCTCGTCTTCGCCAGCGCAAGCGGCAGCCCCGGCCGCACCCATCGTGATTCGGGCGCGTGAGCTCAGCGGCCGCACTGGGCAGACCACCACGGCCGAGGGCGAGGTCGAACTGACACAAGGGCCGGTGCAGATCCGTGCCGACCGCCTGTCCTACGACCATCGCGACGGCGTGGCCAAGGCCAGCGGCCATGTCGAGATTCGGCGCGATGGCAATGTCTTCAGCGGCCCGGAGGTGCAGCTCCAGGTCGAACGCTACGAAGGCTTCTTTCTGCATCCGGCCTACCATTTCGCCGTGACCGGCGCAGGAGGGCAGGCCGCACGGCTGGACTTCCTCGGTCGCCATCGCGTGGCGGCCATCGATGCCAGCTATTCGAGCTGCACGCCCGACGATACGGGCCAGTACGCCTGGGTGTTGGAGGCCAGCGGCGTCAAGCTCGACTTCGAACACAACGAGGGCCTGGCCACGGGGGCGGTGCTGCGCTTCTACGGGGTGCCCATCCTCGGCGCGCCGGTGCTGAGCTTTCCGGTGTCGGACGCGCGCAAATCGGGCTGGCTGCCGCCTTCGCTCAACCTGGACAGCCGCAGCGGCCTGGAGCTGGCCGTGCCCTACTACTGGAACATCGCGCCTCAGCTGGACATGACGCTCACCCCGGGCATCGCCACGCGCCGCGGCGCCTTCCTGGGCAGTGAGCTGCGCTATCTCACGCCGGCCCATGCCGGGGAGCTGCAATTCAACCTGATGCCCGAAGACCGCAGCTTCGGTGAGGCCCGCCACCTGCTGCACCTGCAACACCGCGGCGCCTTGCCGTTGCAAGGGCGCTACCGCTGGACGCACACCCGCGCCTCGGACGACGACTACTGGAAGGACTTCGAGCGCAACATCCCGGGGCTCACGCCGCGGCTGCTGGCCAGCGATGCCCAGGCCGACTGGGGCGGGGCCGGTCAATGGCAGGCCTATGCTCGCATCCAGCGCTGGCAGGTGCTGCAGGATCTGGAAGCGCCCATCGAGAGCCCCTATGCGCGCATGCCGCAGCTGGGCATGCGTCGATCCTGGGGACTGGCCTTCGGCCCCCGGCTGGACCTCGAACTCGAATACAACCGTTTCGAACTGCCCGACGAGCCGATCAGCACCCGCCCCGAAGGCCAGCGAACGCATGCCCTGGCGCGCATCGACTGGCCCTGGATCGAGACGGCAGGGGTCTTTGTCATTCCGCGCCTGTCCCTCAACGCGGCGGCCTACCGGCTCGAAGAGCCCAGCCTCGTGGGCGGCCGCCAACGCGCCTCCCGGCTGATTCCGAGCGTGAGCCTGGATAGCGGACTGCGGTTCGAACGCGAAAGCCGCTGGTTCGGCCGTGACTATTTGCAGACGCTGGAGCCGCGGCTGCTGCTGGTCCACACCCCCTATCGCCGCCAGGAAGACTTGCCCAATTTCGACAGCGCGGCCAAGGATCTGAACTTCACCACGCTGTTCGACAGCAACCCCTTCTCTGGCGTGGATCGCGTGGCCGATGTCCGGGCCGCCACCGCGGGGGCGACTTCGCGCTTCATCGTGCCCAGCACCGGCGCCGAGGCCTTGCGCCTGGGCGTGGCGCAGCGCTTTCTCTTTGCCGAGCAGCGCATCACTCCCGAAGGCGTGCCATTCACCCAACGTTCCAGCGACCTGCTGCTGCTGGGCGACAGCAGTCTCATCCCGAATTGGCAGCTGGGTGGGTCGGTGCAGTACAACCCCGAGATCAAGCGCACCGTGCGCTCCAATCTGTCCGTGCGCTACCATCCGGGGCCTTTTCGCACCGTGGGCGCGCGCTACAGTCTCGTGCGCGGCGCCAGCGAACAGCTCGACATCGGTTGGCAATGGCCGATCTACACCGGCGCGCGTGGCCATGCACAGGCCGGTTGCGTCGGCCGCTGGTATGGGGTGGGCCGGCTGAACTACAGCTTGGCCGAATCGCGCCTGACCGACTCATTGCTGGGCCTGGAATACGATTCCGGTTGCTGGATCGGGCGCATCGTCGCCGAGCGCCGATCCACCGGCCAGCAAGAAGCCGTCACTCGGCTGATGCTGCAACTCGAGTTCGTGGGACTGTCCCGCCTGGGCAGCAACCCGCTGAAGACCTTGAGGGACAATATCCCCGGCTATCAGTTGCTGCGCGACGAATGAACTCGCGCGCACCTTCCAGGATCCCCATGTCCATGACTTTCCGCTCCATCCGTCTTGCCGCATGGCGTCCGCTGGTCGTGCTCGCCGCTGCCGTCACGCTGCTGTCAGGGGCCTGGGCCCAAGACCGCACCGAACTGCGCGGCGACTACATCGTGGCCGTCGTCAATCAAGAGCTCGTCACCTTCAGTGACGTGAAGCGCCGGCTCGCAAGCATCGAACAAGAGGCCGCACGCAACGGCACGCGCCTGCCCCCGCGCGCCCAGCTCATCAGCGAGATCGTCAACGCCCTGATCGACGAGCGGGCCCAGCTCTCGCATGCGCGCGACACCGGCGTGCGGGTGGACGAGGCCGAACTCGATCGCGCGGTGGCCAATGTGGCCGCCCAAAACCAGCTCACCGCGCCGCAGTTGCGAGAGCGTCTGGCCGCCGAGGGGCTGGACTATGCGCGCTTTCGCAACAACCTGCGCGACCAGATCTTGCTGCAGCGGGTGCGCGAGCGCGAAGTGCAGGCCCGCATCCGCGTGACCGAGGCGGAAATCGACGACTACTTGGCCCAACAGCGTGCCCGTCAGGCCGGTGCGGCCGAGTACGACATTGCCCAACTGCTCGTGGCCGTGCCCGAAGGGGCTAGCGAATCCGTCGTGGCCGAACGCCGAGCCAAGGCCGAAAGTCTGCTGGCCCAGGCCCGCGCCGGAGCCGATTTTGCCGCGCTGGTGCGGGCGCATTCCGATGCGTCCCGTGAGGACGGGGGGCGCCTCGGCCTGCGGCCGGCATCGCGCCTGCCCGAACTCTTCGTGTCGGCCGTCGAGCCGCTCCAAAGTGGCGAGGTGGCGCCGGCGCTGGTGCGTTCGGGTGCGGGCTTCCACATCCTCAAGCTGCACGAGCGCCGCTCGGCCAGCGCCGATTGGATCACCCAGACACGCGCTCGGCACATCTTGTTGCGCCTGTCGCCGCAGCTGTCGGCCGAGACGGCCTTGCGTCGGTTGGGCGAATACAAGCGCCGCATCGAGCAAGGCGAGGCCAGTTTCGCGCAGCTGGCCCGCGAATACTCCGAAGACGGCAGCGCCTCGCAAGGCGGCGACCTGGGCTGGGCCAGCCCCGGCCAGTTCGTGCCCGAATTCGAGCGCGTGATGGACGCATTGCCCACAGGGCGACTGTCCGAGCCCTTCCTGTCGCGCTTCGGCGCGCACCTGGTGCAAGTCACCGATCGCCGCCAGACCCGCATCGACCCGCGCGAACAACGCGAGCTGGCGCGCAATGTGCTGCGAGAGAGCAAGTACGAGCAGGCTTACGAAGAGTGGGCGCGCGAGATTCGCGAGCGGGCCTACATCGACATCCGCGTGCGTCCCGAGTTGTGAAACACATCCCGCGCAAGCGCTTCGGTCAGCATTTCCTGACCGACACCACCGTCCTCGATGCCATCGTGCGGGCCATCGACCCGCAGCCCGGACAGGCCTTGGTCGAGATCGGCCCGGGGCTGGGGGCGCTGACCGAGCCCTTGCTGGAGCGCTGCCATCGCTTGACCGTGATCGAGCTCGACCGGGACCTGGCCGCACGCCTGCGCCGGCGAGCGCAACTGCAGGTCATCGAGGCCGACGTGCTCACGGTCGACTTCCGCGCGCTTGCGCAGCAGCAGGGGCAGCGCCTGCGCGTGGTGGGCAACCTGCCGTACAACATCTCCTCGCCCATTGCCTTTCACGTGCTGGCCCAGGTGGAGGCCATCGTCGATCAGCACTTCATGCTGCAAAAAGAAGTGGTCCAGCGCATGGCTGCCACCCCGGGCCAGAAGGACTATGGCCGCCTGAGCGTGATGCTGCAATGGCGCTACGAGATCGAATCCCTCTTCGAGGTGCCGCCGCAGGCCTTCGAGCCGCCCCCGCGGGTGGATTCGGCCGTCGTGCGCATGACGCCCCGCCGTGAGCTCCTCGACGTCGACATCGCCGTGCTGAGCGAACTGGTCGCCGTGGCTTTCTCACAGCGGCGCAAACTGCTGCGCCACAGCCTAGGGCGCTGGCTCGAGACTCAGGGCTTTGAGGGATCGTTCGACCTGCAGCGCCGCGCCGAGGAAGTGCCGGTGGCCCAATACGTTGCCTTGGCCCAAGCCTTGCGCCGCTGATGCGGCACCTTCAGGCCGGCGAGCCCAATCCTGATCCGTCAGGATCGTGGGCCGATACGTGTTGGCTTGGGGGGGCAGCCCTCTTGGAGAGGGGCCCACGGCCCAATGACCTGTCCCCAGTCGGACTGGAAGTCCGGCATCGCCTCGCCGGCCTTGAAGTGAGGGCGGCTGGGGTCGATGGTGGAGGCGAGGCAGCTTCGTCCAGCTCCTCACGCCAATTCGCAGGCCCCTCGATGGGGCCAGTGTATTCCTCGTCGGGGAGAAAGGGGGCCGCCTGACGGATGCGCGGCCACTCCTCCCGAGGGAT
>NZ_BCWK01000027.1:0-19477 GCF_001592165.1 Caldimonas taiwanensis NBRC 104434
TCTTGCGTTCGAATCCGGTGCTGCCAAGGCTCGTCTGCTTCATGGCGTTACTGTCTCATCCAAGGGGCGCTGCACGGGGGGTTTGCAGATTTTCCCTAGAATGGAACCGCTCGCCTGAAAGGCTCTGCCATGGACACTCTCTCCCCGCCGCTGGCCGCCGTGCGCGAGCGCATCGCCCGACTGCGCGATGCGCTGGACCAGCACGGCGTGGATGCCGTGCTGGTGCCCTCGAGCGACCCGCATCTGTCGGAATACCTGCCCGAGCGCTGGAAAGCACGCGAGTGGTTGAGCGGCTTTACCGGCTCGATGGGCACGTTGGTGGTCACGCGCGACCATGCCGGGCTGTGGGCCGACAGCCGCTACTGGGTGCAAGCCGAAGCCCAGCTGGCCGGCACCGGCATCGTGTTGATGAAGCTCACCAGCGGCGCGAGCACCCAGTACATCGACTGGCTGGCCACCCATCTGCGCGCAGGCCAAACCCTGGCCGTGGACGGCGAGGTCCTGGCCTTGTCGGCCTCGCGCGCCTTGCGCGCCGCCTTGGAGCCCCGCGGCATCCGCGTGCGCACCGACCTGGATCTGCCCGGGCGCATCTGGCCAGAGCGCCCCGCCCGTCCCAACCCGCCGGTGTATGAGCATCGCGCCCCGCAAGCCCCACTGAGCCGTCGCGACAAGCTCGCCGCGCTGCGCCGCAGCCTGCAAGCCCATGACGCGCAGTGGCATGTGCTGTCCACGTTGGACGACATTGCCTACCTCTTCAACCTGCGCGGCGCCGATGTGTCCTACAACCCCGTCTTCATCGCCCATGCCCTGGTAGGGCGGGAGACGGCCACGCTGTTCCTGGACCTGCCCAAAGTCGATGACGCTCTGCGCCGCACGCTCGAAGCCGACGGCGTGGAGTTGGCCCCGTATGAACAGGCCCGCGCCGCCCTGGCAGCGCTGCCGGCGGACTGCACCGTGCTGATCGACCCGCGCCGCATCACCTTGGCCTTGCGCGAGGCCCTGCCAAGCACGGCGCGTGTGATCGAAGCCACCAACCCCACCACCTTGGCCAAGTCGCGCAAAACCCCGGCCGAAGCCGATTTCATCCGCGCCACCATGGCACAAGACGGGGCCGCACTGGCCGAATTCTTCGCCTGGTTCGAGCAGGCCCTGGCAGCTGGCCAGCGCCTCACCGAGCTCGATATCGATGAACGGCTCACCGAGGCGCGTGCCCGGCGCGAAGGCTTCGTCAGCCCGAGCTTTGCCACCATCGCCGGCTTCAATGCCAATGGCGCGATGCCGCACTACCGCGCCACGCCGCAATCTCATGCGGTGATCGAGGGCAGCGGCTTGCTGCTGATCGACTCGGGCGGCCAGTACCTCGGCGGCACCACCGACATCACCCGTGTCGTGCCGGTGGGCAGGCCCACGCCGGCGCAGCGGCGCGACTTCACGCTCGTGCTCAAAGCCATGATGGCCCTGTCGCGCGCGCGCTTCCCGCGCGGCATCCGCTCCCCGCTGCTGGATGCGATTGCCCGCGCGCCGCTGTGGGCCGAGGGGCTCGACTACGGCCACGGCACCGGCCACGGCGTGGGCTATTTCCTCAACGTGCACGAAGGCCCACAAGTGCTCAGCGTGCACGCGCCGGCCGAGGCACACACCGCGATGGAGCCCGGCATGATCACCTCCATCGAGCCCGGGCTGTACCGGCCCGGCCAGTGGGGCATCCGCATCGAAAACCTCGCCTTGAACATCGAAGCCGGCCGCACCGAGTTCGGCGAATGGTTGGCCTTCGAGACGCTCACACTGTGCCCCATCGACACCCGCTGCATCGAACCCTCGTTGCTGCGCGAAGACGAACGCGCATGGCTCGATGCCTACCACGCGACGGTGCGTGAGCGCGTAGGCCCGCTGGTGCAAGGCGCAGCAGCCCGCTGGCTGGCCGAGCGCACCCAGCCCTTGCCGCGCTGAACGGCAACGGCCGCTCCCGCAAGCGCCACCCCCGCAAGCGCCACTCTTCCACGCGCCGATCGCAGCCACGCGCCGCCAGCGCCCCCGGCGCCCCCCCCCGCGGGCCTCTTGCCCCCGGCGGTCAGGCGCGGCATGCGGCGCGCCGGTGCCACGGCTTGGGGTGTCAAGCCTTGCATCATGCCCCAGCTTGGCCCGTCTGGGGAGAGCGGCCGCGTCCCGACTTCGGGAATTGCGTCACCGTCTTGTCACGCCCGGCCCCGAGGAGCACACTGAGCCCAGGCATCCTCGCCTGGGCCGCCCCGCCCCGGGGCCGGGCTCTGACTCCCTTGGAAAGGAGGTTCGAATGAATCTGACGATCAGTGGACACCACTTGGAAGTGACCCCCGCGCTGCGCGAGTACGTACTGACCAAGCTCGACCGGGTCACCCGGCATTTCGACCAGGTGGTGGACATCAACGTGCTGCTGACGGTCGAAAAACTCAAGGAAAAGGAGCGACGCCAGAAAGCCGAGGTCAACCTGCACGTCAAAGGCAAGGACATCTTCTGCGAAACCGCCCATGAGGACCTGTACGCCGCGATCGACGAACTCATGGACAAGCTCGACCGCCAAGTCGTCAAGCACAAGGATCGTCTGCAAGACCATCACCACCACTCGCCCAAGCGCCTCAATGGCGACATGGGAGGGCCAATCACTTAAGTGATCGCTTACACCAATTCCAATCCGGCGGCCTGGGGGCCGCCGTTTGCCATTTCACCGCAGGGCCGACATGACTTGCTGCAATGCAGCAAGCCGTGCACAATGCCTCAGCTCGTCGGGGAGCGCGCTCTGTACGCCACCGGGCCGCTTCCTATAATCCATTGTTTTGTCACGAAGACGCGAGGGCACAGGTTGACCCCAACCGCCAAGCCCGGCGCGGTGACCACATGAACCGTCTCGCAGCCATCCTCCCGGCCAGCAATGTGCTGGTGAACGTGGACGCCACCAGCAAAAAGCGGGTCTTCGAGCACGCCGGCCTGCTGTTCGAGAACCAGCATGCCATCGCCCGCGCCACCGTGACGGACAATCTCTTTGCCCGCGAGCGCCTGGGCTCGACCGGTTTGGGCCATGGCGTGGCCATCCCGCATGGCCGCATCAAGGGCTTGAAGAACCCGCTGGCGGCCGTCTTGCGCGTGCAGCAGCCCATCCCCTTCGATGCGCCGGACGACGAGCCCGTCAGCCTGCTGATCTTCCTGCTGGTGCCCGAAGCGGCCACCCAGCGCCACCTGGAAATCCTCTCCGAGATCGCCGAGCTGCTCAGCGACCGCGAACTGCGCGAGCGGCTCAAGACCGAAGCCGACCCGGCCAAGGTGCACGAGCTGATCTCCAACTGGGAACCGCTGAAATCGGTGGCCTGAACCCCGGCCTGGTCCGCACGGGGCCGGTGCCCCCACACCGCTTGGGGTGACAGCCCCCCGGAAATGCTGTTACAACCCGCCCCATGAAACCCACCGTCATCAGTGCCGAGGCCCTGTTCGAGGCCCACCGAACCGCGCTCAAATGGCAGTGGATCGCCGGCCACGCCCACCCCGAGCGCCGCTTCGACGAAGTCGCCGTGCGCGATGCTCAGTCGGCGGCCGATCTCGTGGGCTACCTCAACTACATTCATCCGTATCGGGTGCAAATCGTCGGCCGGCGCGAGGTCGACTACCTGGCCAATGCTCAGCCCGAGGACCAGGCCCGCCGCATCGCCCGCATCGTGACCCTCGAGCCGCCGGCCCTGGTGGTGGCCGACGGCCAAACCCCGCCCGACCAACTCGTGGCCATGTGCGAGCGCGCCGAGATTCCGCTGTTCGTCACGCGGGAGTCGGCCGGCTTCGTCATCGACGTGCTGCGAAGCTACCTGTCGCTGCACTTCGCCGAACGCACCACCCGCCACGGCGTGTTCATGGACATCCTTGGCTTGGGGGTGTTGCTCACCGGAGAATCCGGGCTGGGCAAAAGCGAGCTCGGCCTGGAGCTGATCTCGCGCGGCAACGGGCTGGTGGCCGACGATGCGGTGGATCTGTATCGCGTCTCGCAAACGGCCATCGAAGGCCGTTGCCCCGAGCTGCTGATGAACCTGCTGGAAGTGCGCGGCATCGGCCTGCTCGACATCAAAGCCATCTTCGGCGAGACCGCCGTGCGCCGCAAAATGCGCCTCAAGCTCATCGTGCACCTGGTGCGCAAGGAAACGATGGAGCGCGACTTCGAACGCCTTCCCTACGAACCGCTGTACGAAGAGGTGCTGGGCCTGCCGATACGCAAGGTGGTCATCGCCGTGGATGCCGGCCGCAACCTGGCCGTGCTGGTCGAAGCCGCCGTGCGCAACACCATCTTGCAGCTGCGCGGCATCGACACCTACAAGGAATTCATCGAACGCCACCAACGCGCCATGGCGCGCGACGACATGGGGAGCTGAGCACCGAGGAGCACCGAGCCCGGCGCGCCGCGCTCAGCGCTCGCCGTGCTGCCCCTTGCAGCCCTCGCGGCCGCACACCACATACAGGGCCAGCGAGTGGTCCTGCAGCTCGTAGCCTCGCTCTTGGGCGATTTGCTGCTGGCGACGCTCGATCTCGGGGTCGTAAAACTCTTCGACACGGCCACACACCACGCACACCAGGTGGTCGTGGTGCTTGCCTTCGTTGAGCTCGAAGACGGCCTTGCCAGCCTCGAAATGATTGCGCGACAGCAAACCGGCCTGCTCGAACTGCATCAGCACCCGGTACACCGTGGCCAGACCGATGTCCGAGCCCTCGGCCAGCAAAGCCTTGTAAACATCCTCGGCCGTCATGTGGCGCATCGTGCCCTTGTGGAAGATCTCCAAGATCTTCATGCGGGGCAACGTGGCCTTCAGGCCGCTGCTTTTCAGTTCTTCCAGAGTCGACATGAAGCACTCCGCAGACTTGTGGACCTTCGGCGCGCTGCGAAGCGCCGGCATCGTGCTGAGTAGAATCTTTGCATCATATCGGGCTTGCCCGCACTCGTCCGCCCTCTCCTGAGAAACCCTGATGACCCAAGCTGTTCGTCCCGCCCTTGCCGCCCTTGCCCTGGTGTTGCTGGCCGGCTGCGCCACGCGCGACGAAGGCGCCTTGCTGGGCGTGTTCACCCCCTACCGCGTGGAAGTGGTGCAGGGCAACGTGGTCACCGCCGAAATGGCCCGCGCCGTGCGCCCCGGCATGAGCCGCACCCAGGTGCGCGAGATCCTGGGCTCGCCGCTGTTGACCGACCCCTTCCATGCCGACCGCTGGGACTACGTGTTCGCGATCCGCCGCCCTGGCACCGAGCCGCAGACCCGCCGCGTCACCGCCTATTTCGAGGGCGAGCGCCTGGTGCGACTGGAGGCCGACGATCTGCCCACCGAGCAAGCCTTCGTCGCCTCGATCGACAACTTTCCCAAGCCGCGGCGCCTCCCGGTGCTGGAGCTCAGCGACGAACAGCTGCGCCAGCTGACACCTCCGCGCCCGGCCGAAGCCAACGCCCCCGCGCCGACGACCGAGCCGCCGGCACGCAGCTACCCCCCGCTGGAGCCCGAGGTCCGTTGAGGCCTGCGGTCCCCGGCCTTGTGTCCCTGCCCCTTTGCCTTTTGTCCCGACGAGCCTTCCCATGACCCACCCCATCGCCATTGCCGGCAGCTCCGGCCGCATGGGCCGCATGCTCATCGAAGCGGTGCTGGCCAGCGACGACTGCCGCTTGGTCGGCGCCTTGGACCGCGCCGACAGCCCGGCCCTGGGCCACGACGCCGCCGCCTTCCTGGGCCGCAGCAGCGGCGTGCTCATCGGCGCGGATGTGCGCGCCGGCCTGAAAGATGCGCGCTACCTGATCGACTTCACCCGCCCGGAGGGCACGCTGGCGCACCTGCAGGTCTGCCGTGAACTGGGCGTCAAGGCCGTGATCGGCACCACGGGCTTTTCCGAGGCCGAGAAAGCCGAGATCGCGCGCATCGCGCAAGACATCGCCATCGTGATGGCGCCCAACATGAGCGTGGGCGTCAATGTCGTGCTCAAGCTGCTGGAGACTGCCGCCAAAGCGCTGGCGCAGGGCTACGACATCGAAATCATCGAAGCCCATCACCGTCACAAGGTGGACGCGCCCAGCGGCACGGCCTTGAAGATGGGCGAGGTGGTCGCCCGTGCCCTGGGCCGCGACCTGTCGCAATGTGCGGTCTACGGCCGCCAGGGCGTCACCGGCGAGCGCGACCCGTCCACCATCGGCTTTGCCACCGTGCGCGGCGGCGACATCGTGGGCGACCACACCGTGCTGTTTGCCGGCACGGGCGAGCGCATCGAAATCACGCACAAGTCCAGCAGCCGCGCCACCTATGCTCAGGGCAGCCTACGCGCCGTGCGCTTCCTGGCCACCCAGCAGCGCGGCCTGTTCGACATGGCCGACGTGCTGGGCCTTCAATGAGTACGCCGTCTTTCCGCACCATGAGCACCGAGACCACGCCTTACGATCCCCGCCAGGTCGAGGCCGCCGCCCAGGCCCACTGGCAAGCCCGCGACGCCTACCGCGTCACCGAGGACACGAGCCGCAAGAAGTTCTATGCCTGCTCGATGCTGCCCTACCCTTCGGGCAAGCTGCACATGGGCCACGTGCGCAACTACACGATCAACGACATGTTGACCCGCTACCTGCGCATGAAGGGCTACAACGTGCTCATGCCCATGGGCTGGGACGCCTTCGGGCTGCCGGCCGAAAACGCGGCCATCAAGAACAAGGTGCCGCCGGCGCAATGGACCTACGCCAACATCGCCTACATGAAGCGGCAGATGCAAGCCATGGGCTTGGCCATCGACTGGTCGCGTGAAATCGCCACCTGCTCGCCCGACTACTACAAGTGGAACCAGTGGCTGTTCCTGAAGATGCTGGAGGCGGGCATTGCCGAGCGCCGTACGCAGGTGGTCAACTGGGACCCGGTGGACCAGACCGTGCTGGCCAACGAGCAAGTGATCGACGGACGCGGCTGGCGCTCCGGCGCGCTGGTGGAAAAGCGCGAGATCCCGGGCTACTACCTCAAGATCACGAACTATGCCGAAGAGCTGCTGGACCATGTGCAGCACCACCTGCCCGGCTGGCCCGAGCGCGTGCGGCTGATGCAGGAGAACTGGATCGGCAAGAGCGAAGGCGTGCGCTTTGCGTTTCCGCACGAGATCCGCGATGCCACGGGCGCGCTGATCCAAGACGGGCGGCTGTATGTGTTCACCACGCGCGCAGACACCATCATGGGCGTGACCTTTTGCGCCGTGGCCCCCGAGCATCCGCTGGCGGCCCATGCCGCAGCGACCAATCCCGCGCTGGCGGCCTTCATCGAACGCTGCAAACAAGGCGGCACCACCGAGGCCGAGCTGGCCCTCAAAGAAAAAGAGGGCATGCCCACCGGCCTGACGGTGCAACACCCGCTCACTGGCGAGGCTGTGCCGGTGTGGGTCGGCAACTACGTGCTGATGAGCTATGGCGACGGCGCGGTCATGGGCGTGCCCGCGCACGACGAACGCGACTTCGCCTTTGCGAAGAAATACGGGCTGCCGATCAAGCCCGTCATCGCCGTCGAAGGCGAGACCTATTCCACCGAGGCCTGGGCCGAGTGGTATGCCGACAAGCAGCGCGGCCGCTGCATCGATTCGGGCGTGCTCGATGGCCTGCCCTACCAAGCCGCGGTGGACAAGGTGGCCGAGCTGTTGGCCGCCAAGGGCCTGGGCGAGAAAAAAACGACCTGGCGCTTGCGCGACTGGGGCATCAGCCGCCAGCGCTACTGGGGCACGCCGATTCCCATCATCCACTGCGAAGACTGCGGCGCCGTGCCAGTGCCGGAGAAAGACTTGCCCGTGGTGCTGCCCGAGGATCTGATCCCGGATGGCTCCGGCAACCCTCTGAACAAATGTGAAAGCTTCCTGAAGGTGGACTGCCCGCGCTGCGGCAAACCCGCGCGCCGCGAGACCGACACGATGGACACCTTCGTGGACAGCGCGTGGTACTTCATGCGTTACTGCGACCCGAAACGCGACGACCGCATGGTGGCCGAAGGCGCACAGTACTGGATGCCGATGGACCAGTACATCGGCGGCATCGAACACGCGATCCTGCACCTGCTGTACGCGCGCTTTTGGACCAAGGTGATGCGCGATCTGGGCCTGGTGAAGGTGGACGAACCCTTCACCAAGCTGCTCACGCAAGGCATGGTGCTCAACCACATCTACTCGCGCCGCACCGACAAGGGCGGCATCGAGTACTTCTGGCCACACGAGGTGGACAACGTCTACGACGAGCAAGGCCGCATCACTGGGGCCAAGCTCAAGCGCGACGGCTCGGCCGTGACCTACGAAGGCGTGGGCACGATGAGCAAGAGCAAGAACAACGGCGTGGACCCGCAGGACCTGATCGACCGCTATGGCGCCGACACCGCGCGTCTGTTCACGATGTTCGCCGCCCCCCCGGAAGCCACGCTGGAATGGAACGACGCCGGGGTGGAGGGGGCCCACCGCTTCCTGCGCCGCGTCTGGAACTATGCCCAGGCGCATCGCGACCTGCCCGCCAAGATGCTGATGCCAGGGCTGGCCACCGAGATCGTCTGGAATGCCGCCCCGGCCGAGGTGAAGAAGCTGCGCCTGGAAATGCACCGGCTGCTGCAGCAGGCCACCCACGACTATGAGCGCATGCAGTACAACACCGTGGTGTCGGCCTGCATGAAGATGCTCAATGCGTTGGAGGCTTTCGATGCCCGTGCCCATGCCGATGCCGACTATGCCGCCTGGGCCGTGGGCGAAGGGCTGGGCATTTTGCTGCGCGTGCTCTACCCGGCCTGCCCGCACCTGACCCACGCGTTGTGGAGCCAGCTCGGATACGCCCAGCGCTGGGGCGACCTGCTGGATGCCCCCTGGCCGTTGGTGGACGAAGCCGCCTTGGTGCAAGACGAAATCGAGCTCGTGCTGCAAATCAATGGCAAGCTGCGGGGGGCGATCAAGGTCGCCGCCGATGCCGACCAGGCGACCATCGAAGCCGCGGCGCTGGCCACGCCGGAGTTCGCCAAGTTCGGCCAGGGCAAGCCGGCCCGCAAGATCATCGTGGTGCCTGGGCGTCTGGTGAATGTGGTGGTCTGACTCCCCGGTGGCGCGCCGCTCGGCGCTGATGCTGGCGGCCGCCGGCTTGATGGCCGGCTGCGGGTTTCGGCTGCGCGGCGCCACCCGTCTGCCCTTTCGCAGCCTGCGCCTGGGCTTCGACCCGCTGTCGCCCATGGGCCAGGAGCTGCGCCGCCAGCTTGCGGCCGTGCCGGATGTGCGGCTGGTGGACGACCCACGCCAGGCCGAGGCGGTGTTCGAGGTGCTCGAAGATGGTTTCCGGCGCGGCGTGGGCAGCCGCACCGCGGCCGGCCAGGTGCGCGAACTGACGCTGCAAGTGCGGCTGCGCTTTCGCCTGCGTCGGGCCGACGGCGAGATTTGGCTGGACGAAACGCAGTTGTCGCTGGCCCAAACGATGAGCTACGACGAGACCGCCGCGCTGGCCAAAGAAAGCGAAGAGATGCAGCTGCTGCGCAGCATGCGTGAAGACCTCGCCGCCCAAGTGATCCGGCGCTTGGCCGCGCTGCAGCGCTGAGCCTCGATGATGGAAGTCCGCCTCGATCGGCTGGCCGCGCACCTGCGTCAGGGCTTGCGCGGCTTGTACGTCCTGCATGGCGACGAGCCGCTGCAGATGCAGGAAGCCAGTGACGCGATCCGCGCAGCCGCCCGCGCGGCCGGCCATGGCGAGCGCCGCGTCTACACCGTGGTGGGGCCTCACTTCGACTGGTCGGAGCTGCTGGCCGGGGCCCAGGCGCTGTCGTTGTTTTCCGCCCGGCGCCTGGTGGAGATCCATCTTCCCAGCGGCAAGCCGGGCAAAGACGGCAGCCAGGCGCTGCAACGTTATGCCCAAGCCGTCGCCGAGGGCCAGTTCGGCGAGGACGTCGTCACGCTGGTGCTCTTGCCGCGGATGGACAAGACCACCCGGGCCAGCCCCTGGTTCAGCGCTTTGGAAGCCGCCGGGGTGAGCGTGCGCATCGACCCCATCGAGCGCCAGGCGCTGCCCCAGTGGATCGCGCAACGCTTGGCCGCCCAGGGCCAGCGGGTGGCCCCGGGCGAGGCCGGCCAGCGCACCTTGGCCTTCTTCGCCGACCAGGTGGAAGGCAACTTGCTGGCCGCTCACCAGGAAATCCAAAAGCTCGGTCTGTTGTACCCGAAGGGCGAACTCAGCTTCGAGCAGGTCGAGGCCGCCGTGCTCAACGTGGCGCGCTATGACGCGTTCAAATTCACCGAAGCGGTGTTGGCCGGACAGGTGGCCCGCGCGCTGCGCATGCTCGATGGCTTGCAGGCCGAAGGCAACGCCGCGGTGCAGGTGCACTGGGCTTTGGCCGAAGACATCCGCGCGCTCCAGCGGGTCAAGGCCGCCGTGGCGGCCGGGCGCCCGCTGCCCATGGCCTTGCGCGACAACCGGATCTGGAGCAGCGCGAAGGAAAAACTCTTCGAGCGCGTGCTGCCCATCCTGACCGACACGGTATTGCAGGGCTTGCTGCACGCCGCGCAGATTTGCGACGGGCTGACCAAAGGGCTGCCCCACCCCCACTGGCCTGCGGACCCCTGGCAAGCGCTGCGCCGGTTGACGCTGATGCTGGCCGAGTCCTGCGCGGGCGTCACCCGCCCGGCCACACCGGGCAGCACACGCGGCTTGGCGCTGCGCCCCTTGCAAGATCCAGGGCCGTGAGCCCCATGGGCCGGCGGCAACGGCGCCTCAAGACAGGGACTCCAGCAGCGCACGCACCCGCTGCAACGCATGCCGCGTGGCCGCTGCGCGCACCTGGGTGCGGTCGCCACTGAACCGCCGGCACTCGGTCTCGACCAAGTCTTGCCCGCAGGCCCAGGCAAACCACACCGTGCCCACGGGCTTGCCGGGACGGCCGCCGCCCGGGCCGGCGATGCCGGTGATGGCCACACCGACCTGGGCGCCCGAACACTGCAGGGCCCCCAACACCATGGCCATGGCCACCTCGCGGCTGACCGCGCCATGCCGCTCGATCAAGGCGGGCGGCACGCCCAGCGCGTCGCTCTTGGCCTGGTTGGAATAGGTCACATAGCCGCGCTCGAACCACTCGCTGGAGCCGGCCATCGAGGTGCAGGCCGCCGCCACGAGCCCGCCGGTGCAGGATTCGGCGGTCACCAGGCGCCAAGCCCGCTGCGTCAAGCCCTGGGCGAGCGCTTCCAGCAGGGATTCCAGGGCCTGCACTTCGACGAGCCGATCCAGTCCGAGGCTGTCCATCACGCGGTGACGAAAACCCACAGCGCAATCACCAGCAAGGTGCACAGCGCTGCAACGATGTCGTCCCACAGAATACCGAAGCCGCCACGCCAGCCGCCCCCCTTGAATGCGCGGTCGGCCCAGCCGATGGGGCCCACTTTGAGGGCATCGAAGGCCCGAAACAGGATGAACGCGGCCAAGTGACGCGACCACAGCGCCTCGCCCGAGGCGGGCGTGACCACCCACAGCACCGCCCAGAACGCGAGAATTTCGTCCCACACGATGCAGCCTGGGTCCTGGCTGCGCAGGTGGCGCGCCGTGACGGTGCAGGCCCACCAGCCCACCAGGGCGCCCAGGACGAGCACGGCGGCCCAGTGCCGGTCGGACAGCCAAGGATCGAGCACGACGAAGCTCAGCCAAGCCCACAACGTCCCCACGGTGCCCGCCGCCCAGGGGCTGAGCCCGCTGCCAAAGCCCAGCGCGACCAGGTGCGCAGGATGCGACCACAGGAAGCGCACGGTCGGACGCACCGGGCCTGCCGGGGCGCCGGGGGGGTTCAAGTCGGTAGAAGCCAAGGTCACGATCGAAAATGGTCAAAAGAGGTCCACACATTGGGCACGGGCTGGCCCTGCGCATCCACCAGCCGCAGCCCGGGTTCGGGCTCGATGCGACCGATGCGGCTGACGGCCACGCCGGCGGCTCGTGAGGCCTGTGCCACGGCCTGCCGCTGCGCCGGCGCAGCCGTGAACAGCAGCTCGTAGTCATCGCCGCCGGCCAAGGTGCACAAGCGCTGCAGCGCCAGCGGCTGGGCGGCCAGCTCGGCGCTGCGCGGCACGGCATCGACCTCCAAGCAAGCGCCGCAGCCCGAGCGCTGCAACACATGGCCGAAGTCCCCCAACAGCCCGTCGGACAGGTCGATCGCGCTGCTGGCCACGCCGCGCAAGGCCAAGCCCAGCGCCACCCGCGGCTGCGGGCATTCCATGGCCAGACGCACACGCTCGAAAGCCTCCCCCGGCACATTCGCAGTGCCGCGAAACACTTCCAGCGCCAGCCGCGCATCGCCCAAGCAACCGCTGACGTACACGTCATCGCCGGGCCGCGCCCCGCTGCGCAACAAAGCCTGACCGGCAGGCAGCTCGCCGAAGATGCTGATGTTGATCGCCAGTGGCCCGCGCGTGGTGTCGCCCCCGACCAGCTCACAGCCATGGGCGTCGGCCAGCGCGAACAGCCCGCGCGCGAAACCGGCCAGCCATTGCTCGTCGGCCTGCGGCAAGGCCAGGCTGAGCGTGAAGGCCAGCGGTCGCGCCCCGCAAGCCGCCAAATCCGACAAGTTCACCGCCAGAGCCTTGTGCCCCAGGCGCTGCGGGTCCACCGTCGACAGGAAATGCCGCCCCTCGACCAACAAGTCGGTGGAGGTGGCCAGCTGCTGCCCCGGCGACAGCGACAGCAAGGCACAGTCGTCGCCCACGCCCAGCACGGCGCGACGCACCGGACGCGCGAAATGGCGCGCAATCAGTTCGAATTCACCCAAAGACATGCTCAGGCCAGCGGAGGTGTCGGCAACTGGCGCAGCAGATTGGCCAGCTCGACGGCGGATTTCACCTCCATTTTCTCGAACACCCGGGCGCGATGGACCTCGACGGTGCGCACACTGATGTCCAGCTCGTCGGCGATGAGTTTGTTGGGCCGGCCCTCCACCACCAGGCGCATCACCTCGCGTTCGCGCTCGGTGAGTTCGGCCAGGCGGCGATGGATGCCTTGCACGGCGCGCAGTTGCGCCAGCGCCTCGGCGCTGCGCGCCAGGGCCTGCTCGACCCGGTCGACCAGGGCATTGTCGGAAAAAGGCTTCTCGACGAAGTCGAACGCGCCGCGCTTGACCGCGGCCACGGCCGTGGGCACGTCGGCATGGCCCGTCAGAAAGATCACCGGCATGGCCTCCACCAAGCCCCGCTCGATCAGCCGGTCGAACAGCGCCAGGCCGCTCATGCCGGGCATGCGCACATCCAGCAGCAAGCAGCTCGGTTCCCGCAGATCCAACGGACCGGAAATGCGCCGCTGGTCCAGAAAGGCCTCGAACTCTTCGGCCGAGGCATAGGCCTCGGACAGCAGTCGGCGCGAACGCAACAGCCAAGCCAGTGCGTCACGCAGCACGTCCTCGTCATCGACGAGGTAGACGGTCGGAATGCCGGCATCGGCAGATACGGTCATGGCGTGGGCTCCTGACGATAGGGAGGCTGAACACTCGCGCCGCGGCGCGAGGCCGCACGTTCGGCCGGCAAGGTGAAACGAAACTCGGTGCCGACTCCCTGCCCGAGATTTTCGAACACTAGCGCGCCGCCGTGCTGCTCGATCACCGTGCGGCACAGGCTCAAGCCCAGCCCCATGCCTTCGCTGCGCGTGGTGAAAAAGGGCGTGAACAAGCGCGCGGCCACTTCCGGGGCAATGCCTGGGCCCTGATCGATCACCGAAAATCGCACCCAGCGCGCATCGGTCTGACGCACTTGGATGCGCAAGACGCGGCGCTCCAGGGGCTCGGTCTCCATCGCTTGAATGGCGTTGCGCGTCAGGTTGAGCAACACCTGCTCGACCATGGTGCGGTCGCACACCACACGCGGCACGGGCGAGGGCCAATCCAGCTCGATGCGCGTGCCGCTCTTGCGAGCTTGCAGCCGCACCAGCGGCATGACCGCGTCGATCAGCTGATCCACGCGCAGCGCCTCGCGGATTTGCTCGCGACGGCGCACGAAATCATGCACGCTCTTGATCACCCGGCCCGCACGCTCGGCCTGCTCGGCAATGCGTTGCAGGGCCTGCAAGATCATGGCCTGCATGTCCGCATCGATCGGGCCGCTGCGCATCAGGTTCACCGACCCCGTGGCATAGCTGGAGATGGCCGCCAGCGGCTGATTGAGTTCGTGGCTGAGCAGCGAGGCCATCTCGCCCACCGTGGCCAGCCGCGCCGTGGCCTGCAGCCTTTCGTGCTGCTGACGCGAGAGCTCCTCGACGCGTCGCTGGTCGCTCAGATCGACCACAGCGCCCATCCAGCCCGCTTGCCGGCCTTCGCGGTCGACCAGCGGGGCTTCGTAAATCATCACCGGAAAGCGCTCGCCATTGCGACGCATGAACGTGGTCTCGTAGCCCTCGCGCGGCGGCAACGTGCCCGATAGGCGCACCTGTTGGCGCTGCGTGTATTCCTGCACCATCTCCGGCGGCCAGTACGGCGGCGCGTCCGCGCCGACGGTTTTGCCAATGAGCTCATGCGGCTCGAAGCCCACCATCGCGCAAAAGGCCGGGTTGACATAGGTGATGCGACCGTCCAAATCCCGCGCGCGCAAGCCCGTCACCAAGGAATCCTCCATGGCCTTGCGAAAGGCCAGCGCCTCGGCCAGGTCCTGCTCGGCCCGCGCCCGCCGACGCACGTCGCGCGCCAACAGCACCACCACCACCGCCAAGGCCAACGACAAGCCCAGCACCAAGGCCACCGTCAGGTTGGGAATCAGCGCCGGACGGCCCGCCCCGCTGTCCAGACGCAGTTGCAGCGTGGTACCGGGCAGATCGATCAGGCGCTGAGCCACGAACACGCCTTGGCCACGCGGACCCGCACCGGCCAGCGCCAGACGCGTGCCATCGCCTTCCACGAAGGTCAGCTCGTGGCCTTTGGCCGTCTCCGGTGACACAGCCTCCGACAGCAGGCTCTGCAGCGCATAAGAAGCCACCATGAATCCCGCCAAGCGCCCCTGTTCCAGCACCGGCACGCACACATCCAGGATTTCCAGGCCCAAGCCGCCGGGCTGCGGCACGAAATAGCTGCGCGAATAGGCCGGCCCCGACAGCCGACGCGCGTTGGCGCAGGCCACATCGGCATCCATACGCAGCTCTTCGCGCGCAATCACGGTGAATACCGGCGCCCGATAGGGGCTGTCCACGCTCGACAGCAGACGGAAGTCCAGGTCGCGCCGCTCGATGCGCACCAACTCACGGCGGGCCCGCAACAGCTCGGTCGCCCCGGTGCGCCATTGCGACAACGCCGGTTCGTTCCAAGACAAGGCCTGCAGCGATTGCAGGTTGCGCGCCAAGCTTTGGCGCACCTCGCCGGCGGCCTCGACGGCCGCCCGCTCGACACGGTCTTGGGCACGGGCGGCTTCGTACTCGATCGTGAGCTTGACCAAGGCGGTCTGCGCCACCACCAGCAGCGTCACCAGCGCCCCCCACAGCAGGAGGCGACGCCAAGGACGCGTCCGGACATTGGGAGCCAACTCGGAGGACATCATTTGATTTTCGGTCCGGCTTGGACACGCCGCGAGCCACCGGCTCAGCGCCGTCCCAACTATCGCCGGGCACACGCCCGATCGATGTACGCACTTTCGCGAATCCGAGTCCGCTGCGAGCTTTGCCACACTGGCTGCGATGCGGCCTGTGCATCAGGCCATGCGACAAACGCACGCCGGCCGGCCGCCCCCCTCCTACAATCGTGGCCCACCGGGGCGGCCAACCGCGCCCCGCGGGGCTGCCCACGGATCCACCGAGCTCACAAGGGAATCACCATGTCGTCCGCCGAAGACAAACGCGTCGAACTGCGTCAGGCTGCCCTCGAGTACCACGAGTTCCCCTCGCCCGGCAAAGTCGCCATTGCCGCCACCAAGCAACTCATCAACCAGCGTGACCTGGCCCTGGCCTACTCGCCCGGGGTGGCGGCAGCCTGCGAAGAAATCGCCGCCGACCCGGCCAACGCCTTCCGCTACACCTCGCGCGGCAATCTGGTGGCCGTGGTCACCAATGGCACGGCCGTGCTGGGCCTGGGCGACATCGGCCCCCTGGCGGCCAAGCCGGTGATGGAAGGCAAGGCCGTGCTGTTCAAGAAGTTCGCCGGCATCGACGTCTTCGACATCGAAATCAACGAAAAGCACGACCTGGACAAACTGGTGGACATCATCGCCGCCTTGGAGCCCAGCTTCGGCGGCATCAACCTGGAAGACATCAAGGCGCCGGACTGCTTCTACGTCGAGCGCAAACTGCGCGAGCGCATGAAGATCCCGGTCTTCCACGACGACCAGCACGGCACGGCCATCGTCGTGGGAGCGGCCATCCTCAATGGTCTGAAAGTGGTCGGCAAGGATCTCAAACAGGTCAAGCTGGTCACCTCCGGCGCCGGCGCGGCCGCGCTGGCCTGCCTGAATCTGCTGGTCAAGCTGGGCATCCCGCGCGAGAACATCTGGGTCACCGACATCGCCGGCGTGGTCTACCAAGGCCGCACCGAGCTGATGGACCCCGATAAAGCGCAATTCGCCCAGCCCACCACGATGCGCAGCTTGGCCGAAGTGATCGAAGGCGCCGACATCTTCCTCGGCCTGTCCGCCGGCGGCGTGCTCAAGCCGGAGATGGTGGCCAAGATGGCGCCCAAGCCCCTGATCCTGGCGCTGGCCAACCCCACGCCCGAGATCCTGCCCGAAGAGGTCAAGGCCGTGCGCGACGATGCCGTCATGGCCACCGGCCGCACCGACTACCCCAACCAGGTCAACAACGTCCTGTGCTTTCCCTACATCTTCCGCGGAGCGCTGGACTGCGGGGCCACCACGATCACCGACGAGATGGAAATCGCCGCGGTGCACGCCATTGCCGAACTCGCTCAGGCCGAGCAAAGCGAAGTGGTGGCCGCCGCTTATGCCGGTGCCACGCTGAGCTTCGGGCCCGAATACCTGATTCCCAAGCCCTTCGACCCGCGGCTGATGATGCGCATCGCGCCGGCCGTCGCTCAGGCTGCGGCCGCCTCCGGCGTGGCCACACGGCCCATTGCCGATCTCGATGCCTATCGCGAAAAGCTGCAAAGCTTCGTCTATGCCTCGGGCACCACGATGAAGCCCATCTTCAACGTCGCCAAACGGGCCAAGAACAAGCGCATCGTCTTCTGCGAAGGCGAGGAAGAGCGCGTGCTGCGTGCCGTGCAAGTCGTGGTGGACGAACACCTGGCCCGCCCCACGCTGATCGGCCGCCCCGAGGTGATCAAACAACGCATCGAGCGCTTCGGCCTGAGGCTGCAACAAGATCGCGACTACGACGTGGTCAATACCGAGTACGACCATCGCTACCGCGACTACTGGCAGACCTACCACCGCATGACCGAGCGCAAGGGCGTCACCCAGCAACTGGCCAAGATCGAGATGCGCCGGCGCCTCACGCTCATCGGCGCCATGCTGCTGCACAAAGGCGAAGTCGATGGCATGCTGTGCGGCACCTGGGGCACCACGGCCATGCATCTGCACTACATCGACCAAGTCATCGGTCGGCGCACCGGCGTCAACACCTATGCCTGCATGAACGCACTGCTGCTGCCGGGCCGGCAGGTCTACTTGGTCGACACCCACGTCAACTACGACCCCACGGCCGAGCAACTCGCCGAAATCACCGTGCTGGCCGCCGAAGAAATGCTGCGCTTTGGCATCCAACCCAAGGCCGCGCTGCTGTCGCACTCCAACTTCGGCTCCAGCAACCAATCGTCGGCGGTGAAAATGCGCCAGGCCCTGGAGCTGGTCCGCGCCCAGGCCCCCTGGCTCGAAATCGACGGCGAAATGCACGGCGACGTGGCGCTGGACGCTGCCGCCCGCAAGGCCCTGATGCCCAACAGCACGCTGTCGGGCGAAGCCAACTTGCTGGTGCTGCCCAACATCGATGCGGCCAACATCAGCTACAACCTGCTCAAAACCGCCGCCGGCGGCGGCATCGCCATCGGGCCGGTGCTGCTGGGCGCGGCCAAGCCGGTGCACATCCTCACCCCCTCGGCCACGGTGCGCCGCATCGTGAACATGACCGCCCTGGCGGTGGCCGATGCCAACGCGGGCCGCTGAGCGCCCCCGCGCCTGAAGCGGCCGAGCCCCCCGGCCCCGGCGCCGGCACGCCGGGGCCCCTCGGAAGCTTGGGGGCTAGCATCCACAGGCCCAAATACGTCAGCGATCACTTACTTTTGTCAAGTCCAAAGCCCTCTAGATTTGCTGAAATTTGAGGCACAACCTTGTGGATTTTGGGCCGATTGGCTACGATAACGGCTTCAGGATTCAGGGAAAACCCGTGGCAACCGCTGCAAGGTCACTTCGGTGGCAGTCACTCCGAAAGTTAGGAGTCACTACCGCCGCAGTGCTGGCGATGGCCCTGGGTCACGGCGATGTCACGGCCCGGAACGCTGCGCCGGGCCTGAAAGCAGATACCGATGTGGTCGCCTTGAGCGACCTGCCCCGTCAAGCCCAGGACACCCACCGGCGCATTCTTGCCGGCGGCCCCTTCCCCTACGACAAGGACGGGACCGTGTTCCTCAATCGCGAGCGGTTGCTGCCGCCCAAGCCGCGCGGCCACTATCGCGAATACACGGTCAAGACCCCGGGGGTGAAGCATCGCGGAGCAAGGCGCATCGTCTGCGGTGGCCAGCCCCCCACGAAGCCTGAGGTCTGTTACTACACCGATGACCACTATGCGAGCTTTCGCCGGATCATCGAATGAAGCTCTTTTGAAGCAACGAGGATCGTGACCATGCTTTTGCAGACCGTCCGTCCGAACATCGTCCAATCCATCCGGGCCTTCCGGGTGGAGGATCTGATGCAGGCCGCCCGAGACACCGGTCAGCATTTCCTGTATGCCAACCTGGCCAAAGCCCAGACCAAGCAGGAAGTGCTGGAAGGCATCGCCGAGGCATTTCTGTTTCCGACGCACTTCGGCAAGAACTTCGATGCGCTCTACGACTGCATGACCGATCTGGTCAACAAGTCGGGGCCGCAGCCGGGCTTCATCGTGGTGCTCGAACAAATCCCCGACAACCCCCGTTTCGACCGTGAGGCGCGCGAGCAATTGCTCGACGTCTTCCGCGACGCTGCAGACTTCTGGGGCGATCGCAAAGTGCCTTTCAGGTGTTTCTATTCTTTTCTGTAGCCCGCTCCCAGGAAATTGGGTCATGGGAGCGGGCGAACGAGATGGCCCACAGCGAAATCGCCGTCAAGCCGGCGGCCAAGACCAGCAAGTCCTCCGGCCCCAGCTTCGGTCCGCACATGCCGCTGATGAGCAGCGCCTTCGACACCTCGGCCTGGTTGGCGGCGGCTTGAAGCCCCCCACCGGTGCACAGCAACGAGCGGCTCCTTGGGAGCCGCTCTTTTTTTCTGCCGGGGTCGGTTGAGCCCGACCTGCGCAGACCGTAACCGCCTGCAAACCGAGGCAACGGTTTGTAAAACCTTGGAATGCTGGCTTTTCAAGAGGTCTGGAGCTTGT
>NZ_BCWK01000028.1:0-16906 GCF_001592165.1 Caldimonas taiwanensis NBRC 104434
TGTCGGTCTCCAGGGAAAGAACAAAGCCCGTGTCGGTTTAAGGTCTCCGGCACTGACCTGCCACGGGCAGCAGGCCAACCCTGTCGTGCAGGGCGCCGAAGACCGTCTGGGGTTTACTTCGCGCGAGCGCTGATGATGGCGTCGGCCACGTTCTTGGGCGCTTCGGCGTAATGCTTGAACTCCATGGTGTAGGTGGCGCGACCTTGCGACATCGAGCGCAGCGTGGTCGAGTAGCCGAACATCTCGGACAGCGGCACCTCCGCCTTGATGATCTTGCCACCGCCAGGCATGTCGTCCATGCCCTGCACCATGCCGCGACGAGACGACAAGTCGCCCATCACGTTGCCGGCATATTCCTCCGGCGTCTCGACTTCCACGGCCATCATCGGCTCGAGGATCACCGGGTTGGCCCGGCGGCAAGCCTCTTTGAAGCCGATCGAAGCCGCCATCTTGAAGGCGTTTTCGCTGGAGTCCACCTCGTGATACGAGCCGAAGGTCAGAGTGACTTTGACATCCACCACCGGGTAGCCGGCCAACACGCCAGCCGTCAGGGCTTCTTCCACCCCCTTTTGCACCGCCGGGATGTATTCACGCGGCACCACCCCGCCTTTGATGGCATCGATGAACTCGAAGCCCTTGCCCGGCTCGTTGGGTTCGACCGTGAAGACGACATGGCCGTACTGACCCTTACCGCCAGACTGCCGCACGAACTTGCCTTCGACGTCGGAGACCGCCTTGCGAATGGTTTCGCGGTAGGCCACTTGCGGCTTGCCGACATTGGCCTCGACGCCAAACTCGCGCTTCATACGGTCGACGATGATCTCCAGGTGCAGCTCGCCCATGCCGGCGATGATGGTCTGGCCGGACTCTTCATCGGTCGAGACACGGAACGACGGGTCCTCGGAGGCCAAACGCTGCAAGGCGATGCCCATCTTCTCCTGGTCGGCTTTGGACTTGGGCTCCACCGCCTGCCGGATCACCGGCTCGGGGAAGACCATCTTCTCCAGCGTGATGATGGCCTCCGGATCGCACAGGGTCTCACCGGTGGTCACTTCCTTCAGGCCCACGCAGGCAGCGATGTCGCCGGCCAAGATCTCCTTGATCTCCTCGCGCTGGTTGGCGTGCATCTGCAGGATACGACCGATGCGCTCCTTTTTGCCCTTGACAGGGTTGTACACGGTGTCCCCCGACTTGAGCACGCCCGAATACACCCGCACGAAGGTCAACTGACCGACATACGGGTCGGTCATCAGCTTGAACGCCAGCGCGGCGAATTTCTCGTTGTCGTCGGCCTTGCGAGTGACTTCACGGTCATGCTCGTCCGTGCCCACCACCGGAGGAATGTCCACCGGCGAGGGCAGGAACTCGATCACCGCATCGAGCATGCGCTGCACGCCTTTGTTCTTGAAGGCCGAGCCACACAGCATGGGCTGGATCTCGGTGGCGATGGTGCGCTGGCGCAAGCCTTGCTTGATCTCGGCTTCGCTGAGCTCACCGGTCTCGAGGTATTTGTTCATCAGCTCTTCGCTGGCCTCGGCCGCCGCCTCGATCATGTTTTCACGCCATTTCTGGCAGGTCTCCACCAGATCGGCCGGGATGTCTTCGTAGGTGAACTTCATGCCCTGGGTCGCATCGTCCCAGATGATGGCCTTCATCTTGAACAGGTCCACCACGCCCTTGAAGTTCTCCTCGGCGCCGATGGGCACGACGATGGGCACGGGATTGGCCTTCAGGCGCGTCTTCATTTGTTCATAGACCTTGAAGAAGTTCGCGCCAGTGCGGTCCATCTTGTTGACGAACGCCAGGCGAGGCACCTTGTACTTGTTGGCCTGTCGCCAGACGGTTTCCGACTGCGGCTGCACGCCACCCACGGCGCAGTACACCATGCAGGCGCCGTCGAGCACGCGCATCGAACGCTCCACCTCGATGGTGAAGTCCACGTGGCCCGGGGTGTCGATGATGTTGAAGCGGTGCTCGGGGAAGGACAAATCCATGCCACGCCAAAAACAGGTGGTGGCCGCGGAGGTGATGGTGATTCCCCGCTCCTGCTCTTGCTCCATCCAGTCCATGGTGGCGGCGCCGTCGTGCACCTCACCGATCTTGTGATTCACACCCGTGTAGTACAGGATGCGCTCGGTGGTGGTGGTTTTACCGGCGTCGATGTGCGCTGAGATACCGATGTTCCGGTAGCGCTCGATCGGGGTCTTGCGGGGCATGATGTCACTCCAAATACAAAGGCCGCCCCGCGCGTCTCGTGGACAGCCGGGGCAGCCGCTGGCAGGTTGGCGGTTTCTTAGAAGCGGAAGTGCGAGAAGGCCTTGTTGGCTTCGGCCATGCGGTGAACCTCGTCACGCTTCTTCATGGCACCGCCACGGCCTTCGGCCGCCTCGAGCAGCTCGTTGGCCAGACGCTGAGCCATGGACTTTTCGCTGCGCTTGCGAGCCGACTCCTTGATCCAGCGCATGGCCAAGGCCATCCGGCGCACGGGACGAACTTCCACGGGAACCTGGTAGTTCGCACCGCCGACCCGACGAGACTTGACCTCGACCACGGGCTTGACGTTGTTCAGCGCGGTCATGAACACCTCCAGCGGGTCCTTGCCGGACTTCTTCTCGACTTGCTCGAGCGCACCATAGATGATGCGTTCGGCCACGGCCTTCTTGCCCGACTCCATGATGACATTCATGAACTTGGACAGATCGACACTGCCGAACTTGGGATCAGGCAGGACTTCGCGCTTGGGGACTTCGCGACGACGAGGCATGATGACTTCCTTTTCTGCTTCAGCTGGCGCGGAGCGTTGCCCGCACCGAAGGCACCCATCCTAGGCACCCACTTACTCGGCAAACCGCAGCTTGCCGCAACAATCTCGGCCCGACCTGACGGCCCGACCACGACAACTCTTTGATCAAGCTTTCTTCGGACGCTTGGCACCGTACTTGGAACGCGCCTGCTTACGATCCTTGACGCCCTGCAGATCGAGCGAACCACGCACGATGTGATAGCGCACCCCCGGCAAATCCTTCACGCGGCCGCCACGCACGAGCACCACGCTGTGCTCTTGCAGGTTGTGGCCCTCACCGCCAATGTAGGAAATGACTTCAAAGCCGTTCGTCAGGCGAACCTTGGCGACCTTGCGCAGCGCAGAGTTCGGCTTTTTGGGGGTGGTGGTGTACACGCGAGTGCACACGCCGCGTCGCTGCGGGCAGTTTTCCAGCGCAGGCGACTTGGACTTCGTGACGCTGGCCTTGCGGCCGTGGCGCACGAGCTGGTTGATGGTGGGCATAGTAACTTGTTCCCGTTTGAAGTTACGTTTCGGATGGATTCCGACAGGAGTGCCGAACCCCCCTGAACAAGCATGGCCGGTGGTCGCCCCTAGGCTCGCCGCCTCACCCACCCCGGAATGCTTCCGAAGGCCATGTGAGCACGCAAGCCACCCAGGGTTCCGCCAAAGCCGCCCAGCAAAGAGCGCAGCAGAATCTGCCGAAAAGCCTGTTATTGTAGGCTCAAGCCCGTTGGCCATGCAAGCCATGGTGGGACAGCCTTGGCTCTGTCAGGGTATGCTCCCACGGACCCCGCCATTGGCCCCTCGCCCGTGACGACTCCCTTGCGCATCGTGCTCGACACCAATGTGCTGCTCGACTGGTTGGTGTTCGACGACCCGCTCGCCCGCACCTGGAGCGCGGCCATTGCCCGCGGGGCCGTGGAATGGGTGGTGACGGACAGGATGCGCACGGAATGGCAGCGGGTACTGACTTATGAGGCGGTACGCCGCCGCGGCCTGGTGCCTTCGGCCGCGGACGCCTGGGATCGATACGCCCGGCTGCGGCCGGAACCCCCACCCTGCGCGCTGCGCTGCGCCGACCCCGACGATCAGGTCTTCATCGATCTTGCCGTGGCCGAAGGCGCACGTTGGTTGCTGAGCAAGGACCGGGCTTTGCTGGCGCTGGCCCGGCGCGCGGCGCGTCTGGGAGTGCAGGTGTCGACGCCAGGCGGCTGGCGGCTGGAGGCCACGGCTCAGGACGCCTGCGCCGCCAATTGACGCAGCATCAGGCGGGCGCTGGCCATGTTGGTGGCGCAGGGCACGTCGTGCACGTCGCAAGCACGCACCAAGGCGTTGATGTCCGGTTCGTGGGGTTGGGGGGTCATCGGGTCGCGCAAGAAGATGACCGCATCGACCGCCTCCACCGCCAGCCGGGCACCGATTTGCAGATCGCCCCCCAGCGGGCCGCTGAGCAGACACTCCACGTCCAGCCCCACCTGCGCCTGCAGCCGTGATCCGGTGGTGCCGGTGGCAATCAGATGGCAGCGGCCCAGAAAGTCGCGGAACTCCTGGGCCAGGCGGATCATGTCGTTTTTCTTGCCATCGTGGGCGATCAGGGCTAGGCACAGCGGTCTCATGATGGTCTCCTGCGTGCGATCGATGATAGTGGGCCGTGGTGACGACGGGGGTACAAGCCGGTGCCGAGCGGGCATGAAAAAAGGCGGCCGAAGCCGCCTGGGTGAGGCAACGACCCTGGACGGGGTCATTCCTGTGGCGTGCCTTCCTCGCCGTCTGCGTCGATCCGAGCCAATTGCAGGGCCGCCATTTCCTGGGCTTCCTGCATGGCAATGGCTCGACGTTCTTGCTCGTCCATCTCCTCCTTGGCCTTGCGGGCCTGGTGGTAAGCCAGGCCGGTGCCGGCGGGAATCAGGCGACCGACGATGACGTTTTCCTTCAGACCGCGCAGCTCGTCGCGCTTGCCCATGATGGCCGCCTCGGTGAGCACGCGGGTGGTTTCCTGGAAGGACGCGGCCGAGATGAAGGAGTCCGTCGACAGCGAGGCCTTGGTGATGCCCAGCAGCACGTCGCTGTAGGTCGCAGGCATCTTGCCTTCGGCCACGAGCTTGTCGTTGGTGTCGAGCAGCTCGGAGCGCTCGACTTGCTCGCCGGCGATGTAGTGGCTGTCGCCCGGATTGACGATCTGCACACGACGCAGCATCTGGCGAACGATCACCTCGATGTGCTTATCGTTGATCTTCACGCCCTGCAGGCGGTAGACGTCCTGCACTTCGTCGACGATGTAGCGAGCCAGCTCCTCGATGCCCAACAGGCGCAGGATGTCTTGCGGGTCGGCCGCGCCATCGACGATGAGTTCGCCGCGGTTGACCACTTGACCTTCGTGCACGAGGATGTTCTTCTCCTTGGGCACGAGTTCTTCCCAGACGTTGCCGTCCGGGTCGGTGATCTGCAGACGCACCTTGCCTTTGGTCTCCTTGCCGAAGGACACCGTGCCGGTGACTTCGGCCAGTGTGCCCTTGTCTTTGGGCGAGCGGGCTTCGAACAGTTCGGCCACGCGCGGCAGACCGCCGGTGATATCGCGGGTCTTCTGGCCTTCCACCGGGATGCGCGCCAGCACCTCACCGGGGGCAAGTTCCTGGCCATCGCGCACCTGGATCAATGCCCCCACCGGGAAGCCGATGGTCACCGAGTGATCGGTCCCGGGGATCTTCACTTCGTTGCCGTTGGCGTCGACCAGCTTGACTTGCGGACGCACCACCTTGGCGGCACCCCGGCGTTTCGGGTCGATCACGACGAGCGTGGACAAGCCAGTGACCTCATCGACCTGCTTGGCCACGGTCACGCCTTCTTCGAGGTTCTCGAACTTCACCCGGCCGGCAAACTCGGTGATGATCGGACGGGTCAGCGGATCCCAGTTGGCCAGCACGGTGCCCGCTTTGATGGCTTGGTCGGCCTTGACATGCAAGGTGGCCCCATAGGGCACCTTGTGGCGCTCACGTTCACGCCCATGCGGGTCGGAGATGACGATCTCGCCCGAACGTGCGATCACCACCAGTTCGCCCTTGCTGTTGGTCACGTAGCGCATGGTCGCATTGAAGCCGACGATACCGTCGGACTTGGCCTCCACGCTGGAAGCCACGGCCGCACGGGTAGCCGCCCCACCGATGTGGAAGGTGCGCATCGTCAGCTGGGTGCCGGGCTCGCCGATGGACTGCGCAGCGATCACGCCCACGGCTTCGCCGACGTTGACCAAACCGCCGCGGCCCAGGTCGCGGCCGTAGCACTTCGCGCACAAGCCGTAGCGCGTGTTGCAGGTCAGCGGCGTACGCACCTTGACCTCGTCGACGCCCGCGGCTTCGAGCAGGTCCATCGCGTCTTCGTCCAGCATCTCGCCGGCCTTGACCAGCACTTCCTGGGTCTCGGGATGGAGCACGTCATGCGCCGGAATGCGGCCGAGAATGCGGTCGCGCAGCGACTCGATCACTTCACCACCTTCGACCAAAGCGCGCATCGCAATGCCATGGGTGGTGCCGCAGTCCTCTTCGGTCACGACCAGGTCTTGGGTCACGTCCACCAGGCGACGGGTCAGATAGCCGGAGTTGGCCGTCTTGAGTGCGGTGTCGGCCAAGCCTTTGCGGGCGCCGTGCGTGGAGTTGAAGTACTGCAGCACGTTGAGCCCTTCACGGAAGTTGGCCGTGATGGGCGTCTCGATGATGGAGCCATCGGGCTTGGCCATCAGGCCGCGCATGCCCGCCAATTGGCGGATCTGAGCCGCCGAGCCGCGAGCGCCGGAGTCGGCCATCATGTAGATGGAGTTGAAGGACTCCTGCTCCACGACATTGCCGTGGCGATCGACGACCTTCTCCTTGGAGAGCTGGGCCATCATGACCTTGCCGACCTCGTCGCCGGTCTTGCCCCAAATGTCCACCACCTTGTTGTAGCGCTCGCCGGCGGTCACCAGACCGGAGATGTACTGCTGCTCGATCTCCTTGACTTCCTTCTCGGCACGCTCGATCAGGGCTTGCTTCTCCTTGGGCACGAGCATGTCGTCGATGGCGATCGAGATGCCCGCGCGCGTAGCCAGCCGGAAGCCCGCCTGCAGCAGCTTGTCGGCAAAGACCACCGTCTCCTTCAAGCCGCAGCGGCGGAAGGAGGCGTTGATCAGCTTGGAGATTTCTTTCTTCTTCAGCGCCTTGTTGATGGTGGAGAACGGCAGCCCCTTGGGCAGGATCTCCGACAGCAGCGCACGACCCACCGTGGTTTCCACGAGCTTGGTCTCGGGCACCATCTCACCAGTGGCCGGGTCTTTGACGTAGTCGGTCAGGCGCACGCTGATGCGGGCGGTCAGCTCCACCGCCCCGTTGTCCAGTGCGCGCTGCACCTCGGACACGTCGCTGAACACCATGCCCTCGCCCTTGCCGTTGATGCGCTCACGAGTGGCGTAATACAGCCCGAGCACCACGTCCTGGGACGGCACGATGGACGGCTCGCCGTTGGCCGGGAACAGCACGTTGTTGGAGGCCAGCATCAACACGCGAGCCTCCATCTGCGCCTCGATGGACAACGGCACGTGCACGGCCATCTGGTCGCCGTCGAAGTCGGCGTTGAAGGCCGCACACACCAGCGGGTGCAGCTGGATCGCCTTGCCCTCGATCAGCACCGGCTCGAAGGCCTGGATCCCCAAACGGTGCAGCGTGGGAGCACGGTTGAGCAGGACGGGGTGCTCTTTGATGACCTCCTCGAGAATGTCCCACACCACCGGCGTGCCGGCCTCGACTTCCTTCTTGGCAGCCTTGATCGTGGAGGCAATGCCCATCGCCTCCAGCTTGCTGAAGATGAAAGGCTTGAACAGCTCCAGGGCCATCAGCTTGGGCAAGCCGCACTGATGCAGCTTGAGCGTGGGACCCACGGTGATCACCGAGCGGCCAGAGTAGTCGACGCGCTTGCCCAGCAGGTTCTGCCGGAAGCGCCCCCCCTTGCCCTTGATCATGTCGGCCAGCGACTTCAGCGCACGCTTGTTCGCGCCGGTCATGGCCTTGCCGCGGCGACCGTTGTCCAGCAAGGAATCCACCGCCTCTTGCAGCATGCGCTTTTCGTTGCGCACGATGATCTCGGGCGCCTTGAGTTCGA
This sequence comes from Caldimonas taiwanensis NBRC 104434, assembly GCF_001592165.1. NCBI lineage: Bacteria > Pseudomonadati > Pseudomonadota > Betaproteobacteria > Burkholderiales > Sphaerotilaceae > Caldimonas > Caldimonas taiwanensis. Next base: position 7,913 of record NZ_BCWK01000028.1, read on the forward strand.
GCAGACGCGCCAGACGGTTGTTGCGGTTGATGACGCGGCGGTACAGGTCGTTGAGGTCCGAGGTCGCGAAGCGGCCGCCATCGAGCGGGACCAATGGGCGCAGGTCCGGCGGCAGCACCGGCAGCACCTCCATGATCATCCATTGCGGCTTGATGCCCGACTTCTTGAACGCTTCGAGCACCTTCAGGCGCTTGGCGTTCTTCTTGATCTTGAGCTCGGAGCCCGTCATGTCGTTGCGGATCTTTTCGATCTCGACATCCAGGTCCATGTCCTCGAGCAGCTTCTTGATGCCCTCGGCGCCCATCATCGCGACGAATTCGTCGCCGTACTCCTTGCGCTTGGCCTCGTAATCGTCCTCGGACATGATGCTGTACTTCTTCAGCGGCGTCATGCCGGGGTCGACCACCACATAGGCTTCGAAGTACAGCACGCGCTCGATGTCGCGCAGCGTCATGTCCAGCACCAAACCCAGCCGCGACGGCAGGCTCTTGAGGAACCAGATGTGCGCGCAGGGGGCGGCCAGCTCGATGTGGCCCATGCGCTCGCGGCGCACCTTGGTCTGGGTCACTTCGACACCGCACTTCTCGCAGATCACGCCGCGGTGCTTCAAGCGCTTGTACTTGCCGCACAAGCACTCATAGTCCTTGATCGGGCCGAAGATCTTGGCGCAGAACAGGCCGTCACGCTCGGGCTTGAAGGTGCGGTAGTTGATGGTCTCGGGCTTCTTCACTTCACCGAAGGACCACGAGCGGATCTTCTCGGGCGAGGCCAACCCGATGCGAATCGCATCGAAGTGTTCGTCGGGCGTGAACTGCTTGAACAGGTCCAGCAAACCTTTCATGAGGTTCTCCTATTCCTTCTTTAGTTGCGCTCGAGCTCGATATCGATACCCAGCGAACGAATTTCCTTGACGAGCACGTTGAAGGACTCGGGCATGCCGGCGTCGATCGCGTGTTCACCCTTGACGATGTTTTCGTAGACCTTGGTGCGGCCGTTCACGTCGTCGGACTTGACGGTCAGCATCTCCTGCAGCACGTAAGACGCACCGTAGGCTTCCAAAGCCCAGACTTCCATCTCACCGAAGCGCTGGCCGCCGAACTGCGCCTTACCACCCAGCGGCTGCTGAGTGACCAGGCTGTACGGGCCGGTGGAGCGGGCGTGCATCTTGTCGTCCACCAGGTGGTGCAGCTTGAGCACGTGCATGTAGCCCACGGTGACCGGACGCTCGAAGGCGTCGCCGGTGCGGCCGTCATAGAGGGTGGCCTGCGTGCGCGCGGCCGTCAGCCCCTTCTTGGCGGCAATGTCGTCCGGATAGGCCAGCTGCAGCATGGCACGGATCTCGTCTTCGGTCGCGCCGTCGAAGACAGGCGTCGCAAACGGCACGCCTTGAGACAGGTTGCGCGCCATCTCGAGGAGCTCCTCGTCGCTCAGTTGGCTCAGATCCTCGGTGCGGCCGCCCGACTTGTTGTACAGCTCGTCGAGGAACTGCCGCAGCTCGGCCACACGGGCTTCGCGCTGCAACATGTCACCGATGCGCTGACCAATGCCTTTGGCGGCCCAGCCCAGGTGAACTTCGAGCACCTGCCCCACGTTCATGCGCGAGGGCACCCCCAGCGGGTTGAGCACGATGTCCACCGGCGTGCCATCGGCCATGTACGGCATGTCTTCGACCGGGACGATCTTGGAGACCACACCTTTGTTCCCGTGGCGGCCGGCCATCTTGTCGCCAGGCTGCAGCCGACGCTTGACGGCCAGATACACCTTGACCATCTTGAGCACGCCGGCCGGCAGCTCGTCGCCCTGCGTGAGCTTCTTGCGCTTTTCTTCGAAGGCCAGGTCGAAACTGTGGCGGGTTTGTTCGAGCGAGTTCTTGATCGACTCGAGCTGGTTGGCCACGTCTTCTTCGGCCGGACGAATGTCGAACCAATGGTACTTCTCGACCTCGGCGAGGTACTCTTTGGTGATCGTCGTGCCCTTGGCCAGCTTCTTCGGACCACCGTTGGCCACGCGACCCACCAGCAGCTTCTCGATGCGGTCGAAGGCGTCGGCCTCGACGATGCGCAGCTGGTCGTTGAGGTCCAGGCGGAAGCGCTTGAGTTCGTCGTCGATGATCTGCTGCGCCCGCTTGTCGCGTTGGATGCCCTCGCGGGTGAAGACCTGCACGTCGATGACGGTGCCGGAGGTGCCCTGGTCCACGCGCAGCGAGGTGTCTTTCACGTCGGAGGCCTTCTCACCGAAGATCGCGCGCAGCAGCTTTTCCTCCGGCGTCAGCGTGGTCTCGCCCTTGGGCGTGACCTTGCCAACCAGCACATCGCCGGCTTGCACTTCGGCGCCGATGTAGACGATGCCGGATTCGTCCAGGCGTGAGAGCTGGTGCTCGGACAAATTGGGAATGTCCCGCGTGATTTCCTCGGGACCGAGCTTGGTGTCGCGGGCCATGACCACCAGTTCCTCGATGTGGATCGAGGTGTAGCGATCATCGGCCACGACACGCTCGCTGATGAGGATGGAGTCCTCGAAGTTGTAGCCGTTCCACGGCATGAAGGCCACGAGCATGTTTTGGCCCAGGGCCAGTTCGCCGAGGTCGGTGGAGGCACCATCGGCAATGATGTCGCCGGCTTGCACCCGATCGCCGCGACGCACGATGGGGCGCTGATGGATGTTGGTGTTCTGGTTGGAACGCTGGTACTTGATGAGGTTGTAGATGTCCACACCCACTTCGCCCGCAACCGTCTCCTCGTCATTGACGCGGATCACGATGCGGTTGGTGTCGACATAATCGACCACGCCACCGCGGCGGGCAGCCACCACCGTGCCGGAGTCCTTGGCAGCGACCCGCTCGACCCCGGTGCCCACGAAGGCTTTTTCGGGACGCAGCACCGGCACGGCTTGACGCTGCATGTTGGCGCCCATCAGCGCACGGTTGGCGTCGTCGTGCTCCAGGAAAGGCACCAGCGAAGCCGCCACCGAGACGATCTGCGCCGGGGCCACGTCCATGTACTGGACACGCTCGGGGCTGACCAGCACCGACTCGCCCTTTTCACGCGCGCTGACCAGCTCGTCGATCAGCCGGCCATCCTTGTCCAGGGTGGCGTTGGCCTGGGCAATGACGTACTTGCCTTCCTGAATGGCCGACAGGTATTCGATCTCGTTGGTGACCTTGCCATCGACGACACGCCGATACGGCGTCTCCAGGAAGCCGTACTCGTTCAGCCGAGCATACAGCGCCAGCGAGTTGATCAGGCCGATGTTCGGGCCTTCGGGCGTTTCGATCGGGCAGACGCGGCCATAGTGCGTCGGATGCACGTCGCGCACCTCGAAGCCGGCTCGCTCGCGGGTCAACCCGCCCGGACCCAGCGCCGAGACCCGACGCTTGTGCGTGATCTCGGACAGCGGGTTGGTCTGGTCCATGAACTGGCTGAGCTGGCTGGCCCCGAAGAACTCCTTCAGCGCCGCGGAGATCGGCTTGGAGTTGATCAGGTCATGCGGCATCAAGGATTCGGTCTCGGCTTGACCCAGACGCTCTTTGACCGCCTTTTCGATGCGGGCCAAGCCGGAGCGGAACTGGTTCTCGGCCAACTCACCCACGCAGCGCACACGGCGGTTGCCCAGGTGGTCGATGTCGTCGACTTCGCCGCGGCCGTTGCGCAGATCCACCAGGATCTTCACCACGTCGAGGATGTCCTCGTTGGACAGCGTCATCGAACCTTCGGGCGAGTCGCGGCCCACGCGGGCGTTGAACTTCATGCGGCCCACGCGCGACAGGTCGTAGGTGTCGGGGTTGTAGAACAGGCGGTTGAACAGGGCCTGGACGGCGTCTTCCGTCGGCGGCTCGCCAGGGCGCATCATGCGATAGATCGCCACCCGCGCGGCCAGCTCGTCGGCGGTTTCATCGATGGCCAGGGTCTGGCTGATGTAGGGCCCTTGGTCCAGCTCATTGGTGTACAGGCATTGGATGTCCTTGATGCCTGCAGCACGCAGCTTCTTCAGCAGCGTTTCGGTCAGTTCGTCGTTGGCCTTGGCGATGATCTCGCCCGTTTCGGGGTCGATCTGGTTCTTGGCTAGCACGCGACCGATGAGGAAGTCCTCGGGCACGGTGATGAACTGCGTGCCCGATTGCTCCAGCAGCCGGGTGTGACGCGCCGTGATGCGCTTGTCCTTCTCGACGATGACATTGCCCGCCTTGTCGGTGATGTCGAAGCGCGCCACCTCACCCTTGAGGCGCTCGGCCACGAATTCCATCTGCGCGCCCGACTCCATCAGACGGAAGTTGTCGAACACGAAGAAGTGCGCCAGGATCTGCTCGGGCGTCAAGCCAATGGCCTTGAGCAGGATGGTGACCGGCATCTTGCGGCGACGGTCGACACGGAAGTACAGGATGTCCTTCGGGTCGAACTCGAAGTCCAGCCAGGAGCCTCGGTAGGGAATGATGCGCGCGGAAAACAGCAGCTTGCCCGAGCTGTGCGTCTTGCCCTTGTCGTGCTCGAAGAACACGCCCGGCGAGCGGTGCAGCTGGGAGACGATCACGCGCTCGGTGCCGTTGACGATGAAGGAGCCATAGTCCGTCATGAGCGGCACTTCGCCCATGTAGACCTCTTGCTCCTTGATCTCCTTGACCGTCTTGGCCTGCGGGCTCTCGCGGTCGTAGATGATCATCTGCAACTTCGCGCGCACGGCCGCCGCGTAGGTCAGACCCCGCTGCTGGCATTCACGCACGTCGAACGGAGGCTTGGCGATGTTGTACTCGATGAACTTCATCTCCACGAACCCGTTGTGCGACACGATCGGGAACGTGGACAGGAAAGCCGCCTGCAGCCCCTCGGGCTTGCGCTGCGCAGGCGGAACGTCCTTTTGCAAGAAGGCCACGTAGGAGTCCTTCTGCATCTTGAGGAGGTAAGGGACATCGAGCACGCTTTCGCGTTTGCCGAAGCTTTTGCGAATGCGCTTGCGCTCGGTGTAGCTGTAGGATTTTGCTTGCGCCATAAACACTCCGTGTCGAAGACTACCGTCCGGCCGTAGACGGCGTTTCGTTCGGCGACTGGCTTTTCAGACCTTGCGTCTGAAGCTTGGTGGCTGGCCACTACCAGCCGCTGGCGGACAACCCCGGCATTGCACCGAGGCTCGACCAAAGCCGTGCTCCTGCAGTCGGATCAGAGAACACTTGGAAAGGGGCCGGCCTCTTGGCCGTTCGACCCCTTTGCAGGTGCTCTCCGGGGCCTTCCCCGGAAAGCGCAAAGGCTGGGGGCCTTGCCAGCACCCAGCCCCTGCGGTCGCGCCCGATTACTTGAGCTCGACCTTGGCGCCGGCTTCTTCCAGCTTCTTCTTGGCCGCTTCGGCATCGGCCTTGGAAATGCCTTCCTTGACGGGCTTCGGAGCACCGTCCACCAGGTCCTTGGCTTCCTTCAGGCCCAAGCCGGTGATTTCGCGCACGGCCTTGATGACCGCCACCTTGTTCGAGCCGGCATCGGCCAGCACCACGGTGAATTCGGTCTTTTCTTCGGCCGCAGCCGCAGCAGCACCGCCACCAGCGGCCGCCGGAGCCGCCATGGCGGCAGCGGACACACCAAACTTCTCTTCGATGGCCTTCACCAGGTCATTGAGTTCCATGACGGACATGGTGTCCAGGGCGGCCAGGAAAGCGTCTTTGTCGAATGCCATGATAGGTTTCCTAAATCTTGAAAAAGGTTGCAGAGGGGGACGTCAGGCGGCTGCAGCTTCGCTGCGCTTTTCGGCCAGGGCCGCCAGGACACGCGCGGTGCGCGCGATGGGCGACTTGAGCAAGCCGGCCAGCTGCGACAACAGGACTTCCTTGCTCGGAATGGCCGCCAGGGCCTTGATGCCCTCGCTGTCCAGCGCCTTGCCGTTGTACGCACCGGCCTTCAGGACCAGCTTGTCGTTGCCTTTGGCAAAGTCGGCCAGGATCTTGGCCGCCGCCACGGCGTCTTCCGAAAAACCGTAGATCAGCGGACCGACCATGTGGTCACCGATCACCTCGAAGGACGTGCCAGCCACGGCCCGGCGCGCAAGGGTGTTCTTCAGCACGTGAAGGTACACGCCTTTTTCGCGCGCCTGCTTGCGCAGCGCATCCATCTGGGCGACGGTGAGGCCGCGATACTCGGCCAGCGCCAGCGTCTGTGACTTGGCCGCTTGGGCCGCCACTTCCGCCACGACGGTTGCTTTCTCGTTGCGATTGAGACTCAAGGTCTGCTCCTCACTTCACGCATCCGTGTCGCCACGGATGTACCCGGGTTCAAGCGACCTGCATTCAGGAAACCGGACGGCTTCTTGCGAACCCGTCCCACATCCGTTCAGCGGGACCGCCATCTGCGTTGGCTTCGGCTGCGGCCTTCATCGGCCCTGGCCTCGATTAAGCGGCCCTCGCGGGCTGCACCAACGGTCTTTGATAGCCCACCCCCGTCCAACGACGCGGGCAGCCCACCAATGTGTCGGTGCTGCGCCTGACCTCAGACACAGCACCCTCATTCACACCTCACGCATTCGACGCCGTGGGAATCGACGAAGCATCCACGCGCACGCCCACGCCCATCGTCGAAGACACCGCCACTTTGCGCAGGTAGACGCCTTTGCTGGACGCCGGCTTGGCCTTGTTCAGGGCCTCCAGCAACGCGGCCAGGTTGTCCTTGAGCTTGTCGGTGTCGAACGAGCGACGCCCAATCGTGCCGTGCACGATGCCAGCCTTGTCGACACGGAATTGCACCTGACCTGCCTTGGCGTTCTTCACCGCGGTGGCCACGTCGGGCGTCACGGTGCCCACCTTCGGGTTGGGCATCAGGCCGCGCGGACCCAGGATTTGACCCAGGGTACCGACCACCCGCATCGCGTCCGGCGAGGCAATCACGACATCGAAGTTGATGTTGCCGGCCTTGATCTGTTCGGCCAGGTCTTCCATGCCGACCACGTCGGCCCCGGCAGCCTTGGCCTCTTCGGCCTTGGCCCCTTGTGCGAAGACGGCCACGCGCTTGGTCTTGCCGGTGCCATTGGGCAGCACGACGGCGCCACGCACCACCTGGTCGGACTTCTTGGCATCCACACCCAGTTGCACGGCCACGTCGATGGATTCGTCGAACTTGGCGGTGGCGCATTCCTTGACGATCCGCAGCGCCTCGTCGATCGGATACAGCTTGGAGCTGTCAACTTTGCCCTGCAGGGCCTTTTGACGCTTCGTGAGCTTGGCCATGTTCAGACTCCTTCCACCGTCACGCCCATGGAACGGGCCGAACCAGCAATGGTCTTGACCGCGGCCTCGAGGTCCGCCGCCGTCAGGTCCTTCAGCTTGGTCTTGGCGATCTCCTCGAGCTGGGCGCGGGTGATCTTGCCCACCTTCTCGACATGCGGACGGCTGGAACCCTTGTCCAGCTTGAGCGCCTTCTTGATCAGCACGGTCGCCGGCGGGGTCTTGATGACGAAGGTGAAGGACTTGTCTGCAAACGCGGTGATCACCACCGGCAGCATCAGACCGGGCTCCATGCCCTGGGTCTGGGCGTTGAACGCCTTGCAGAACTCCATGATGTTCAGGCCGCGCTGACCGAGCGCCGGACCCACCGGGGGCGAAGGATTGGCCTTGCCCGCCGGAATTTGCAGCTTGATGAAGCCGACAATCTTCTTGGCCATGATCTCTCCATTCACACCGCTTGCGGCCACGCAAACGGCGTTGAGTACAAACGCCAGGGGCGGTCGCTCACGGCGCTGCGCCCTGGCTCCTCGTCACGGTGTCACGTCACCGTCAGCAACGGGTCGGGTTTGCTGCTTCATGACGCAGCCGGCCCCCACCAAGCCTCAAACCTTTTCCACCTGATGGAAATCGAGCTCGACCGGCGTCGCACGACCAAAGATGGTGACCGACACGCGCACCTTGGACTTGTCGTAGTTGACCTCTTCGATCGCGCCATTGAAGTCGGTGAAGGGGCCTTCTTTGACGCGCACGATCTCGCCGACTTCCCACTCGACCTTGGGCCGCGGCTTCTCGAAGCCCTCTTGCATCTGGTTGACGATCTTCATGACCTCGTCTTCCGAGATGGGCACGGGGCGGTTCTTGGCGCCACCGACGAAACCAGTCACCTTGGAGGTGTGTTTGACCAGGTGCCAGGTGTCGTCGTCCATCACCATCTCCACCAGCACATAGCCGGGGAAGAAGCGGCGCTCGGTCACGGCCTTCTTGCCGTTCTTGACCTCGACCACTTCCTCGGTGGGCACCAGGATGCGACCAAACTTGTGTTGCATGCCGGCGCGCTCGATGCGCTCACGCAGGTTGCGCTCGACAGCCTTTTCCATGCCCGAATAGGCATGGACCACATACCAGCGCTTGACCGGGCCTTCGCTTGCGGTACTCGTCACGTCAGTCACCTCAACCCCTCCAGCCCAGGATCAGGTCGTACAGGACCCACTCCAGCGTCTTGTCGGTCACCCACAGGAACAGCGCCATCACCACCACGAAGGCGAAGACGTAGCCGGTCATCTGCAGCGCCTCTTTGCGACTGGGCCAGACGACTTTGCGCACTTCGCGCACGGACTCTCGGCCAAAGCCGATGAGCTGTTTGCCCGGCTCGGACGCGAAGAACACCACGACGGCCACCAGCAACAGCCCCAGCAGCGCGAGCACGCGCACCCAGGTGTCATGCTGGCCCAACAGGTAATAGGCTGCCACGGCGCCCAGCGCCAGCAGGGCTGCCGCAGCCAGTTTGGCTTTGTCAGCCCCGGTGGAGACGGTTTCGACTTGAGCTTGGGTCATTTGTCTTGTCTACAACGCGGCCGCCCCACTCAGCGGGCCGACCGCCTATCAGCAGCAAAGCCCGCCGGGCTCATCGGGCCATTTTGGGCCCCGCCTGCGGGCTGCTGGACGACCAGACCGGTCTTGGCGATCTTGTGTATTCACCTCGAAGATCTGGCAGGGGCAGAGGGAATCGAACCCCCAACCTTCGGTTTTGGAGACCGACGCTCTGCCAATTGAGCTATGCCCCTAGAACGCGGCTCCTT
>NZ_BCWK01000029.1:0-16770 GCF_001592165.1 Caldimonas taiwanensis NBRC 104434
CAGCGGTCCGTCGTTCAGGTGCACGACGCCGAAGTCCTTGCCGGCCTGCTGGCGTGCGGCGCGCGCCTGCTCGCCGTAGGCGGCCTCCAGCGCGGCGTCGAACTTCGCGCGGGCCTGCTTGAGCCAGGCGAGCGCTTCGTCGAGGTTGCGGCTGATCTCGGCCTTCTGCTCGGGCGGCAAGGCGGCGAGCTGGGCCACCGACAGCGCGGCCAGATCGGCGGGGTAGAGGGTGAGGTCGCTCATGGCAGCCCTCCTCACTGATAGGCGCGCATCGAAGTCGAGTAGCGCGCCACGCGCCGCTCATAGGCCTCGATGTCAGAGATGAGGTAGGTGACCCGGGCGCCGACCTTGCAAAAGACCGGGCCCAACTGCTCCTGGCGCCAGCGGCGCAGGGTGTGGACGGAAAGCCGCCAGCGGGCGGCGAGTTCGAACTCGTTGAGCGCGACCGGCGTCGTGCCTTCGGGTGGTGCCGGATAGAAGTTCCGGGTGGATCGAACAGATGCAGGGTGTTTCTGCATGGCGGGGCTCCTTTTGTTTGGAGCCCTCATTGAATTGCCCGGCGCTTTGGGCTTGGGCGAGCACTTTTTAGGCCTTCACGGGGCGTAGCCCGACCGGGCGCGAGCCAGGAATGCGCCGTAAGCCATTGATTCGTATAGCAAACAAGGCGCTTTTTTCGGTTATTGCGATTTCGTTTATTTCGTTTAGAATGCCTTCCATCGCATCCGATCCGACCAGGAGAGCCCCATGACGACCCCCGCCATTCCCAAGGCGCTGCCATCGGCCGAGGACATCGCGCTGGCTCGGGAGTCCTCGCGCGTGCTGTCCACCGTGCTGCAGACCCGTGCCGAGACCCAGCAGATCGACTTTCACGACGACAAAGGCGCGGTGCGCTCGGTGACGCTGCCGACCTCGGCGCTGCGCCTGCTGCTGGATGTGCTGACCGAGATCGGCCAAGGCAACGCCGTCACCCTCATTCCCATCCACGCCGAGCTGACGACGCAAGAAGCGGCCGACCTGCTCAACGTCTCGCGCCCCTTTCTTGTGCAGCTGCTGGAGAAAGGCGAGATCCCATTCCACAAGATCGGCACGCATCGGCGCGTGCGCTACCAGGACGTGATCGCCTACAAGAACCGCATCGATGCCGAGCGGCGTAAAGCCCTGGATGAGCTGGCTGCCCAGGGGCAGGCACTGGGCATGGGGTATTGAGGCGGATGAGCTCGCACTTCACCGTCGTCTACGACGCCTGCGTGCTCTATCCGGCGCCGCTGCGCGACCTGCTCATGCACCTGGCACTGTCGGACCTGTACCGGGCGCGCTGGAGCGAGCGCATCCACGACGACTGGACGCGCCATGTGCTGGCCAACCGGGCGGACCTGACGCCCGAGCAGTTGCAGCACACGCGGGCGCTGATGAACGCCCATGTCCGCGATTGCCTGGTCAGCGGCTTCGAGCACCTGATTGCGGCGGTGAACCTGCCCGATCCGGATGACCGGCATGTGGTGGCGGCGGCGATCCACGCCGGCGCCAGCCTGATCGTGACCTTCAACCTGCAGGACTTTCCGGCCGAGGCGCTCAAGCCCTACAACCTGGCGGCTCAGCACCCGGACGACTTCATCGTCGATCTGCTGGACCTGCAGCCGGCCCGGGTGCTCGAGGCAGCGGCCCGCCACCGGCGGTCCCTGAAGAACCCGCCCAAGACGGCGGAGGAATACCTGGACACCCTGCTGGCGCAGGGGCTGACCCAAACCGTGGCGCTGATGCGCCCATGGATCGTGGCCATGTGACGGCCTGAGGCGTTTTTTCGGGAGGGAGCATGGGCAAGAAGACCCTGACCAACGCGCACTGCCTGCTGGAGTTGACAGACACAGCGCCAGCCCATGTTCTGAAGTCCTTCAGCGCCTTGCCGGAGTGCCAGGCGCTGGCCCGAGGGTTCGACTGGTCGCAGGACGAGGCCGGTCTGCCGCAGGCGCTCGCCGAACACATCAAACATCTGCGCAAGGAGCAGCGCGAGCCGGCCGAGCGCGAGGCGCTGCGCGTGCTGCGCCTGTCCACGCCGCGCGGCGCGGCCGTGCTCTCCACGGTGGCCGAGCAACTCTACGACGAGGACCTGATCGCGTGTTTTCGGAGGCAGGACGGCGGCGAGGTAGGGCGTGCGGTCTGGATGCGCACCCACTCGGAGGAGACGGCCAAGCTGTTCGACACCGCCGAATCCATCGTCAACACCCGCGACCTGCGCGGCAACAAGCGCCTGCACGATGCCTTCGACGTGCCCGGCGATGCGCCGCCCTTCCTGTGGAACGACGGCGTCAAGAAGGCGCTGGAGGACCAGTTGACGCAGGCCATGCGGCTGGCCGAACCCTGCGAGGTCATCCATGTCGCGCTGGAAGAGGAAGACCGCAGCGGACGGACAAACATCACGCACTACCTGGTCGTGCGCTTTGCCGGTGAGCAAGTGGCGGCCGTGGAGATGCGCAACCGCCAGCGCAAGAGCTTCTTCTACTTCCCCGCGCGCGATGCGACCCTCATCTACGCGCCGCACCGCAAGATGGTCGAGGTCTATGCCGCCACCTTGACCACCCGTGCGCCGCTGGCCAACGTGCTGTCCAAGCACGGCTTCAAAGCGCCCCTGTCCAACCGGCCGCTGGACCGCTCGCGTTACGACCTGTCGCGTTTCGCTCGACCGCTCACGGATGAGAAGCCACGCATCGACGGCGCGAAGGTCGAGCGGCTGTACCTGGTGGAGGCCAAGGCATTGATCGGCCACGCCACGGACGCGGTGACACTGCACATCGACAGCGGCAAGGAGCTGCATGAGGTGATCGCGGCGCGCTGGGGCAACCATCCGTTCTCGCATCCGGGCATGCTGCTGGGCGTCACACTGGTTGCCGAGCTGGTGTTCGAAGGCGAGACCCAGGTCACCCCGCTGACCATCGTGCTGGCCGATCCCGGTCGCTGCAGCCTCTCCGGTGAGAAGGATGAGCGCCTGCGCCGCGTGGGTTTTCAGCTGCTCGAAGCCCTGGGTGTGCGTCGGCCGTTGCATCCCGGCTCCGGCCGTGACGACCCGGTTCTCCTCGCGCAAGTGTCCAGGCTTCTCGAGAGCGCGACCAGCCCGATGGATGGCTTCGCGCTGGCCAAGCTCGGCATCGACATCGAACGGTTCGAAGACGAAGGCATCCTCATCGAGGGCGACCGGATCACCGAAATGACCATCCCGTTGGACGATGGCCCGCCGATGACGGTGACGCTGGAACGTTGCGCTGACGCCGACCAGGTTCGCTACCGCGACCCACTCACCGGCCACGACGTGATGTTGCCCGCTCGCTACGCCCGACGCTGGAAGGTGCAACTGGAGTGGCTGCGCGAGGAGCTTGTCACGGGGGTAGGGTCTGCCCTGAAGGCCGTGCGCGGCCAACCGTTCGACGCGCACGACCCGGTGTTTCTTGGCGAGATGGCAATCGACAGCCAGGCCGTCGCGATTTACTTCGCATCCCAGCTGTCTCACCCGCGCAAGTTTGCGAAGGTGGACGCCGCGCTGCGCCTGCGCCCTCGGGGTGTGGCGGGGGTGGTCCTCACCACGGCTTCGGCGCCATTTCCTTTCGCGGGGACCAACGTCGTGATCCCGATCGAGGACGTGCTGGCCGATGGTGGCAGCGGGACGGCCATCGACCTCGAACGGCTGAAGGTCGCCTACCGCCACCAGCAGCTGGCGGCGATGGGAGGCACGGCGGTCGCCCTCAAACTCTCGCCTGACGGCCATTCGGCAACGCTGTATGTCCCCGGCAAGCCGCCCTGGCAGGTCACTGGCAAAGGACGCATCACCGTCTTGCAGCGGCTGGTGGAGGCATTCCTCAGTGGCTCGCCTCACGTCAATACGAAGCGGCTGATGGACGGCACCGGCTGCACATCACCGGCCAACCTGTTCACCGGCAAGCGATCGCCCTGGCGCCAATACATCGAGACCGTGCCCGGCACACGGGCATGGCAGCTCAAGCTGACACCGCTCGATGCCGTCATCGTCGATGACAGTGATGCGAGCAATGCGGCAGCCGAGGCCGTGAGCGAAGAAATGTGAAGCACGATCGCCGCAGCTCGCTGCGCCGTTCCGATTGATCGGCATTGCGATCTGTTTCGGACTTCGGCGCTCATCATGGATGACGGTTTCGATTCCCTGGAGCCGTCATGAACCACCTCGAACTGCCTTCTCCCGCAGACATGAGCCCCGCCGCGCGTGCGGGTGAGATCACTGCCATCCTCGCAAGCGCTATCGTCCGTACGCGTGTCGCACCGAAGCCAAACCAGCGCGACATCGAGCTTGGCTTCCTGCCCCACCAGCGCGTTCATACAACCCCCTCTCTACAGGAGCCGTTGTGATGAACGACATGAACGACAAGCACGCCAGCGTCGCCGCACGGATTGCCGAACTGGGCCACCTGCCGATGGCCGAGCTCTGGACGCTCTGGGATCGCTACTTCGAGCGCCGACCGGAGTTTCCGAACCGCACCTTTGTTGAATCGCGCCTTGCCTACAAGCTGCAGGAGGAAGCCTTCGGCGGCCTGCCCCCCCAAACCCGCCAGCGCCTGGAGGCCATCGGCGCCAAGCACTCCAAGATCAAACTGCGTGCCCGCGCGCGCAAGTTCGACTTCGCCCCCGGCACCGTGCTGTTGCGCGAGTGGGGCGAGCGTGAGCACCGGGTCACGGTCAACGCCGATGGCCACTTCGAGTACGAAGGTCGCTGCTTCACGAGCCTGACCGCGGTGGCGCGCCACATCTCGGGCACCCACTGGTCGGGGCCGGCGTTCTTTGGCTTGAAGGGAGGTGCGTGATGCCGGACAGCAGCCAGATCGCCAGCACCAAGGCGCGCAAGCGCTGTGCGGTGTACTGCCGTGTCTCGTCAGATGAGCGCCTGGACCAGGAGTTCAACTCCATCGACGCGCAGAAGGAAGCGGGCCATGCTTTCATCGCCAGCCAAAGAAGCGAGGGCTGGATCCCCGTGGCCGACGACTACGACGACCCGGGCTACTCCGGCGGCAACACCGAGCGCCCGGCCTTGAAGCGTCTGATGGCCGACATTCAGCGCGGGGCCATCGACATCGTCGTGGTCTACAAGATCGACCGCCTGACACGCAGCCTGTCGGACTTCTCCAAGATGGTCGAGGTGTTCGAGCGACACGGGGTGTCGTTCGTCTCGGTCACCCAGCAGTTCAACACCACCACCTCGATGGGGAGGCTGACGCTCAACATCCTGCTGTCATTCGCCCAGTTCGAGCGCGAGGTCACCGGCGAGCGCATCCGCGACAAGATCGCCGCGGCCAAGAAGAAAGGGCTGTGGATGGGCGGCGTGCCCACCCTCGGTTACGACGTGGTCAACCGCCAACTGGTGATCAACCCCACCGAAGCGACGGTGGTGCGGCGCATCTTCGAGGAGATGCTGACCATCGGCTCACCCACACAGATTGCGGCGCGGCTAACGGCCGAAGGCATCACGACCAAGGCCTGGACGACGCAGGAGGGACGCGTGCGCAGCGGCACGCGCATCGACAAGAAGTACATCCACAAGGTGCTGCGCAACCGCATTTACCTCGGCGAGCTGTCCAACCGTGGCCAGTGGTATCCGGGCGCGCACGAGCCGATCATCGATCGCGCGCTGTGGGATCAGGTGCACGCGGTCTTGGCCCGTGACAGCCACGCCCGTGGGGTGGAGACCAAGATCCGCGCGCGCAACGACGCGCTGCTGCGCGGGCTGCTGTATACCCCTTCTGGAGAGCGGATGTATCCAACCTACTCGGAGAAGAACGGACGCAGGTACCGCTATTACGTCTCCAAGTCCGAGGCGCGGTTCGGCGCACCGGGCAAGGGCTTTGCGCGCCTGCCGGCCGCCGAGATCGAGGCCGCTGTAGTCGCCCAGATCCGCACCGTGCTGACCAGCCCTGAATCCGTCGCCGCGGTCGTCCGTCATGTCCAACGCCAGGGCACACCGATCGACGAGGCCACGGTCGTGATGGCGATGGGGCGCCTCAACGACGTGTGGGATCAGCTCTTCCCGGTCGAGCAGCACCGCATCGTCAATCTGATGATCGAGCGCATCGACATGGTCCATGCCGGCGAGTTGCAGGGCATCAAGGTGAAGTGGCGCGAACTGGGCTGGGACGCCCTGATCGGTGAGTTCGCCCCCAGGAGCATCGGCGCCGAGCTGCTGGAGGCCGAGGCATGAGGGACGGATCGCTTGAAACCTTTGTGCCGCTGAAACTGCGCCGCCGCGGGGTGCGCCAGGTGATGCAGGCCCCGCCCGATCTGCGCGAAGTCCACGACAGCACCTTGGTCGAGGGGGTGGCGCGGGCCTTCCACTGGCAGCACCTGCTGGAGAGCGGTGCGATGCCCAGCGGCTCGGCCATCGCTCGCGCCGAGGGGCTGCACCACTCCACGGTCAACGAACTGCTGCGCCTGACCCTGCTGGCCCCCGACATCATCGAGATGCTGCTGGCCGGACGCCAGCCGCGCCGCATGAGCCTGCTCTGGTTCCAGCGCAACCCGCTGCCGGTGGATTGGCAGGCGCAGCGCGAAATCGTGCAACGCTTGGAGGAGGCCACATGAGCGCCAAACACCGCGGACACTTCGCAGGCGAGCCTGTCGTGCGCCAGATTCCGGCGCCGGCTGGCGCCGTGAGGCTGGAGACCTTCGTGCCCTGGCGGCTGGTGCGGCGCAATGTCCGGCGCGAGATCATTGCGCCGCCCGGGGCAGCAGCGAACGCCGAGTCTCAGGCCTGCCGCCCCGCGCCCGAGCACCCCGAGACCGCGGACACTGCGCTGCTGCGGGCGCTGGGCCTGGCACACCACTGGCAGCGGCTGCTCAGCACGGGGCGGTTCGCCTCGGTGGCCGAGATCGCCGAGGCCGAAGGGCTGGACGTCTCCCAGGTCCACCGTCTAATGCGGCTGACCCTGCTGGCCCCGGAGGTGGTGGAACGCCTGGTCGAGAGCCCCGATCTGCCCGTGGAGCGGCTGCTGGGCCGACCCTGGCCCTATGGCTGGGCCGAACAGATGCGGGTATTGGGCACGGTGAGCTGACGGGTCATCTCACTGCCTTGTCGCCGCCTTCGGGCGGCTTTTTTGTTGTCGGGCGGCAACTGGGTCGCCGCCGCCAGGCAGTTGCCGACGCCAACCGGCGCGGCTAAGTCCTTCTCACGGCAAGGACAGGCCCCAGGAGTCCTCCACGGGCACCGGGCGAAAAGTAGAGAACAGAGAGGCCAGAGATGCGGCGAAAGAGGCCACGTGAAAGGGGTTCACCCGCAAGCCCCCGCCGCAAATCCGCGCCAACACACGGGGAGCGGGCAAGAAAAAAGGCCAACCGAGATCGGTTGGCCTTGGGGTATTGGTGGAGCCGGCGGGAATCGAACCCGCGTCCGCAAGCCATCAACGGACAGTTCTACATGCTTAGCTGGCTGATTTGGATCTCGCGGAGCGGTCGCGCAGCAGCACGCTACTCACCCCGCCAGTCACGTGGTCTCGTTCGCCGCCGTGTGACCCAGCGACGAACCAGCCGATGTGCATGACCTCTCAGCCCTTGCGGGCCCGGCCCATCGGCCAACCGTTGAGAGGCTCACCGGTGTTTAAGCGGCGAGAGCGAAACGTTCGTCGTTCGCAGTTAATTTGTTCCAGTGGATTTACGAGCGAACTGGTGCTCGACATGCCCTGTTCCGAATCCGCACCCACGTCGAAACCAGGTCGGCCCCGGGAATTGGGATCGCTATTGTAGCCGGTATGTCGGGGGGCATTCGGCGGATTTCAAGACCGGCCCTCGATCACAGCCCCAACAGCTCGAGCAGTTGCAGCGGATGGGTGACGATGTGATCGGCCGACCAAGCGGCCACGTCCCCCTGTTCGCCGAGATAGCCGTAGGCGGCCGCCACACTGGGCATGCAGGCGGCTCGGGCCGCTTGGATGTCGCGCAGATCATCGCCCACATACACCGCACCCGCCGGGCTCATCTCCAAACGGCGACACGCCTCGAGCAAGGGCTCTGGATGCGGCTTGGCGTAAGGCGTGGTGTCGCCGGCAATGACCACCGCAGCGCGCTGCGACAAGCCCAGTCCCTTGAGCACAGGGCCCGTGAATCGCATGGCTTTGTTGGTCACGATGCCCCAGGGCAGCTCAGCCGCATCCAAGCGATCGAGCAGTTGCGGCACGCCCTCGAACAGGCGGGTCTCGATGTCGAGCGCTGCAGCATACTCGGCGAGAAATTCGTCTCGCAGAGCCTCGAAATCCGGGTCTGCGGGGCGGACCTCCAGCGCCACGCCGATCATGCCGCGCGCGCCAGCCGAAGCCACGGGCCGCAAGCGTTCCACCGGCAAAGGGGGCAGCCCCCGGCGCTGGCGCATGCGGTTGGCCGCTCCTGCGAGATCGGGCGCCGTGTCGGCCAGAGTGCCGTCCAGGTCGAACAGCACCGCACGCACGCCTAGCAAAGTCGATGTCACGGCTTGCGACACCCGAACATGTAGTTGACGCTGATGTCACCCGACAACCAGTAGCGTCCGGTCAAGGGGTTGTACTCCAGCCCCCGGCTGGAGACCACATCGAGCCCCGCATCACGACACCACTGCGCCAGCTCGCGCGGCCGGATGAAGCGAGCGTATTCATGGGTGCCGCGCGGCAGCAGCTTGAGCACGTACTCCGCCCCGACGATGGCAAACAGGAAGGACTTGGGATTGCGGTTGATGGTGGAGAAAAACACCCAGCCGCCAGGCCGGGCCAAGGTGGCGGCGGCCCGGATGACGGAAGCCGGATCGGGCACGTGCTCGAGCATCTCCATGCACGTGACCACGTCGTACTGCCCTGGTTGCTCGGCCGCCAGGGCCTCGGCGGAGATTTCGCGATACTCGATGTTGGCGGTGCCGGCTTCCAGTGCATGCAATTGGGCCACACGCAGCGGTTTGGCGGCCAAGTCGATGCCCAGCACATGCGCCCCCCGCCGGGCCATGGCGTCACTGAGGATGCCGCCGCCGCACCCGATGTCCAGCACGCGCTTGCCTTTCAAGCCGGCCTGAGCCTCGATCCAGTCCAGCCGCAAAGGATTGATCTGGTGCAATGGCTTGAACTCGCTGTTCGGATCCCACCAACGGTGGGCCAGCTCACTGAACTTGGCCAGTTCTTGAGGGTCGGCATTGACGGTGGTGTCGCTCATGAAGCGCATTGTGCAGCACCGCGACGAGATCGGGTAGAAGACGCGGTCATGCCCCGGGTCGTCGTCCCAGGCCACCGGACGTGCGCTTCGCACCCGGCGGTTCATGTTCCTCACGGGAAGCGCCGCAGAGCATCCACCAGCGACGTGCGCCCTGCCGGGCGCACCCAAGAAAAAACCCCGCCGAGGCGGGGTTTCGATGGCAGACCTCGAAGCTTCAGCGCTTGATGGTGCGGGTGCCCACCACCTCGATCTCGACGCGACGGTTCTTCGCGCGGCCTTCGCGGGTGCTGTTGTCGGCCACGGGCTGCTTCTCACCCTTGCCTTCGGTGTAGACACGGTTTTGCTCGACGCCCTTGGACACCAGATAAGCCTTCACGGCTTCGGCGCGGCGCACCGACAGGCGCTGGTTGTAAGCGTCGTTACCGACGGAGTCGGTATGACCCACGGCAATGATGACCTCGAGGTTGATGCCCTTGATCTTGTCGACCAGGTCATCCAGACGGGCACGGCCTTCGGGCTTGAGCACGGCCTTGTCGAAGTCGAAGAACGCATCGGCCGCGAACGTCACCTTCTCACTGGTGGGAGCGGGGGCCGGAGCCGGGGCAGGTGCCGGAGCCGGGGCCGGTGCGGGGGCCGGAGCCGGGGCCGGTGCGGGGGCCGGAGCCGGGGCGGGAGCCGGCGCCGCGGGCTTCAACGCGCCGTCGCACTGCTGAACTGCCGTGGCCGGCGTCCAGCCGGCATCACGCCAGCACAGCTCGTTCGTGCCGTTCTTCCAGACCGTGCCATCCGTGGCACGCCAGTTGTCGACCGTCTGGGCCAGCGCACCGGAGGCCAGAGCGGCCGATGCAAAAAGCGCCGCCACTTTGTTCAGTTTGTTCATGTTTCTCCTCGCAAGAAAAGCCGCAGACTGGCTGCGAAAAGTCCACCAAAACCAAAACGCATCAAGGAAACCCGCGGTAACGACGGGTTTTCACTATCGACGATCGATTGTGCCATAGCGTGTCACTTGAACAAGTTTTTGTCGTCCGCCTTCCGACGCGCCTCAGCAGTTGTTGCGCCAGTGCGACATTTCCGCGCCAGTAGAATGCCTCCTTGTCGGACGTTGTCTGACATCTTCCCCCAACAACCGCCCGGTTGTCCCGCCGTTTCAGGGATCGCATGACTCAGTTCGCCAAAGAAACCCTCCCCGTCAGCCTCGAAGAGGAAATGCGGCGGTCGTATCTCGATTACGCGATGAGCGTGATCGTCGGCCGTGCCCTGCCCGACGCCCGTGATGGCCTCAAGCCCGTGCATCGGCGCGTGCTGTACGCCATGCACGAGCTCCACAACGACTGGAACCGGCCTTACAAGAAGTCGGCCCGTATCGTCGGCGACGTGATCGGTAAGTACCACCCGCACGGTGACTCTGCGGTGTACGACACCATCGTGCGCATGGCGCAGGATTTCTCACTGCGTCACATGCTGATCGACGGCCAAGGCAACTTCGGTTCGGTCGATGGCGACAACGCCGCGGCCATGCGCTACACCGAGATCCGCCTGGCCAAGATCGCCCATGAGATGCTGGCCGACATCGACAAGGAAACCGTCGACTTCGGCCCCAATTACGACGGCTCCGAGAAAGAGCCGCTGGTGCTGCCCACGCGGCTGCCCAATCTGCTGGTCAATGGGTCGGCCGGCATTGCCGTGGGCATGGCCACGAACATCCCGCCGCACAACCTCAACGAGGTGGTCGATGCCTGCCTGCATCTGCTGAAGCACCCTCAGGCCAGCGTCGACGAATTGATGGAAATCATCCCGGCGCCCGATTTCCCCACCGCCGGCATCATCTACGGGCTGTCGGGCGTGCGGGATGGCTACCGCACCGGCCGCGGCAAGGTGGTCATGCGTGCGCGCTGCCACTTCGAGGACATCGACAAGGGCACGCGTCAGGCCATCATCGTCGATGAGATTCCGTACCAGGTGAACAAGAAAAACCTGCTGGAGCGCATCGCCGAGCTGGTTCACGAGAAGAAGATCGAAGGCATCAGCCACATCCAAGACGAGTCGGACAAATCCGGCATGCGGGTGGTGATCGAGCTCAAGCGTGGCGAAGTGCCCGAAGTGGTGCTCAACAACCTGTACAAGCAGACCCAGCTGCAAGACACCTTCGGCATGAACATGGTCGCCCTGGTGGACGGCCAGCCCAAGCTGTGCAATCTGAAGGATCTGCTGGAAATCTTCCTGGAGCACCGCCGCGAGGTGGTGACCCGCCGCACGGTGTTCGAGTTGCGCAAGGCGCGTGAACGCGGCCATGTGCTCGAAGGTCTGGCCGTGGCGCTGGCCAATATCGATGAGTTCATCGCCATCATCAAGAACTCGCCCACACCGCCCATCGCCAAGCAAGAGCTGATGGCTCGCTCCTGGGACTCCTCACTGGTGCGCGAAATGTTGTCGCGCGCCGAGAGTCAGACCGTCGGCGGCCGTGCGGCCTACCGCCCTGAAGGATTGCCCCAGCACTACGGTTTGCAGCCCGATGGGCTGTACCGCCTGTCGGACGACCAAGCCAGCGAAATCCTTCAGATGCGGCTGCAACGCTTGACCGGCCTGGAGCAGGACAAGATCATCGGCGAATACAAGGACGTGATGGCCCAGATCGCCGATTTGCTGGACATCCTGGCCAAGCCCGAGCGGGTGACGGTCATCATCGGCGAGGAACTCACCGCGCTGAAGCAGGAATTCGGGCAGACCAAGGTGGGTGCGCGCCGCAGCCAGATCGAGCACAACGCCCAGGAACTGGACACCGAAGACTTGATCACCCCGCAGGACATGGTGGTCACGCTCAGCCATGCGGGCTACATCAAGAGCCAGCCGCTGGCGGAATACCGCGCTCAGCGCCGCGGGGGCCGCGGCAAGCAGGCCACCGTGACGAAGGAAGACGACTGGATCGACCAGCTCTTCATTGCCAACACGCACGACTACATCTTGTGCTTCTCCAACCGCGGCCGGGTCTATTGGCTCAAGGTTTGGGAAGTGCCCCAAGGGGGACGGGCCTCGCGGGGCAAACCCATCGTCAACATGTTCCCGCTGCAGCCGGGCGAGAAGATCAACGTCGTGTTGCCGCTCACCGGTGAGTTCCGCAGCTTCCCGGCCGATCACTATGTCTTCATGGCCACGGCCCAAGGCACGGTCAAGAAGACCGCACTGGACGAATTCAGCAACCCGCGCAAAGCCGGCATCATCGCGGTGGACCTGGACGAAGGCGACTACCTGGTCGGCGCAGCCCTGACCGATGGACATCACGACGTGATGCTCTTTTCCGATGGCGGCAAGGCCGTGCGCTTCGACGAAAACGACGTGCGGCCGATGGGCCGCCAGGCACGTGGCGTGCGCGGCATGATGCTGGAAGACGGTCAAAGCGTCATCGCGATGTTGGTGGCCGAAGACGAAACGCAAAGTGTGCTGACCGCCACCGAAAACGGCTATGGCAAACGCACGCCGATCACCGAGTACACGCGCCACGGTCGCGGCACCAAGGGCATGATCGCCATCCAGCAAAGCGAGCGCAACGGCAAGGTCGTCGCTGCCACGCTGGTGCGTCCCGAGGATGAAATCATGCTCATCACCGACCGCGGCGTGCTGGTGCGCACCCGCGTGGCCGAGATCCGCGAGCTGGGCCGCGCCACGCAAGGCGTCACCCTGATCGCCCTGGACGATGGGGCCAAGCTCTCGGGCCTGCAGCGCATCGTCGAAAACGATGCGGCCGAACGCGATGGCAGCGACGGCGACGCCAATCATTCCCAGGACGCATCCGACCCAAGCCCGTAATGCCCCCCGGCAGGCCTGCGCCTGCCGATGCGACCCTTGCCACCCCCGCCGACATGAAACGCCCCTACAACTTCTCCGCCGGCCCGGCGGCCTTGCCGCAGCCGGTGCTCGAACAGGCTGCCGCCGACATGCTGGACTGGCATGGCAGCGGCATGAGCGTGATGGAGATGAGCCACCGTGGCCGCGAGTTTGGCGACATCATCGACCGGGCCGAAGCCGATTTGCGTGAGCTGCTGAACGTGCCGGCGCATTTCAAGGTGCTGTTCATGCAAGGAGGCGGCCTGGCCGAAAACGCCATCGTGCCGCTGAACCTCTCCCGCGGCGGCGCCGTGGACTTCGTCGTCACCGGCGCCTGGTCGGCCAAGTCGTTCAAGGAAGCGGCTCGCTACTGCCACCCGGCGCTGGCCGCCAGCAATGAGTCCGACGGCCACACCCGCATACCGCCCCCCGCCTCATGGCAGCTGCGCCGCGATGCGGCTTATGTGCACATCTGCAGCAACGAAACGATCCACGGCGTGGAATACCACGAGCTGCCCGACCTGCAGGCCCTGGGCTGCGACGCCCCGCTGGTGATCGACTGCTCTTCGCACATCGCCTCGCGGCCGGTGGACTGGTCACGCGTGGGCCTGGCATTTGCCGGCGCGCAAAAGAACATCGGCCCAGCGGGACTGACACTGGTCATCGTGCGCGAAGACCTGCTCGGCCGCGCCCTGCCCACTTGCCCCAGCGCCTTCGATTACCGCGTGGTGGCCGAGCATCGCTCGATGTACAACACGCCGCCCACCTACGCGATCTACATCGCCGGCCTGGTCTTTCAATGGATCAAGCGAGAGGGCGGCGTGGCCGAAATGGAGCGCCGTGCCATCGAGCGTGCCAAGTTGGTCTATGACTACATCGACGCCTCGGGCTGGTATGTCAACAGGGTCGATCCGGCCTGCCGCTCACGCATGAACCTGCCATTTTTCCTGCCCGACGATCGGCTCAACGAAGCCTTCCTGGCCGGCGCCCGTGAGCGCGGGCTGCTGCAGCTCAAGGGCCACAAGAGCGTGGGTGGCATGCGCGCCAGCCTGTACAACGCGATGCCCGTGGAGGGCGCGCGCGCCTTGGTGGACTACATGCGAGAA
Organism: Caldimonas taiwanensis NBRC 104434; assembly: GCF_001592165.1. Lineage (NCBI taxonomy): Bacteria > Pseudomonadati > Pseudomonadota > Betaproteobacteria > Burkholderiales > Sphaerotilaceae > Caldimonas > Caldimonas taiwanensis. The sequence continues at coordinate 14,103 of NZ_BCWK01000029.1, forward strand.
TTTGCCGCAAGCCATGGCTGAGACCCCAACCCCCGACGAGCTGCTGGCGCTGCGCAACCAGATCGACGCCGTCGATCGCGAGCTGCTGGCCCTGCTCAACCGCCGCGCCGGCCTGGCTCAGGCGGTGGGCGAACTCAAGAAAAAAGAAGGCTCGGTGGTATTTCGCCCCGAGCGCGAGGCCCAGGTCATCGATGGCCTGAAGGCCATCAATCCCGGTCCGCTGAAATCCGAATCGGTCGCCCCGATTTGGCGTGAAATCATGTCGGCCTGTCGTGCGCTGGAGACGCCCACCCGGGTGGCGTACCTCGGCCCGGCAGGCACCTTCAGCGAGTTGGCCGCTCTGGGCTACTTTGGCTCGTCGATCCAACGCGTGCCCTGCGCCAGCATCGACGAGGTGTTCCGCACCACGACGGCAGGGGCTGCCGACTTCGGTGTGGTGCCCGTCGAAAACTCCACCGAAGGCGTGGTGGCCCGTTCGCTCGACTTGTTCCTGACCACGCCGCTGTTCATCATCGGCGAAACCAGCCTGTTCGTGCGCCACAACCTGTTGCGCAAGGACAATTCGCTCGAAGGCATCGAAGCCGTGTGCGCCCATCCGCAGGCCCTGGCCCAATGCCATTTGTGGCTGAGCAACCATCTGCCCCATGTCGAACGTCGGCCCGTGGCCAGCAATGCCGAGGGCGCCCGCCTGGCCAGCGAGAATCCGCGCCTGGCCGCAATCGCCAGCGAGCGGGCGGCCAGCGAATACGGGTTGCATGTGGTCGCTCCGGCCATTCAAGACGATCCGCACAACCGCACGCGGTTTGCCATCGTCACCCACCCCGACCGCCACCCCCAGCCCAAGGCCTCGGGCCACGATTGCACCAGCCTGGTGGTGTCGGTGCTCAACCGCCCCGGCGCCGTGCACGACATGCTCGTGCCACTCAAGCAGTACGGCGTGTCGATGACGCGCTTCGAGTCCCGGCCGGCGCGCTCGGGCCAGTGGGAGTATTACTTCTACATCGACATCCAAGGCCACCCAGACCAGCCCCACGTGGCCCAAGCGCTGAAAGAGCTGCGCGACGCCTGCGCCTTCTTCAAGCTGTTGGGCACCTACCCGATCGACGTGCACTGACGCCGGCCAGGAGCCTCTCGACCCATGTTCAACCAACTCGGTGTGATCGGCTGCGGCTTGATGGGCGGCTCGTTCGCCTTGGCGCTCAAGCGCGCCGGCCTGGTCAAGCGGGTCATCGGCTATAGCAAATCGCCCTCGACCACCGAAAAAGCGCGCCGCCTGGGGGTGATCGACCTCGCGGCCGAGTCCGCACTGCTGGCGGTCTCGGGCTCGGACATCGTGCTGATCGCCGTGCCGGTGGCCGCCACGGAAGCCACCTTCAAGGCCATCCGCCACCTGGTCGAGCCCGGCGTGCTCTTCATGGACGTGGGATCGACCAAGCGCGACGTGGTCGATGCGGCGCGGCGCGTGCTGAAAGAACGCGTCGGCGCCTTCGTACCCGCGCACCCCATCGCAGGCAAGGAAGTCTCCGGCGTGGAGCATGCCGACGCCCAGCTCTACAGTGGGCGCCAGGTCATTCTCACGCCCCTGAAGCAGACCGACGCGGCGCTCATCCAGAAAGCCACCGATGTGTGGTCGGCCATCGGCGCGCAGGTGCTGCGCATGACGCCCGAAAACCATGATGCTGCCTTTGCCGCCGTCAGCCACCTGCCCCACTTGCTGGCCTTTGCCTACTTCAACGCCGTGCACAAACAGCCCGCCGGGGCCGATTTCCTCTCGTTGGCCGGCCCAGGCTTTCGCGACTTCACCCGCATTGCCGCCAGCGATCCGGCCGTCTGGCGTGACATCCTGCTGGCCAACCGAGAAGAAGTCCTCAAGCAATCGCTGCGCTTCCGGCACACCCTGGATGCGCTGGAACACGTGATGAGAACCGGCAATGCGCAGGCCCTGGAAGACTTGATCCGCAGCGCCTCCGAAGCCCGCGCGAGCTGGCAGATGTCCACCCCCAAGCCCGCGGGCGGGCGCTGAGCCCCCCGCTCACATTGGCGCATGTACACCACCGCCTTCCTCGATCTGCCCCCACTGCGCTCGGCCGCCGGCACCGTGCGGCTGCCAGGGTCCAAAAGCATTTCCAACCGCGTGCTGCTATTGGCCGGCCTGTGCCAGGGCCGCACGCGCGTGTACGACCTGCTCGACTCCGACGACACGCGGGTGATGTTGGAGGCGCTGCGCCAGTTGGGTTGCGGCATCGAGCGCGAAGCAGACGCTCTGGTGATCCACGGCCTGGGCGGCCGCTTGGCGGTGCATGAAGCCCAACTCTTTCTGGGCAATGCCGGCACCGCGATGCGGCCGCTGGTGGCCACGCTGGCCGTGCTCAGCGGCCTGCATGGCGGATGCTTCGAGCTCAGCGGAGTGCCGCGCATGCACGAACGGCCGATCGGCGACCTGGTCGACGCACTGCGCGACCTGGGCTGCCAAATCGACTACCTCGGGCAAGCAGGCTACCCGCCCCTGCGGCTGACGGGCGGCCACCCTCGCGTCGATGCGCCGATCCGCGTGCGCGGCGATGTCTCCAGTCAGTTCCTCACCGCCTTGTTGATGGCCGCACCGCTGCTGTGCGCGCAAGCCCCTGTGCGCATCGAGGTCGTGGGCGAACTCATCTCCAAACCCTAC
>NZ_BCWK01000030.1:0-15656 GCF_001592165.1 Caldimonas taiwanensis NBRC 104434
TTTTGCAGGGCCGACTAACAAGAGTCGCATGCCGGAAGCTTAACGCGAAATTACAAAAAACCCACCCTGGGGCTTGCACTATGGAAGGGCCGGGCTGCCGCGCCCCTCGAGGGGGCAGGGCCCATTCACCACGGCGGGGCTGCCTGGCGGGCCTCAGCACTCGACGATGTTCACGGCCAGCCCGCCCCGGGCGGTTTCCTTGTACTTGGTCTTCATGTCCGCGCCGGTTTCGCGCATGGTTTTGATGACCTGGTCGAGACTCACGTGATGGACCCCGTCGCCGCGCAGGGCCATGCGCGCGGCATTGATCGCTTTGACCGAGGCGATCGCATTGCGTTCGATGCAAGGGATTTGGACCAGTCCGCCCACGGGGTCGCAGGTCAGGCCGAGGTGATGTTCCATGCCGATCTCCGCGGCGTTTTCCACCTGCGCTGGGGTGCCACCCAAGACCGCACAGAGCGCACCGGCGGCCATCGAGCAGGCCACGCCCACCTCGCCCTGACAACCCACCTCGGCACCGCTGATCGAGGCGTTTTCCTTGTAAAGAATACCGATCGCCCCGGCGGTGAGCAGGAAGTCGATCACACCGGCCTCGGTGGCGCCTGGGACGAAGCGTGTGTAGTAGTGCAGCACGGCGGGCACGATGCCTGCTGCGCCGTTGGTGGGCGCCGTCACCACGCGACCGCCGGCCGCGTTTTCCTCGTTGACGGCCAGCGCATAGAGGTTGACCCAGTCCATCACCTGCAAGGGATCTCGCAGGGCGGCTTCCGGATGGGCCGTGAGCGAGCGATACAACGCCGCGGCGCGCCGGCGCACCTTGTAGCCGCCGGGCAGCGTGCCTTCGGCCTGACAGCCGCGCTTCACGCAATCTTGCATCACGCCCCAGAGGTGCAACAGCCCTGCATCGATCTGGGCATCGCTGCGCCAGTGACGCTCGTTCACACGCATCACGCCGGCGATGGACAAGCCCTCGCGTCGGGTCAGCGCCAGCAGTTCGGCTGCGCTGTGGAAGGGCAGGGGCAGCACGGTGGTGTCCGGCGCGATGCGCTTTTGACGGCTGCCGTCGGCGGCCACGTCTTCGCTGACCACGAAGCCCCCTCCTACCGAGTAATAAATGCGCGCAGCCAGCTCGGTGCCGCTGGCGTCGTAGGCCAGGAAGCGCATGCCGTTGGCATGAAACGGCAGGCTCTGCCGGCGCAGGAAGACCAGGTCCTCGGCTTCGTCCAACGTGATGGGATGCGTGCCTCCCAGCACGAGCTTGCGCTCCAGGCGGATGGCCGCCAGCATCGAGGGCACCTGGTCCACGTCCACGGTATCGGGCTCGTGGCCGGCCAGCCCCAGCAGCACGGCTTTGTCGCTGCCGTGGCCCTTGCCCGTGGCCCCCAGCGAGCCGTACAACTCGCAGCGCACGCGTGCAACGGCATCGAGCCTGCCCTCCTGCCGCAACCGCTCGATGAACATCCGTGCCGCACGCATCGGGCCCACGGTGTGCGAGCTCGACGGGCCGATGCCCACCTTGAACAGGTCGAAGACCGAGACGGCCATGGTCGGGTTGCGGCAGGGGGAAGGTCAGACCTGGCAGAGCTGCCGCACATCGGCGGCAAAGGCATCCACCGCTTCGGTCGTGGTGTCCCAGGCACACATCAGGCGGCAACCACCACCGGCGATGAACTGGTAAAACTTCCAGCCCTTCGCGTACAAGCCCTCGATCACCGGCGCTGGCAGCTGGACGAACACCGAGTTGGCCTGCGGTGGATGCAGCACTTGCACGCCGGGAACGTCCCGGATGGCCTCGTACAGGCGTTGCGCCATGGCGTTGGCGTGTCGGGCATTGCGCAGCCACACGTCGTTTTCCAGCAGTCCCACCCAAGGTGCCGAGATGAAGCGCATTTTCGAAGCCAGTTGGCCGGCCTGCTTGACACGATAGGCGAAGTCCTCGGACAGCTCTCGGTCGAAAAACACCACGGCTTCGCCAATGGGCAGGCCATTCTTGGTGCCACCGAAGCACAGCACGTCCACCCCCGCGCGCCAAGTGATCTCGCTGGGGTGGCAGCCCAAGGCGGCCACCGCATTGGCAAAGCGTGCGCCATCCATGTGCAGCTTGAGCTTGCGCCGCTTGGCGATGGCCGAGATCGCGCGCACCTCTTCCACGGTGTAGACCGTGCCCAATTCGGTGGCTTGCGTCAGGCTGACCACCTTGGGTTTGGGGTAATGGATGTCACTGCGCTTGGTCACCAACTGCTCGACCGCGTCGGGCGTGAGCTTGCCCAGGCGCGCCGACGGGCTTTCACCTTCGGCCAGCAGCAGCTTGGATCCGTTGGAGAAAAACTCCGGCCCGCCGCATTCATCGGTTTCGATGTGGGCCACCGGTGTGCATATCACCGAGTGGTAACTCTGGCACATCGCGGCCAAGGCCAACGAATTGGCCGCCGTGCCATTGAAGACGAAATAAACGTCGCAGTCGGTTTGGAAGAGCTCGCGGATCTTGTCCGTGGAGCGCTGGGTCCAGATGTCCTCGCCGTAGCCGGGCTGGTGTCCGCTCGCATTGGCCTGCATGAACCAGTGCGTGGCTTCCGGGCACATCCCTGCATAGTTATCGCTGGCGAATTGCTGTTTCATGACGGCGTTATCGGTACTCGCTCAACGGCACGCAGCTGCAAAACAGATTGCGATCGCCATAGACATTGTCCACCCGACCCACCGGCGACCAATATTTCTGCCGACGCAGGCGCGCCAGCGGGTAGGCGGCCTCTTCGCGGGTGTAGGGGTGGTGCCACTCGGCTTTGAGCAGACTCTCGGCCGTGTGCGGCGCGTTCTTCAGCGGGTTGTCGTCGCGCGGCCATTCACCCCGCTCGACTCTGGCGATCTCCTCACGGATGGCCAGCATCGCTTCGACGAAGCGATCCAGCTCGGCCAGCGACTCGCTCTCGGTGGGCTCGACCATCAACGTGCCGGCCACCGGAAAACTCAGTGTGGGCGCATGAAAGCCATAGTCGATCAAGCGCTTGGCCACGTCCTCGGCGGTGATGCCGGAGGTTTCCTTCAGCGGGCGCAAATCCAGAATGCACTCATGGGCCACGCCCCCTCCCTTGATGCCCGGCACATTGCTGCTGAAATGCAGTTCGTAGGCGCCATCCAAACGTGCGGCGATGTAGTTGGCATTCAGGATGGCCGTCTCGGTGGCAGCCTTCAGGCCTTCGGCGCCCATCATGCGCATGTACATCCAGGAGATCGGCAGCACGGCCGCATTGCCCAAGGGAGCGGCGCTGACGGCCCCCACCTGCGACTCGTGCCCCAGGCCTGCGCTGCGGTGCGCCGGCAGGAAGGGCACCAGGTCGGCCACCACGCACACCGGGCCCACGCCGGGGCCGCCGCCGCCATGCGGAATGCAGAACGTCTTGTGCAAATTCAGGTGGCTCACATCGCCGCCGAACTCGCCCGGGGCGGCCACGCCGACCAGGGCATTCATGTTGGCACCGTCCACATAGACGCGTCCGCCATGGGCATGCACCAACTCGCACAGCTCCTTGACCCGTGTTTCGAAGACCCCGTAGGTCGAAGGGTAGGTGATCATCACGCAGGCCAGGCGCTCGCTGTACTGCTCGCACTTGGCTCGTAGATCGTCCAGATCCACATTGCCGTCGGCGTCACACCGGGTGACCACGACCTGCATGCCCGCCATCTGGGCCGAGGCCGGATTGGTGCCATGGGCCGATTCCGGAATCAGGCACACATTGCGGTGTCCCTGGCCACGCGCCTCGTGGTAGGCCCGGATGATCAACAGCCCAGCATATTCGCCTTGCGAGCCGGCGTTGGGTTGCAAGCTGATACCGGCATAGCCCGTGGCTTGGCTCAGCCAGTGGCACAACTGCTCATTCAATAGCGCGTAGCCCTGGAGCTGGTCTTGCGGCGCAAAGGGGTGGATCTGCGCGAACTCCGGCCAGGTGATGGGAATCATCTCGCTGGTGGCATTGAGCTTCATCGTGCACGAACCCAAGGGGATCATCGTGCGATCCAGCGCCAAATCTTTGTCCGCCAGGCTGCGCAAGTAACGCAGCATTTCCGTCTCGGAGTGATGCGTGTTGAACACCGGGTGCGTCAGGTAGGGGCTGGTGCGGCGCAGCGCCTCTGGGATGAGCGCCGCGACCCCTTTTTCGACCGTGTCCCAAGCCGGCAGAGGACGGCCCTGGGCGAAAACCTGCCACAAGTCCTGCACATGCTCGCGTGTCGTGGTTTCGTCCAGCGAGATGCCAATGGTCGTTGGGCTGGCGCGGCGCAGGTTCATGCCGGCGGCCACGGCCGCGGCCATCAAGGCTTCCGTGTGCTCTCCAGTGCGCACCTCCAAGGTATCGAAGGCCGTCTCGTGCGTGAGGGCCCAGCCCAGGCTGGCCAGACCCTGGGCCAGCACGGCGGTGTAGCTGGCCACCCGCTGCGCGATGCGCTTGAGGCCCTGGGGGCCGTGATAGACCGCATACATGCTGGCCACCACGGCCGGCAGCACCTGGGCCGTGCAAATGTTGGACGTGGCCTTCTCGCGGCGGATGTGTTGCTCGCGGGTTTGCAGCGCCAACCGATAGGCCGGATGGCCATGAGCGTCCACGCTCACGCCCACCAGCCGGCCCGGCAGAGATCGCTTGAACTCGTCGCGCGTGGCCATGTAGGCGGCATGCGGTCCGCCGTTGCCCATGGGCATGCCAAAGCGCTGCGTCGTGCCCACCACGATGTCGGCGCCTTGTTCGCCCGGTGGCGTGAGCAGCGTCAGGGCCAGCAAGTCGGCTGCCACGACGGCCAAGGCCCCGCGGGCATGGACCGCATCGATCAGCGGGCGCAGATCGATGATGCGTCCGGTCACGCCGGGATACTGAAACAGCGCGGCGAAGCAGTCCGTCTGGGCGGCCTGCTCGGCCGCACCGGTGACCACCGTCAGACCCAGCGGCCGCGCGCGCGTGCGCACCACCTCCAAAGTCTGTGGCAGAACGTCTTCGGCAACGAAAAAGACGGTGCTCTTGCTCTTGCCCACCCGGGCGGCCAGCGTCATCGCTTCGGCGGCGGCGGTGGCCTCGTCCAGCATCGAGGCATTGGCAATGGCCATGCCCGTCAGGTCGCACACCATGGTCTGGAAGTTCACCAGAGCTTCCATGCGCCCTTGCGAAATCTCGGCCTGGTACGGGGTATACGCCGTGTACCACGCGGGGTTTTCCAGCACGTTGCGCAAAATGACCGCCGGCGTGTGCGTGTTGTAGTAGCCCTGGCCGATGTGGCTGCGCAGCACCCGGTTGCGCGCGGCGATGGCCTTGAGCTCCTCGAGGGCGCGAGCCTCCGGCACGGGTGCCGGCAGTTTCATCGGGGTGCTGCGGCGGATGCTGCTGGGCACCAAGGCATCCATCAGTGCTTCGCGGGAGGCTGCGCCGATGGCCGACAGCATGGCTCGTTCATCGGCGGCATCGATGCCGATGTGGCGGGCCACGAATTCATCGTGAGCTTCGAGGTCGCTCAAAGGGGTGAGGGCAGACATGAGCATGGCGTTGGGGCGAAGAAAGTCACGCGCCGGCGGTGCCTGCGCAGGCCGATGGCCGCCGGCGAAGGCAGCGCTCAGGTGTTTTTGAGGAGGGCGTCGTAGGCCGGCGCGTCCAACAGGGCATCGAACTCGGCCAAATCACTCAGCTTGATCTTGAAGAACCAGCCCTTACCCAGAGGATCGGAATTGGCCAGCGATGGATCGGCCCGCAGGTCCTCATTGACCTCGAGAACGCGACCGCTGACTGGCGCATAGACATCGGCGGCGGCCTTTACCGATTCCACCACACCAGCCACCTCGCCTTTCTTGAACTCGGCCCCCACGGCGGGCAGGTCGACGAAGACCACATCCCCCAGCGCATCCTGCGCATGGGCGGTGATGCCGACGGTGGCCACGCCTTCGTCGCCATCGAGTTCAATCCATTCATGGTCGGGGGTGTACTTGACGGTCATGCAGAACTCCTCGGAGGAATGAAATGGAGCAAGTGGATCAGCGGTGGTAGCGGTGCGGCACGAAGGGCAGGGGCGTCACGCGCATCGGGAGCGTCTTCTCACGCACCACGGCATGCACGATGGCGCCGGTGGCTGCATGGTTCACGGGCAAATAGCCCATCGCGATGGGCACGCCCAAGGTAGGACTGACGGTGCCGCTGGTGACGTGCCCGGCATTGTGCCGGGCCGCATCGAGCAGCTTGGCCCCTTCGCGCACCGGGGTCCGCTCCAGGCCCACCAGGCCCACGCGCTTGACCAAGGCCCCCTGAGCCAGTTGAGACTCGATCGTCTGGGCGCCGGGGTAGCCGCCGGCACGCGCGCCGCCAGGGCGGCGTACCTTCGAGATCGCCCAGCTCAGCGCGGCTTGCACCGGCGTGGTATGCGGGTCGATGTCGTGACCGTGCAGGCACAGACCCGCCTCCAGCCGCAAGGTGTCGCGCGCGCCCAGACCGGCCAGCTTCACCTCGGGCTGCATCAGCAGCACGCGGGCCAGGGCCTCGGCGTCCTCGGCCGCCACCGAAATTTCGAAACCGTCCTCGCCGGTGTAACCCGAGCGGGTCACATAGCAGGTCTTGCCAGCGAGTGTGAAATGATCGCCGGTCATGAAGCTCAGCCGCTGCACGTCGGCATTCACACGGGCCAGGGCCTCCACGGCCAGCGGGCCCTGCAGGGCCAGCAGGGCCCGGTCGGGCAGAGACTGCACCGTGCAGCGGTGACCGATATGGGTGTTCAGATGCGCCAGGTCGGCTTGCTTGTTGGCCGCGTTGACCACCAGCAGCAGATCGTGTTCCCGGCGCGTGATCATCAGGTCATCGAGGATGCCGCCGCTGGCATTGGTAAAGAAGCCATAGCGTTGCTTGCCCACGGGCAGATCGACCACGTCCACCGGGACCAGCGTTTCCAGGGCGCGGGCGGCCTCTTCCCCGGACAAACGAATCTGCCCCATGTGAGACACGTCGAACAAGGCTGCACTTTGCCGACAGTGCCGGTGCTCGGCGATGATGCCCTCGTACTGCACCGGCATCTCGTAGCCGGCAAAAGGCACCATGCGGGCGCCATGCTCTCGGTGCAGGGCATACAGGGGCGTGCGCAGCAGCGCGGGCGTCGAGACTTGGGCGGACATGGCGATCTCCTGGGGCTGTGATGCGAACCCGCCGTCCCGACAATCGGTCCGGCACGTGCTGCCCTCGCTGTCCGCTTTACCTGAGAGATTGGCCGCCTGGCTGTTTCAGCCGCAGCGGCTTGCCCCTTCGGTGGGCTGGGTGACCACGGTCGCCCAGCCTCTCTCCAGTGAGGAACGCCTCGTCCACGAGGCGCTTGTCAGTCCTGGGTGCCTGAGCGTTCGGGCTTGCGCCCTGCGCCTTCGGCGGCCCCACCAGGGGGCTCTCTCCTGACAGATGTCAGTGTAATTCACCCGACAGAAAAATGGCGGCCTTGGCGCCGCCATTTTTTCCGTGACTTGGTCGACGCGGGGGATCACATGCCCGCATAGTTGGGCCCACCACCACCTTCCGGTGTGACCCAAACGATGTTTTGCGTCGGATCCTTGATGTCGCAGGTTTTGCAGTGCACGCAGTTCTGAGCGTTGATCTGCAGCCGGTCGCTGCCGTCCTCGTTCTTGACGAACTCGTACACGCCAGCGGGGCAGTAACGGCTCTCGGGCCCGGCAAACCGCGCCAGGTTGATCGCAACCGGCACGCTGGAGTCCTTGAGCGTCAAATGAGCCGGTTGGTTTTCTTCATGGTTGGTGTTGCTCACGAACACCGAGGACAGCCGGTCGAACGTGAGCTTGCCATCCGGCTTGGGGTAGACGATCTTCTCGCACTGGTCGGCCGGCTTCAGATACACGTGGTCGGGCTGATCGCGATGCAAAGTCCAAGGGGGGCTCTGAATCCCCAGCTTGGGCAGCAACCACTGCTCCACGCCGGTCATCAGCTTGCCCACCAGCGGTCCCTTCTTGAACCAATGCTTGAAGTTGCGTGACTGCTGCAACTCCTCATACAACCAGCTCTTTTCGAAGGCTTCGGGGTAGGCGCTCAGCTCGTCGCCCGAACGCCCGGCCGTGACGGCCTCGAACACAGCCTCCGCGCACAGCATGCCGCTCTTGATGGCGGCATGGCTGCCCTTGATGCGCGCCGCGTTCAAATAGCCCGCATCGCAGCCCACCAAGGCGCCGCCAGGAAACACGGTCTTGGGCAGGGCTTGGGGTGTGCCGTTGTTGATGGCACGAGCGCCATAACTCAAGCGCTTGCCACCTTCGATGTGCGCGCGGATGGCCGGGTGCGTCTTCCAGCGCTGCATCTCCTCGAAGGGGCTGAGCCAGGGATTCTGATAATCCAGCCCGATCACGAAACCCAACGTGACCTTGTTGTCTTCGAGGTGATAAAGGAAACCCCCGCCGAAGGTCTGATCATCCATGGGCCAGCCGGCCGTATGCACCACCAGGCCCGGCTTGGCTTTGGCCGGGTCGATCTCCCACAACTCCTTGATGCCAATGGCATAGGTCTGCGGATCCTTGCCCTCGTCGAGCTTGTAGCGAGCGATGAGCTGCTTGCCCAGATGCCCGCGTGCGCCCTCGGCGAAGATGGTGTATTTGCCGAGCAGTTCCATCCCCAGCTGGAAATGATCCGTGGGCTTGCCATCCTTGCCGATGCCCATATTGCCGGTGGCCACGCCGCGCACGCGGCCTTGCTCGTCATACAGGACTTCGGCCGCGGGGAACCCTGGAAAGATTTCCACCCCTAGGCTTTCGGCTTGCTCGGCCATCCATTTGACCACCTTGCCCAGCGAGATGACATAGCACCCCTTGTTGTGGAAGTTGCGTGGCACGAAAAAGTCTGGAATGCGCGTGCTACCGCTCTCGGTGAGCGTGAGCACATCATCGGCGGTGACTGGCTGGTTCAGCGGTGCGCCCAGCTCCTTCCAGTTCGGAAACAGCTCGTTCATCGCGCGAGGATCCATCACCGCGCCCGACAGAATATGGGCCCCTGGCTCCGAGCCTTTCTCCAGCACCACGACCGATATGTCCTGGTTCTTCTGGGCGGCCAGCTGCTTGATCCGGATGGCCGTGGCCAGCCCTGCAGGGCCGGCACCGACGATCACGACGTCATATTCCATGGATTCGCGCGGGCCGTACTGCTCCAGGATCTCTTGCGCAGTCATCGTGTCTTCCTCTTTGAATGGATAGGGGGTCGCCTGGGGGGATGCCGACGCGTCCACCCCGCATGACCAGGATTCTATCGGGTTGCGGCGGAAAATCGAACGATCGTTCGATTCGATGCTCGACAGTGCACTCTAGCGCAGGCGCTCGAGGCGCCGCTGTCGGCCGTGCGACAGGCTTGGACCGGCCTCGGGGTCTCGTTATGCTTGGGGTTCCCGGGTTTCGAGCCCGTTTCACACATTTCCGAGAGGCCCGCATGAGTTACAGCATCGACTTATCCGGCCGTGTGGCCTTGATCACCGGCGCATCCAGCGGTTTGGGCGAACAGTTCGCCCGCACTCTGGCTCGCGCCGGGGCAGCCGTCGTGCTCGCGGGCCGTCGGGTCGAGCGGCTCAAAACCCTGCGCTCGGAGATCGAGGCCCTGGGAGGAGATGCCCATGTGGTGGGCATGGATGTCACGGACACCGACAGCATCCGGTCGGCCGTGGCCCATGCCGAGACCGAGGTGGGGGCGATCGATATCCTGGTCAACAATTCTGGCGTGAGCACCACTCAGAAGCTGGTGGATGTCACGCCCGAAGACTACGACTACGTCTTCGACACCAACACCCGCGGGGCCTTTTTCGTGGCTCAAGAGGTCGGCAAGCGCATGCTGGCTCGCGCGCGCGGTGCTGCGCCAGGCACCTTCATCGGCGGCCGCATCGTCAACATCGCGTCCATGGCGGGCCTGCGGGTGCTCGGCCAGATCGGCGTGTATTGCATGAGCAAAGCGGCCGTCATCCACATGACTCGTGCGATGGCCTTGGAGTGGGGCAAGTACGGCATCAACGTCAATGCCATTTGTCCCGGGTACATCGACACCGAGATCAACCACCATCACTGGCAGACCGAACAAGGTCAAAAACTCATCGCAATGCTGCCGCGCAAACGCCTCGGTGAGCCCAAAGACCTGGATGCTTTGCTCGTGATGCTCTGCTCCAACGAAAGCCATTTCATCAATGGGGCCGTGATCGCCGCTGATGACGGTTTCGCCCTCTAAAGGATCGGCTCGGACATGCGTATCGACATCCCCGAGCACAAAAAGCTCGTCCATGAGATGCTGATTCCTATCCGCTGGGGCGACATGGACGCCATGGGTCATGTCAACAATGCTGCGTACTTTCGCTATCTCGAAACAGTGCGCATCGATTGGTTGCATCGGCTGGGCGGCGCGCCCGACCCCCGCGGCACGGGGCCGGTCATCGTCAATGCCTTTTGCAACTTTTATCGCCAGATCACCTTTCCAGGCACGTTGCTGGCCCGTCACTACGTGGCCAATCCTGGTCGCAGCAGCGTGGACACCTTCATCACGCTCGAGCGTACCGACTGCCCCGGCCAGATCGATGCGGCCGGAGGCGCGACCCTGGTGTGGGTGGACTTCCCGCGGCAGACCTCGGTGCCGATGCCGGACTGGCTGAGGGCAGCCGTCAGCTGAAGTCATGCATGCCTGCGACTGCGGGCTGCCAGCGACTACCTTGGCTCAAGCGGCTGCAGGGCGGCGACGAACTGTTCTGTTGCGGCGCGCCAGGAATAGCGGCGGGCATATTCGTGCACCGCTTCGCGTGGCAAGGCCAACGCGCGCAGGCACGCCGCGCGCAGATCGGTGTCGAGCACGCCACCGGCAGACTGGCCTACCACGTCGATCGGCCCCGGCGCTGGAAATGCCGCCACCGGTGTCCCGCAGGCCATGGCCTCGGCCATCACCAATCCGAAGGTATCGGTCAGACTGGGAAAGACCAATACATCGGCCGTGCGGTACAGCTGGGCCAGCGTCGGACCATCGAGGATTCCGAACCAACGCACCCCGGGGTACTGACTTTGCAGCCTGGCGCGCAGCGGCCCATCACCGGCCACCCACTTTGCGCCAGGAAGGTCCAGCCTCAGAAAGGCGTCGATGTTCTTTTCCACCGCCAGACGCCCGACATACAAAAAGACCGGCGCGGGTCCGCGCGGCAGCCGTGGACCCTGCGGCGTGAACATTGATGAGTCGACCCCCCGAGACCAGAGTCTGGCGTGGACGAAGCCGCGGGCGCGCAAGTCGGCCACGATGGTCGGGGTGGGCGCCAGCGTGGCCACCCCGGCGTTGTGGAAACGACGCAGTGCCGCGTAAGTCCAAGCCGGCGGCAGGCGCAGGCGCGCATGCACATATTCCGGGAAACGGCTGTGATAGGCGGTCGTGAATGGCCACCCGCGGTCCCGCAGCACGGCCCGCGCCTGCCATCCCAGCGGACCCTCGGTGGCCAGGTGAATGCAGTCCGGGCTCAAGGCATCGATCACAGTGGCCATGCGGCGGCGGGAGATCCACGCCAGGCGGATCTGCGGGTCAGTGGGGCACGGCACGGTGGGAAGCCCCTGCGCCGACAACACCTCCACCTCATGACCCAGGGCCAGCAGCTCGCGCCGGGTCATTTTCAGCGTTCGCACCACGCCATTGACCTGTGGTTCCCAGGCATCCGTGACGATGAGGATCTTCATGCACGCTCCGCGACGACGGCGACTCGATTGGAGACCATCGCCGTTGCACTGTCGTGACAGCGCGCGGAAGGACGATGACAGAAAAACGGGGTTTAGCCCCCCATGAGCTTTTGCACCAGCTCCGGTGTGGTATTGGCCCGGTACTTGCGCAGCAAGCGCGCTCGATAGATGTCCACGGTGCGGTGGCTCACTCCTAGAGCTTTACCGATTTGCTTGCTGGTCTGCCCTTCGATCAACAACGCGGCCACCTCCCGTTCGCGGCCGGTCAGCTCCAGCGTGACAAGCCGTTTGGATGACAGATCCTCGAAGGTCCAGATGCCCGCCGCATGCGGCGTGTCCCGATGGAAGGCTCGGCCGCTCACGTGGCACCAAAACAGCTCGCCCCGGGGATCCCCTGGTGATCGCTTCATGATTCGTTCATCGGCATAGCGTCCGCTTGCCCCGAGAATGGGCTCGATGCGACGTCCGGTGCGCTCGAATTCGTCGCGGCTGGGATAGAGCACCAGGAACGATTGCCCGATCAGCGCTTCACGCGAGGTGCGGAACATCTCGGCCAGCGCGTGATTGCAATCGACGATGATGCGATGGCGTGACAGCACCAGACCGACGGGAGCCATCTCGAATGCGGCACGGTAATCGATGGACGCAAGTGCGGGCATCATCACAAGCTCGAGGAGACTGCTTAGGCGATTCTACGTATTCAGATACGTAGTACGCTGTGGATTTGTCCCAACCCCCTTGCGAAGGAGACTCGCATGAACAAGATCTATCCCAGTGCGGCCGACGCGCTCAAAGGGATCGTCAAGGACGGCCAAATGCTGGCTGTCGGCGGCTTTGGCCTGTGTGGTATTCCCGAGGCCCTGATCGACGCGTTGCAGGCCAGCGGTGTGAAGAACCTCACCGTGATCTCCAACAACGCTGGCGTGGACGGCTTCGGCTTGGGCAAGCTGCTGGCCACGCGGCAGATCAAAAAGATGATCTCCAGCTATGTGGGCGAGAACAAGGAATTCGAGCGCCAGTACCTCAGCGGCGAACTCGAGCTGGAGTTCACCCCGCAAGGAACGCTGGCCGAGAAGCTGCGCGCTGGCGGGGCCGGCATCCCGGCCTTCTTCACCCGCACGGGAGTGGGCACCGTGGTGGCCGAAGGCAAGGAGGTCCGGGAATTCGATGGCATCAAGTACGTGATGGAGCGCTCGCTGGTGCCTGACGTCTCGCTCGTCAAAGCCTATATTGCCGACAAATGCGGCAACCTCGTGTTCCGCAAAACCGCCCGCAATTTCAACCCCAACGTGGCCATGGCCGGCAAGATCACCGTGGTCGAGGTCGAAAAAATCGTCGAAACCGGTGAGCTCGATCCCGATCAGATTCACCTGCCGGGCATCTTCGTGCACCGCATCGTACTGAACGCCAACCCCGAAAAACGCATCGAGCAGCGCACCGTGCGCGCTGCTGCTTGAAGGAGACTGCACATGGCTTGGAATCGTGACGAGATGGCGGCGCGCGCCGCCCGTGAGCTGCGTGACGGCTACTACGTCAACCTGGGCATCGGTTTGCCCACCCTGGTGGCCAACCACGTGCCCGCTGGCATGGAGGTTTGGCTGCAAAGCGAGAACGGTCTGCTGGGGATCGGCCCATTCCCCACGGAAGACGAAGTCGATCCGGACCTCATCAATGCCGGCAAGCAGACCGTCACCACCCTGCCGGGCTCATCGTTCTTCTCCTCGGCCGACTCCTTCGCGATGATCCGGGGAGGCAAGATCAACCTGGCCATCCTTGGGGCCATGCAAGTCAGTGAAAAAGGCGATCTGGCCAACTGGATGATCCCCGGCAAGATGGTCAAGGGCATGGGTGGCGCCATGGATTTGGTCGCCGGCGTGGGCCGTGTGGTCGTGCTGATGGAGCACTGCGCCAAAAATGGTGAGCACAAGCTGCTCAAGCAGTGCACCCTCCCACTCACCGGCGTCGGGGTGGTCCACCGCGTCATCACCGACTTGTGCGTCCTCGACATCACGCCCCAGGGTTTTTGCTGTGTCGAGCTTGCCCCCGGCGTCACCGAAGACGAGGTGCGGATGAAGACCGGTGCGCCGGTGGAATTCGCACTGGCGGCTGCCTGAGTCGCGGCGTTGGCGCCGAGGTCATCGCAGGGGCCCTTTGGGGCCCCTCGGTCGTTCAAGGGGCGGACGCGCCCTCGTCCGAGGGCCGCCATTGACCATCGATCAACAGCTCATGCGGGCGAAACTGCGCTTTGTAAGCCATCTTGCGGCTGTCCCGGATCCAGTAGCCAAGATAGACATGAGCCAGGCCGAGTTGGCGCGTTTGATCGATCTGCCACAGCACGTTGTAGGTGCCGTAGCTGCAGCCAGGCTCCGGCTCATAAAAGGTGTATACCGCCGACAGCCCGTCATTGAGCACATCGAGGATGGACACCATCTTCAGCTGGCCAGTCTGCGGATGCCGAAACTCCACGAGCCGAGAGTTCACCCGACTTTGGAGCAGGAATTGCGTGTACTGGTCCACACTGTCGTGGTCCATGCCGCCGCCGCTGTGACGGCCCGATTGGTAGCGCAGATAAAGCTGATAATGCTCCGGCACGAAACACAGTCGCAACACGCGCACTTCTAGCGAGGCGTGTTGACGCAGAGCCCGACGCTGACTGCGATTGGGTTGAAAGCGTTGCACCGGGATGCGCAGCGGCACGCAGGCACGGCAGCCGTCACAGTAAGGGCGGTAAGTGAACATCCCACTGCGGCGGAACCCCCGGGCCACCAGATCGGAATACGTATCGGTATGGATCAAGTGACTGGGCGTGGCCACTTGCGAGCGTGCCGACCTTCCCGGCAGATAGCTGCAAGGGTAAGGTGCAGTCGCATAGAACTGGAGCGACGCGAGCGGAAGTTCTTTGGGATGCGTCATGCGGACGGTGCGGACTGTGTCGAGGAAGGCACGCTCACGAGGTTGGCACGGTGCGGCAGGGCCTGCAGCTGATCCCACAGTTGCGGCTCGAAAGTCCAGCTGGCGGGAGCGGGCAAGGCGATGGCGCGCCGCACATGGGCCAGAAAACGAGCCCGCGGCACCTCATGTGCGCCCAGTGACGCCAAATGGTCTGTGCGCTGTTGGCAATCGATCATTTCGATGCCGTGATGCAAACAAAACGCCACGAGGGCTGCCAAAGCGATCTTGGAGGCATCGGTCTGCCAAGCAAACATCGACTCGCCAAAGAACATCCGACCCATGCCAATGCCGTACAGCCCCCCGACCAGCTCTCCATCGACCCAGGTCTCGAACGAGTGCACTTCTCCCAGACGATGCCAGCGCTCGTAAGCTTCCACCATCTCGGGCACGATCCAGGTGCCCGTTTGCCCGGCGCGGGGCGTTGCAGCGCAGGCCCGGATCACGCGCCCGAATGCCGAATCGATACGAATCTCGGCACGCGGATCTTGACGGAAACGTCGCAGCGTCTTGCGCAATGATCGCGACAACTTCAGGCGCGAGGTCTCGAGCACCATGCGCGGATCCGGGCTCCACCAAAGCACCGGTTGCCCCGCGCCATACCAGGGGAAAATTCCTCGGGCATAGGCTGCGCGCAGCCGCTGGGGGGACAGATCTCCGCCGGCGGCCAGCAAGCCTGGCGCCACCGAGTCCGGGCCCAGCGCCTCCTCGACCGCGGGAAAGTCGATCTCCCCGGGTTCCAACCACGCGATTGGCAAAGTGCTCATGCGTCAATGATGCAACGTCCTCCATTCTGTGCGCGAACTTGGCGACTGCGTGTGCCTCCCTGGCGATCGGTCCACCAGCGGATGGTCATGAGGGGCTTGACGCCGACTCGTAGTCGTGATTAAACTGCAAGGCTTCGCTGATCGACTTAGCGCAAAAGCTTCGGGTTTTCCGAAGTCTTGAAAGGCAAGAGTGGTGGTTGCTGCGAGTCAGCATGGCGGCCATAACAATTGCCCGAAGATAGTCTAAAGCGAGCAGC
>NZ_BCWK01000031.1:0-15522 GCF_001592165.1 Caldimonas taiwanensis NBRC 104434
GGTCGTTTTGCAGGGCCGACTCAGTACACCAGCCGATCCGGACGGATGTCACGCAGGATGGTCGTGGCGATCTCCTCGATGGACTTGTGCGTCGAGGACAGCCAGGCGATGCCCTCGCGGCGCATCATGGCTTCGGCTTCGGCCACTTCGTAGCGGCAGTTCTCCAGGCTGGCGTACTTGCTGTTGGGGCGGCGTTCGTTTCGGATCTCGCTCAGCCGCTCTGGGGCGATGGTCAGGCCGAAGCATTTGCTTTTGTGGGGCACCAGACAGGAGGGCAGGGTACGCCGTTCGAAGTCTTCTGGGATCAAGGGATAGTTGGCCGCCTTGATGCCGTGCTGCATGGCCAGGTACAACGAGGTGGGTGTCTTGCCGCTGCGGCTCACTCCGATCAAGATCACGTCGGCCTCGGCCAGGTTGCGGGCCGACTGGCCGTCATCGTGGGCCAGTGAAAAGTTGATGGCTTCGATGCGGTCGTGATACTGCTGGCTGGCGGCCACGTCCGAGAACCGCCCGATGCGGTGGTTGGACTTCATGCCCAATTCGGCCTCCAGTGGCTCGACAAAGGTCGAGAACATGTCCAACACCAGCGCTTGGCTGCCTTGCTTGACGATGGCCAGCACTTCCTCGTTGACCAGGGTGGTGAAGACGATTGGCCGCTTGCCTTCGATTTCAGCCGTGTGATTGATCTCGCGCACCACTTGATGGGCCTTGTCTTCGGTGTCGATGAAGGGACGGCGCACGTGCCGCGGCTGCAGCGAGAACTGCTTCAAGATGGAATTGCCGAAGGTCTCGGCCGTGATGCCGGTGCCATCGGAGATGAAGAAGACGGTACGGTTGGACATGACAAAGGCAGGAGGTACAAACCGGGGCGGGGCCGAAGGGCCGTAAAATATCTGCCAATATCGCTTGCCCGCGCCTCCATGTCCACCCCACCGCACGAACCAGAATCCACAAAGTGGCGGGGCGGGGCCTGTCCTGATTCGTCCAGGCGTGCCGGCAGGGGAGCACCGGTTTCTCAACATCACGGAGCTTTCCCATGTCTTCATCCCATCTGGCGACCGCCTTGGTCGTGCCCTTCGAACAACTGAGGATGACCGATGTCGAGGTGGTCGGCGGCAAGAACGCCTCCCTCGGCGAGATGATCAGCCAGTTGTCGGCCTCAGGGGTGCGCGTGCCCGGCGGCTTTGCGACCACGGCGCATGCGTTCCGCGAGTTTTTGAAGCACGGTGGGTTGGTCGAGCGCATCCATGAGCGTTTGGCCAGTCTGAACACGGATGATGTGCGTGCCCTGGCTCAGGCCGGCACCGAGATTCGTTCGTGGGTGCTGAACACTCCGTTTCCTCCGGCGCTGGAGGCTGCCATCCGCGCCGAATTCGACAAGCTCACGGCCGATGATCCGGGGGCATCGTTCGCCGTGCGATCCTCGGCCACGGCCGAAGACTTGCCCGATGCTTCATTCGCCGGTCAGCAGGAGACCTTCCTCAATGTGGTGGGCATCGACGAGGTGCTGCACAAGATGAAGGAGGTGTTTGCCTCGCTCTATAACGACCGCGCGATCAGCTACCGGGTGCACAAGGGGTTCGCTCACAGTGACGTGGCCTTGTCCGCTGGCGTGCAGCGCATGGTGCGCTCCGACCTCGGTGCGGCTGGCGTGATGTTCACGATCGACACCGAATCGGGGTTCCCGGATGTGGTGTTCATCACGTCGAGCTACGGCCTGGGCGAGACGGTCGTGCAAGGCGCGGTCAACCCCGACGAGTTCTATGTGCACAAGCCCGCGCTGAAGAACGGCAAGTTCCCGATCATCCGCCGCAACTTGGGCTCCAAACTCATCAAGATGGAGTTCGCCTCCGTGGCGGAGAAGCAGGCCAGCGGTAAGCTGGTCAAGACGGTGGACACCGCTGCCGAGCTGCGCAATCGTTATTCTTTGACCGATGAGGATGTCATCGAACTGGCCCGCTATGCCTTGATCATCGAGGAGCATTACGGCCGCCCGATGGACATCGAGTGGGGCAAGGACGGCCAGGACGGGCGCCTCTACATCCTGCAGGCCCGCCCAGAGACGGTGAAGAGCCAAGGCGAAGGCAAGGTCGAGCACCGCTACAAGCTCAAGGGCCAAGGCACGGTGTTGGCCGAAGGCCGTGCGATCGGCCAAAAGATCGGCACCGGCCCGGTGCGCATCGTTCACTCGATCGCCGAGATGGACAAGGTGCAGCCCGGCGACGTGCTCGTCACCGACATGACCGATCCGAACTGGGAGCCGGTGATGAAGCGCGCCAGCGCCATCGTCACCAACCGCGGTGGGCGCACCTGTCATGCGGCCATCATCGCGCGCGAGCTGGGCATCCCGGCCGTGGTGGGCTGCGGCAATGCCACCGAGGTGCTCAAGGATGGCGCCTTGGTCACGGTGGCCTGCTCCGAAGGCGACACCGGCTACATCTACGACGGACTGCTGGAGACCGAAGTCACCGAGGTCGAGCGTGGCGAGATGCCGTATTGTCCGGTCAAGATCATGATGAACGTGGGCAATCCACAGCTTGCCTTCGACTTCGCCCAAATGCCCAATGCCGGCGTGGGGTTGGCGCGGCTGGAGTTCATCATCAACAACAACATCGGCGTGCATCCCAAGGCCATTCTCGACTATCCCAATGTCGATTCCGATCTGAAAAAGGCGGTCGAATCGGTGGCGCGCGGTCATGCCAGTCCGCGGGCCTTTTACGTGGACAAGCTTGCCGAAGGTGTGGCGACGATTGCCGCGGCCTTCTGGCCCAAGCCGGTGATCGTGCGCTTGTCGGACTTCAAGTCCAACGAGTACCGCAAGCTCATTGGGGGCTCGCGCTATGAGCCTGAAGAAGAAAATCCGATGCTCGGTTTCCGTGGGGCCTCGCGCTATGTCAGTGAGGAATTCGCCGAAGCCTTTGCCATGGAGTGCGAGGCCCTCAAGCGTGTGCGCAATGACATGGGGCTGACCAACGTGGAGATCATGGTGCCCTTCGTGCGCACGCTGGCCCAGGCCGAGAAAGTCACCGCCATGCTGGCCGATCAAGGCCTCAAGCGAGGTCACAATGGGCTGCGTTTGATCATGATGTGTGAGGTGCCGAGCAATGCCATCTTGGCCGAGCAATTCCTCGAGTACTTCGATGGCATGTCCATTGGCTCCAATGATTTGACGCAACTCACCTTGGGCCTGGACCGCGACTCGGGCCTGGAGCTGCTTGCGCATGACTTCGACGAACGCGATCCGGCCGTCAAGGCCTTGATTTCGCGGGCGATTGCGGCCTGCCGTGCCCACGGCAAATACATCGGCATTTGCGGCCAGGGGCCCAGCGATCACCCGGATTTCGCGCAGTGGCTGGCGCAAGAGGGCATCGTCTCGATCTCGCTGAACCCGGACACTGTGGTCGACACCTGGAAGCTGCTGGCAGCGCGCACTTGAAGTTTTTTTCGACCCAGGTGTGTTGCACCGCCGCAAGGCGGTCATGCTCGACGGCCCCCAGGGGCCGTTTTTCATGCGGGTTCGGCAGGTCAGGGTAAGCCCTGATCGGACTTACGCGCAAGGCGCGGACCTTGTCAGAAATGCGTAAGCCGCTAGCCAAGAATGAAGGCATCGGGTCATGCACTGCGGTGCTTGCAAGCCATGTTGCTGTTCGTCACCATCGTTCAGACCGTTGCGGCCATCGCATTGTTGTCACTGCTGGGTCAGTGGGTGCTGGGCTTGCTGGCCGGAGCGGGGCGTGAGAGCAATTTGTTCTATCAGCTGCTGGGCGTGTTGACCCGACCTTTTACCCGGCTGACTCGGTTGCTGACGCCGCGCATCGTGCTGGATCGGCACATCCCGCTGGCCACGTTTGCCCTGCTGTTGATGGCCTATGTGGCTTCGACCGTGGCACGCATTGCCATTTGCATCGAGATTGGGGTGCATCTGTGTCGATGAGTTCGAGCGCAATGAAGTCGCTGACCTACCGCTGGTTGCGTTGGCGGGCGCAGGCCATGATCCTGGTGGGGCGCCACGCCGCTGCCTTGGATGTGTTCGACGAGATGTTGCTGCGCTTCCCTGGCGATGCGTACGCGTTGGCCAGCCGGGCGCATCTGCGTGCGCAGTTGGGGCAGCGCGAGGCAGCCCAAGCCGATTACCGCGACTTGCTTGCGGCGCACCCTGAGCATTCGGCAGCCTCCTGGTTTAATTACGGCTATTTGCTGGAAGAAGCGGGCGATCTTGCGCAAGCCGAACAGGCGTTTCGGCGCGCCGTGTCCATGGATCCGCGGCTCGACCGTGCCTGGTACGGGTTGGGCTTGGTGCTGATCAGGACGCGCCGCTTCGATGAGGCTGTCGAGGTCCTCAAGCGCAACACCGAATTGCAGCCCATGAGTCCGTACGGCTGGTACCAGCTCGCACGGGTGCATGTGGATCGTCACGAGCCCGAAGAGGCACGGCGGATCATTCGCCATCTCAAAGGCTTCGAGCCCAAGGTCGCGGCTCAACTGGAGCGCGAAACCGGCTTGTCCGCGTGACACAGGAGGCGCGGTGCCGGATCTTCCGTCGCCGCGTCAAGGGGACAGCCTAGGCTGCAAGCCCGCTTGGGGAGACGGGCGGGGGGGCTGTCGTTTCGCGCGGGTGGGGAGGGTCCCCACGGCGCAACAATGAGGAGACCATCGTCATGCAGTTGACGCGCAAGCACGAGGAGTACTGGCGCAAGAATCTGAGGATCACCAGCATCTTGCTGGCGATCTGGTTCTTCGTCACATTCGTCATTGGGTATTTTGCCCGCGATCTGAGTTTCAACTTCTTTGGTTGGCCATTCAGCTTTTGGGTGGGGGCGCAAGGCGCCCTCATCGTCTATGTGGCCATCATCTGGTACTACGCGCGGTACATGAACCGGCTGGACCAGGAGCATGACGTCGCGGAGGAGGAGTAACACCATGGCGGGATTCACCCCTGCGTCCGGCTCGACCGGCGCGGCTGCCAATGCAGCCTTCAAGAAGCAGCTCAACAAGGTGTACGGCTGGTACACCGGCGGCTTTCTGATCTTCATCATCGTGCTGGGCTTGCTCGAACAAATGGGCCTGCCTGCCAACTGGATCGGTCTGATCTTTCTGCTGGCCACTGTGGCTCTGTATGCCGGCATCGGCATCATGAGTCGCACCACCGATGCGGCCGAGTACTATGTGGCCGGCCGGCGTGTGCCTGCGATCTACAACGGCATGGCCACCGGCGCCGACTGGATGTCGGCCGCCTCGTTCATCGGGATGGCCGGCACACTGTATCTCACGGGCTACGGTGGACTGGCCTTCATCATGGGCTGGACAGGCGGCTACTGCCTGGTGGCGCTGTTCCTGGCACCCTACCTGCGCAAGTTCGGCCAGTTCACGATCCCCGACTTCCTGGGGGCTCGTTATGGTGGCAACCTGGCTCGTTTGATCGGTATCCTCGCGGCGATTCTGTGCTCTTTCACATACGTGGTGGCGCAGATCTATGGCGTGGGTCTGATCACCTCGCGGCTGACCGGCTTGGCCTTCGAGATCGGGATCTTCGTTGGTCTGGGTGGCATCCTGGTGTGCTCCTTCCTGGGGGGGATGCGTGCAGTGACCTGGACCCAAGTGGCCCAGTACATCATCCTGATCATTGCGTACATCATCCCGGTGATCTGGCTGTCGGTCAAGCAGACGGGCGTGCCCATCCCGCAGATCATCTATGGAGCCCAGCTCGAAAAGGTCACGGCCAAGGAGAACGAGCTGCTTAAGGATCCGAAAGAGCTGGAGGTCATCGAGATCTTCAAGAAGCGCGCGGCCGAGGCCGAGGCCAAGCTCAAGGACGTGCCTGCGGCGATGGCCGCCGACCGGGCCGCTGCCGAGCAGAAGATCGCCGATCTGAAGGCCCGCAATGCTCCGCTGGCCGAGATCCAAGCGGCCGAAAAGGCTCTGGCGGCCTTGCCGGCCACCGAAGCCGACGCTCGCAAAGCCTATGCAGCGGCCAAGGCCGCCAACGAGGCGCGTGCCAAGCCCTTGGCAGGCATGCCGCCCCATGCCCAGATCTTTGCAGGCGACCCCAACGGGGATGAAGCGGCCAAAAAGGCCTTCGATACTTCACGCCGCAACTTCCTGGCGCTGATCTTTTGCCTGATGGTGGGCACGGCGGCGCTGCCGCACATTCTGATGCGGTACTACACCACACCGTCGGTGAAAGAGGCGCGTGAGTCGGTGTTCTGGTCGCTGTTCTTCATTTTCCTCTTGTACTTCACGGCACCGGCCCTGGCCGTGCTGGTCAAGTACGAAGTGATGACGGTGTTGGTGGGCACGCCATTTGACAAGCTGCCAAGCTGGATTGCCGCATGGAACCGGGTCGATCCGTCGCTGCTGTCGGTGCAGGACATCAACGGCGATGGCATCTTCCAGCTCGGCGAGATGCGTATCGGTGGGGACATCATCGTGTTGGCCACGCCGGCCATTGCAGGCCTGCCATACGTCATTTCGGGCATGGTGGCCGCAGGCGGTCTGGCGGCGGCTTTGTCCACGGCCGACGGTTTGCTGCTGACGATCGCCAACGCGTTGTCGCATGACCTGTACTACAAGATGATCGACCCGAATGCGCCGACCTCGCGTCGGGTGATGATCTCGAAGACCTTGCTGTTGGTGGTGGCGCTGTTGGCGGCGTATGTGGCTTCGCAGAAGCCGGCCGACATCCTCTTCCTGGTGTCGGCGGCTTTCTCGTTCGCAGCGGCGGCCTTCTTCCCGGCACTGGTGCTTGGGATTTTCTGGAAGCGAGCCTCCAGCATCGGGGCGGTGTGCGGCATGATCGCCGGTCTGGGGCTGACCTTCTATTACATGGCCACCACCCAGCCCTGGCTGCGCAGCGTCTTTGGCGTCACCTCACCGGTGGAGCTGTGGTGGGGCATCCAGCCGATTTCGGCTGGGCTGTTCGGTGTGCCGCTGGGCTTTGCAGTCATCATCCTGGTTAGCCTGTTCACGCCGGCGCCCAAGAAGGAAGTGCAAGAGCTCGTCGAACACGTTCGCTATCCAAACTTGAAGTCGGCCTGATCGAGGATCAGTGGCTTGGGAGCCGTTGCGTGGCTCCCATGTAAAAGGCCCCGCAGCTCCGCGGGGCCTTTTCTTTGATGCGTGCCGTGGGCGCACAATCGTCGAGATGCCTCGTGCGTGGCCGGGCCGCCGGGGACGGCTTTGCGCGGATGGCTTTGCACGGGCCCAGTGCCCCTGCGGTGATGGATGTGCCAGTGCTGGGCTTTTGACGGAAAGGAGCTGCGGGATGTTCGCGGCGTTGGCGGCCCATCCTTGGGCTTACCCCATGCTGGAGGTGGTGCACATCGTGGGTATCGCCTTGTTGCTGGGCAATTTGTTGGCCTTGGAAGTGAGAGTATGGGGCGGGGCGTCTGTGTTGTCGGTGCAGGCTTTGGCGCGACTGTGCATCGGTTTGGCGCTGTTGGGCTTTGCACTGGCGGCTGTCTCGGGCTCGTTGATGTGGGCCACGCAGGCTTCGGAACTCCTGAACAACCGGTTTTTCTTGTCGAAGATGGGCTTGTTGGCTTTGGCAGGTATCAATGCGGCTTGGTTTCACTGTCGAGGCTCGCTGCAGAAATTGGACGCGATGGCCAAGGCGTCGATGCTGCTGTCTAGTGTGCTGTGGATGTGGGTGCTGGTGTGTGGGCGGTGGATTGCCTACGGATGAGGAAAGGAGCGGTCTGATGGAGCGACGGGATGTCCTGTTGGGAATGGCGCTGGTGGCCGGCGGCTGGAGCCGGCCTGGCTGGGCGCATCATGGCTGGAGCGGTTTCGATCAAGATCGGCCGCTGTATGTGGCCGGCCGTGTGGTCGATGCGCGCTGGCGCAATCCGCATGCCGAACTGGTGCTGGAGGTGCCCGAGGGCTTGACGCTTCCTGCGGATTTGGCGCAACGCCCTGTGCCACCCCAGACGGCGCCGGTCGATGTGGCGGGGGTGTTGGCTCGCGCGGTCGTGCCTGCCCGACGTGATGCACGTTGGGAGATTGAGTTGGCCCCGCTGTTTCGTTTGAATCAATGGGGTTTGACGGCAGCGCCTGAACTGGGCGCGCATGTCGAGGTGGTGGGGTACGGGCTCAAGGGGGAACGAGCCGAGGCTTTGTTGCGGGCTGAGTTTCTGTTTCTGAGCGGCAAGGCGTATGGCTTGCGCTCGGCCCCGGCGTGAGGGGGAACATGCCGCTGGCTGCAGGATGGCCAGCGTTGTGGCACCGTAGGTCTTAGCGGTTGGTTTCGCGGTAGATCAACCACTGCGCGTCGTCTTCGAGGCGCCAGGTAAGGACTTTGCGCATTTTGTCGCTGTAATCCAGCGAAGTGTAGGTCTGATGGAAGGCCGTTTCGATGGTGTCGGCGGCCACGGTGCGGGTTTGCACCGGACCGAGCTTCAGACCGATCGGGCCGGGTTTGGTCACGCGCTGGCGTCGTTGCGCGACCCACTCGTCATAGCTCGTCAAGCGGGGTTGAAAGCGGGGCGAGTAGAAGCTCATGTAGCGTGGCAGATCTTTGGCGCGCCAGGCCGCCGCCCAGCCGTCGAGCTGATGCAAGACGGCGGAGACCTTGTCTCGATCCGCCTGCGATGACGCTTTGGCGGGGGCAGGGGCGGGGGCGGGGGCCGCAGCCGCCGGCGGCTGCGGCGCCGGGGTGCCGTGGCTGCTCATCAGTCGGCGGGCCCGTTCGTCGAGCTCCGATCGAGGGGTGACTTCGACTGCCGGAGTGACGATGGGGCAGCGTTGGGCTGCGTCTTCAGCGGCGTTCCAGCCTGCGTCGGGGGCTGCCTCGGCCAGCGGGCGGCTCAGGCCCAAGGCCGGCAGGAGTTCGCCCATGGCGGCATGGGTGCGCAGCCGCGCGATGTCCAGATCGTGGCGGGCGTTGGCATAGGCCCGGCGCGCGGTGTAGAGCTCATTTTCTGCGTTGAGCAGGTCCAGCAAGCTGCGTTGACCGATGTCGAATTGTCGCCGGTAGGCGTCACGCGCTTTTTCGATGGCGGTTTGGTTGGCGTCGAGATACTGGAGTTGGTCGACGAGTTTGCGCGTGTCGTTGTAGGCGATGGCCGCGGTTTGCCAAACGTCGCGGCATACGGCGTCCCGCTGGTCGGCCGCTTGGTCGAGTTGACGCGCGGCTCGTTGCACGCGGGCATGGTCTGCGCCGCCGTTGTAGAGGTTCCAGTTCAGCACGATTTCGCCGACGGTGTCACGCGTTTGTCCGGCCAGGCCTTCGTAGTTGTGTCCGGCGCCGGTGCGCACTCGGGCTTCGACACGGGGCTGGTAGGCGGCTTGTTGGACTGAGGCTTGCGCTCGGGCGGCCCGCAGGCTTTCTACGGCCGCCGAGATGGCAGCGTTGCGACTGAGTGCCGCTTTCAAGACGTCCTGTGCGTTGGCCGGCTGCACGATGCGATCGAGCGTGACGGCCGGTCCGGTGAGGCGTGGCGGGGCGCCCACGATGCGCAGGTAGCGCGCGGTGACGTCATGGAGATTGGACACCTCGGTGTTGAGGTTGGATTCGGCCAGCGCCAGACGGGCCGCTGCTTGTTCGAGATCGACACCTCGGCTGACGCCAGCTTTGAAGCGCGACTGGATCTGATCGAAAAAGGCTTTGTGTTGGACGTAGTTGTCTTCGGCCAGCCGTACCAGTTCACGGTAACGGGCCACGTCGTAGTAAGCACGCAGGGCGTCCAGTGCAATTCGTTCGGTGGTGTCGACCAGCTCGAAGTAACGTACGAGCCGTCCATGCTCGGCGCGGCGTTGGTCGTGATAGCCCGCCAGGCCGTCCCACAGGATTTGGGTGAGGGACAGGCCAACGCCGGTGCGGTCCAAGGTGTCGGTGGCCGGGCTGCGGTTGTCGAAGCGGTCGCGCTCGCGCGCGGCATTGGCAAAGAGGTCCAGGCGCGGGCGGTAGGCCGCGCGAGCGGCATCGCTTTCATGTCCAGCGGCATGGTAAGCGTTGACGCGGGCGGCCACCTCAGGGTTGCTTTCCAGGGCTTGGCGCGCGACGTTTTGCAGCTCGTTGGGAAGGGAGGAAGTTGGCAACGGTTGTGCCGATGCGTGGACTCCGACCAACGAGCACGCCATCAGCAGATGAAGCGAGAAATGTCGCATTAATCTTCAATCCGAAAAAGGAGACGGTGGGTTGGCGGGGGGCAGTCTATCGACGCAGCGATGGATTGGCGCCCCCCTCGCTTGAGGGGATGGTGAGGAATTTTTAACGAATCCCCGAGCTGGTTC
Source organism: Caldimonas taiwanensis NBRC 104434 (assembly GCF_001592165.1). Lineage (NCBI taxonomy): Bacteria > Pseudomonadati > Pseudomonadota > Betaproteobacteria > Burkholderiales > Sphaerotilaceae > Caldimonas > Caldimonas taiwanensis. The sequence continues at coordinate 10,231 of NZ_BCWK01000031.1, forward strand.
GGCGGCGGGCTGTGGATTGTCATGCCCGGCAGGCAGAAGTTTGGGAAATTGCGCACCCTTGGAAGGGATGCTCTGCGGTTTGCCCGCGCGGCCAAAGGTTAGGCTTGCGGGGTCATGTCAGTACCCGCTCTTCAGTCCGGCGTCCTTGGACGGTGTGCCCTTGCTGGGCAGGCCGTATGGCGCGTCCTGGCCGTGGGGGTGGTGGCGGGCTTGATGGCCTGGGCAACGAGTGCGCCGAACGCCCAGCGCATGCTGCAGTCGGCCAAAACCCTGGGACCCGGGGCGCAGCAGGAGGTGGCAGCCCTGCTGGCGATGTTGGAGCGTTTGAATCTGAGCGAGCTGGAGCGAGCGCTGGACGATGTGAACCGGTTTTTCAATCGGCGTGTGGCGTTCAAGGAAGACCGCGAGGTGTGGGCGCAGGCGGATTATTGGGCCAGCCCACTGGAAACCTTGTCCAAAGGTGCCGGTGATTGCGAGGATTTTGCGATTTCCAAGTATTTGACGCTGTTGGCTGCAGGAGTGCCTGCCGAACGTATGCGCTTGGTGTACGTGCGTGCTCGCATCGGTGGGCCTTCGGGGCCGAGTCAGGCGCACATGGTGCTGGCTTACTATGCCCAGCCCCAGGCCGAGCCTTTGATTCTGGACAATTTGATCGATGAGATTCGGCCGGCGTCGCGCCGGTCGGATTTGACCCCGGTGTTCAGTTTCAACACCGAGGGGCTATGGCAAGGGGTGGGGACGGTGCCGGCCGGCGATCCGGTGGCCCGTCTGTCGCGCTGGCGAGAGGTGCTGCTGAAGGCGTCTCAGGAGGGGTTCTTGCCATGAACGCGGGTGCTCGGGGGGAAGATCGATGTCCTTGATTCGGCAGGTGTGGCTGGTGGTGTTGGCCACCGTGGTGCTGGCGTTTGCCGGCAGTTTTGCCGTGACCATCGTGTCGGCACGTCACTATGTGCAGACGCAATTGAGGGTGAAAAACAGTGACAACGCGGCGGCGCTGGCCCTGTCGTTGTCGCAGCAAGGTGGCGATTGGGGCTTGATGGAGCTGCTGGTGGCCGCGCAGTTCGACACCGGGCATTATCAGGAGGTGAGTCTGCACGGTGTGGATGGACGCTCGGTGCAGCGGCAGATGCCCTCGGTGCCGATGTACGCGCCGGCCTGGTTCGTGCGATTGGTGCCTTTGGTCTCCGAACCGGGGGTGGCACAGGTGTCCGACGGCTGGCGCGCCATTGGGACGGTGCGTGTGGTCAGTCATGCTGCCTACGCTTACCGTGACTTGTGGCGTGCCACCTTGCAGGCCGGGGTGTGGTTGGCTGCGGTTGGGGTGTTGGCAGGACTGGCCGGCCATGTGATGGTGGCTGGCATTCGGCGTCCGTTGCGTTCGACGGTGCGGCAGGCGCAGGCCTTGGTCGATGGCCGGTATCTGACCGTGGAAGAACCCAAGGTGCCGGAGCTGCGACGCTTGACGCAGGCGATGAATGCCATGGTGCAGCGGGTACGGCAGGCCTTCGAAGAGCAAGCCCGGCAAGTGGAGGTTTTGCGGCGCCAGGCCAGCTGTGATGCACTGACGGGGCTGTGGCAGCGGCAGCATTTCCTCAGGGCATTGGAGCTGATGTTGGAACGCGACGACGCTGCGCCGTACGGGGCGCTGGTGTTGGTGCGCATGCTCGATTTGGCCGGGCTCAATGCGCGCCTGGGGAGGCGACGGACGGATGAGTTGATCGTGGCCGTGGCCCAAGCCATGCAGGCTTGGGGCCAGGACGTGGCGGATGCGGGCGCAGGCCGTCTGAATGGCTCGGACTTGGCCGTGATGTTGCCCAACCGGCAGGTGCGCAGCGAGGAGATGCAGTCTTGGAGTCAGGCGTTGCGGAGGTTGTGCGAGGCCGCTGGGCAGGGGGCTGCAGTCGCGCTGGCCTGCACGGGCTGGCAACGAGGTCAGACCCTTTCGGAGGTGTTGGTCCGGGCCGATGAGGGGCTGGCGCATGCGGAAGCCAGCGGTCCTTTCGGTTGGCATCTCCAGGTGCACGATGGGCCGTTGGTGATGGTGGGCGGACAAGGCGCTTGGAAACACGCCTTGGACGAGGCCTTGGCCCATCGTCGGGTGCGTTTGGGACGGTTCCCGTTGCGTGATGCCAAGGGCGGCTTGGTGCATTGGGAGTGTCCGTTGCGCTTGCAGTTGGTGGCCTCTGGTCCGTTCGAGCCGGCGGCGTCTTGGTTGCCGCTGGCCTTGCGCACGCTCAGTACGTCGGCCGTGGATTTGTGCGCGGTGGATGAAGCATTGCGTGAGATCAGGTCCGACGGGCGACCCCGAGGGGTCAATGTGGCGGCGGCTTCGTTGCAAGCCCCGGGGTTTGTCGTTGGGTTGCGCGACCGATTGGACGCCGCGGCTGCGGCTGCGCAGTCGTTGTGGCTCGATCTTCCCGAGACGGCGGCATGGCTGCACCCGGAACTGGTGCGGGATTTGGCGCAGCGGCTCAAGGGGACTGGGGTGCGCCTTGGTCTGGAGCACGCGGGCGAGTATCTCGCCCGGATCGAGCGGCTTTATGAGATGGGCTTGGACTTCATCAAGATCGATGCCCGGTTCACCCGGGGAGTGGCGAGCCAACCAGAGCAAGCGCAGTTCGTGCGCAGCACGGTGGTGCTGGCCCATGGTCTGGGCCTGTCGGTCTTTGCTGAAGGGGTGGCGCGGGCCGAGGACCTGGCGGTGTTGTGGGACTGCGGGGTCGATGGGGCGACGGGGCCGGCCGTGGAATCATGACGATTCCGCGGCCGGCTTGGGTCGCCGTCGGCCGCCTGGCTGCGGATCAATCGGTCAACAGCTTGCCTCGGCTGAGCAAGTCCTGAACGATTTGTTGATCGCTGCTGAATCCACTGGTCAGATCGACGCCGGTGAGCTGAATGACTTGATCGACCGCCGAGGCGCTGAAGCCGCCGGCAAATCCTCCGGTGGAGCTGATCGAGACGATGGTGTTGCCGCCCGATGTGCTGAAATGGAGGTAGTCGGCCAAGTTGCCCGCGTGTTCTCCTTGCAGCAAATCACGCAGATCGAGCACGTCGCCGCCGGGGGCATTGTCGAAGTCGGTGATGGTGTCCACCGGCGCCGCGCCGGGTGAGCCGCGATCGGCCAATGTCCAGGCAAAGACATCGGCACCGGCCCCGCCGGTCAGGGTGTCGCTGTTGGCGCCACCCCACAGCCGATCGTTGCCCTCGCCCCCGTCAAGGGTATCGTCGCCGGCACCACCGTCGAGCACGTCATGGCCCTGGCCACCGATCAGGATGTCCGAGCCGATGCCACCGATCAGGATGTCATGACCGGCTCCGCCATCGAGGGTGTCGTCGCCGTCCTCGCCCATCAGGACATCGTCGCCGTCTTGGCCGTCGAGAGTGTCGTTGCCAGCACCTCCCAAGAGCATGTCGTGCCCGGCGCCTCCGCGAAGGATGTCGTTGCCCGTGCCACCTTCGATGCGATCATGTCCGTCCCCGCCATTGAGGATGTCGTTGCCGCCCTCGCCGCGGATCAGATCGTTGCCTCGATCTCCGGAGTAGGTGTTGGCTGAGCCGCTTCCGAGGTAAAGGTCGTCGGCATCCCCCCCGGAGGTCGATGCGCTCGACTGGTAGTTGTTGACCGAGTCACCGGTCGTGCTGGGTGGGTTGTTCTGAGTGGTAGAGCGCAACAGATCGATGGGGTGAATCGACGTGATCCCTGCCGTGTTGGTGACTTGCAGCTCGATCACGCCGTAGTAGTTGGCATTGGTTGCTGTGATGTGCGGGAATTCGGCCACCAGCGCCAGCAGGTTCCAGCTCCCCGGATCGAGGCTGGCAACGCCAGAGGCGCCGACCGTCAAGCTCGAGCTTCCGGAACGCAAGACGGTGCCTTCCGGCAAACCGCTCAGCGTGACGGATTGGATGGCATCTGCACTGCGCAGGTAGATCGGGATCGGAACCGTGCGATTGGCCGCGTTGTTGTTCGATCCAGGGGGATCCACCACGGTGAGGGTTTGTGGGGCGTACACCTGCACGGGGGCATGCACCTGCACGTTGAAGCTGCTGGAGCTGGTGGCGGTGTGGTTGTTTTCAGCCTCTTGCGAGCTGGCCTGCACTTGAACGGTGATCGTTCCTTCGTAACCCACAGGGGGGCGAAGCTTCAGGGCGCTCCAGTTCCAGCCCATGATGTTGATGAGTTGGCCTGCCGTGTCCACCGTGGCGGTGTGGCTGCCGTCGGTCAAGACCGAACCGACCGGCATGCCGCTGAGCTGCACTGCGGTCAGAGATTCGGATCCGTCGGTGTCGGCCAGCTGGACTTGGATGCCACTGAGCGCGATGTATCCATCCGTTGCTCCGACATTCGGCGTGAGCGGATAGTAGCCCCCACTGCCATGACTGATGAAGTTGCCATGGGGCAAGGACAGGGCATCGACCGCATCGATCGAGACGAAGGTGGGCAAGCTGCTGATCGGCGAGACCGACCCGTCATCGTTGCGCACCCCCACCTCCAACGCTCCCGCACCGGTGCTATTGGCCAAATACACCTCGAAGGTGTAGTAGCCGCTGACTGAAGGCGTGAAGGTCCAAGTGCGGGGGCCCCATGAATCATGGTTCTCCGCCGCGTCGGTCGTTCCATTGACCTTCACCAACGTTCCACCGATTTTGAAAACGTAGGTGTCATCGACATAGCCCGAGAAGGTATACGAGCGGCCTCCTTCGAGAAAGATCAGCCCTGTGACACTGACGCCATTGTTGGTGGGCACGCCGGTTTGGGAGTTCGAGTCCCTGGTCTCATCGTAAAGATCAATGGCTGTCACCACGTTGGTCAACGAAGGCGTCATGCCTTGCATGATGCTTGCTAAGTTCGTCGCGGTACGTTCCGTCAGATTGGCGCCGGCTGCAATGACATTGGTGTAGTGCTGCAGAAGCAGTCCATGCCCGGCCGTGGTGTCAGTGCCAGGCGTTGGCGACGCTGGAGTGGGTGCAAAGAAGCTGATGACCGGTGCGTCTGCCACCGCTTCGATCGGTAACGAGGCACTGGCGGCTACCGAGGCATGACCATCGGAGATGGTGTAGCTGAAACTTACTTGCGATCCATCATTGCTCGCCGGCGTGTACGTCCAGGTGCCGTTGCCGTTGTCCACCAGCGTGCCATTGCCCGAGGCGATGGTCAGGCCCGAGGCGACCAAGGCATCGCTGTCGACATCGCTGGCGTTGGCCCGCAGCTCGGCCTGGGTGATGAGGTGCGCGCCGCCGTCTTCGACGATGGGCGTCAGCGTCACCGGCGTGGTGGTCGGCGCATCGTTGACC
>NZ_BCWK01000032.1:0-10044 GCF_001592165.1 Caldimonas taiwanensis NBRC 104434
CGAGGCCCTTCCGGCCGACTGGCGCGGCCCCTACTACGGCCAGTGAGCCATCGGTTGCGCCTCCCCGGCGCAACACAACACCCAGCCGGGCCTTGGCCCGGCTCTTTTTTTGCCCGGATCAGGCAACCGAGAAGAGGACGGCACTCAGTCCCACCACCGTCAGGCTTTGCCAGTCTCGCAAGGCAAAGACCAGGGGATCGTCGTCGACTTCGCCCCGATGCGTCTTCATCCACAGTCGACTGACCCAGTAGAGCAGCAACGGGGGCACCAGCCACAGCCACAGGGGGTTGTCATAAACGGCAGGGATGTCCGGGTTGTTGATGTACAGCGCGAACACCAGCACGGCCACCATGCCGGCACTGGTTCCCACCGACATCAATACGGGAAGGTCGGTGACGGTGTAGCCGCGACCCGAGGGACGGTCCTGGTCCTGTTGCAGCGTCACCAGCAGTTCCGAGTAGCGCTTGACCAGAGCCAGGCTCAGGAAGATGAACATCGAGAACGCGAGCAGCCAGAAGGACGGGACGATGCCGGTCGCCGCCCCGCCGGCTACGACGCGCAACGTGTACAGGCCCGCCAGCATCAGCACGTCGACCACCACCTGGCGCTTGAGGGCGAGCGAATACGCCAGCGTGCACAGGAAATAGCCGGCAAGCACCCCGACGAACTCGATCGGCAGCCACCATGCCGTGGCAAACGAGGCGCCCAGCAATGCCGGAATCATGAACGCGCCGTGCCAGACGGGGATGAGACCGCTGGCGAACGGGCGATTGCGCTTGCGCACATGCCGGCGATCGGCCTCCAGGTCGACCAGGTCGTTGAGGACATAGACCGCGGAGGCGCACAGACCAAAGGCCAGGAATCCGAGCAATGCCTGCACCAGCCCCTCCGAGGAGGTGAGCCGATGCGCCGCCACCAAGGGCACGAACACCAGCACGTTCTTGAGCCACTGGTGCAGCCTCAGGGCTTTGAGGTAGGCCCGAAGACCCGGGCTGTGCGAAGGAATCACCCGACTGACCCGGGTCGCGGACTTTGCCGCCTCGATCAGACGGACATCGGACGAAACCACGACGGCCTGCCGGGCAGCCGACCACACCGGGAGATCCTTGCGATCGTTGCCAACATAATCGAAGCCCTTGGGCCCGAAGCGTTCGCTCAACTGATCGCTCTTGCGCGATCCGCTGAGGTTGGTCGGCCCATCCGTGGCGAGGACATCATCGAACAGACCCAGGTGCCGCGCCAGGGGTTCGGCCAGCAGACGGTGTGACGCCGTCGCGAGCACGACAGGGCGTCCGGCTTCGCGGGCTTGCCGTGCCAGGGCCACCACCTCCTCGTTGAGGGGCAGGGTCGACCAATCGAACTGGACCGCTTGTGCAAGCCGCTCCTTCAGGAAGGCCTTGCCGCGCAGCAACCACCAGGGCAGCAGCACCAGCTTCCACGGAGCATGTTTGAGCAAGAGGAACACGGACTCATGCAGCAGGTCGGTGCGGATCAGGGTGCCGTCACAATCGACGCACAGCGGGACGGTCGCGGTGGTGGAGTTCATGGGATCAGTAAGATCATCCGACCGCTCAACTGCGGGCAAGCAGGACGACACCTCCGACGATCAGGAGTGTGCCTCCCACCCGGGCCAGGTTGAGCGTGTCGCCGTGGACCCACCAGCCCAGCAGCATGGTGACCACAAAGCCGAGACCTACGAACGGATAGGCCAGACTCACTTCGACACGTGCCAGTACCAGCAGCCATACCACGGCACTGCTGAAGTAGATCGCCAACCCGCCCAGCACCCAGGGATTGGTGGCGATGCCCAAAGCCGACGACCACCCCCCCTGGGCCAGGCTTTCGGCAACGCGGGGGTGGCTCATTCCGGACTTCAGGACGATCTGCGCCAGCGAGGACAGCAGGACACTCGAGACGATCAGGGCGAGAACGCTCTTGTTCATGGCAATGGCCTCGACGGGGCGGACGCCGCGGCGTATCGATCCTTCAGCCACACCATGGCCCAGGATGCGAAGATCGCCAAGATTCCGTTGAGAGGCACGTGATAGCGGTCCTGGCCGACGGTGAGCACCGGCACGGCGAGGAACAGGGCGCCGACGAGCACCAGCGGATGCAGGAGGCCGATGTGCCGACGGGCCAGAGCCAGGCTCAATCCCACGAGACCCAGGATGAGGAGGCCTGCCCAGTACAGGCTGGAGACGAGCTTCAGCGGCACGATGGCGCCAGGACCCCACGAGCGGCGCAATGCAGGCTCGTTCCAGGTGACTCCGATGGACTCCCGGCCGAACGTGGCCACGAGCCGCTTTAGCGACAGTTCCACGTAGCGTCGCGGGTTTTCGAGGATGAAATCGACGGCCGCGCGCTTGAGATGGCGGTCGCGTTCGACTTCGTGGCTCGGCGCGTCGCTGGGCAGGTCCATGTATACGCCCTTGGAATCCGGATTGTTGCCCATCCACAGATTCGGGCCGAAGTTGGTCGAGACCAGCACCGGGGTGCCGAACACGGCCTGGTTGCGCAAGGCCCAGGGTGCGAGCATCGCCGCGGCCACGATGACGGCCACCAGTGCCGAGGTCAGGGCACCGTGCCAGGCGCGTTCCTGCCAGGCCTGGGCGAGGGGCAGGATGATGAACAATGGCAATGCCGTCGGACGCACGTAGACCGCGGCGCAAAGGAGCCCTCCCCACAGGCCCGCACGGGGCAACGGGGCGATGGCGCGATGCCCCCAGGCGTAGAGCGTGGCCATCAGCAGCACGAGGAACAGCAACTCACTGGCCAGGATGGTGGTGAACTGGATCATCAGAGGCCAACAGGCGACCAGCCAGGCCGCCACGGTGGCCGTTCGTGCGTCGAAATGGCGTTGCGCCAATGCGTGGGTCAAGGCCACGGCAAGCAGGCCCAACAGGAGGTTGAGCACCACGATCGGGACCGGGCCCGCCCCGAAAACGTGATACAGGGCGCCGTACAGTGCCGCCGTTCCGACCGGCCAGTACGCCGTGAGCTGACCCTCTGCGTAGGCATAGCCCCGGCCGGCGGCCAAGCTGCGGGCGAACTCGTCGTAAATGCCGCTGTCGGAGACAGGCTCCACAGGCACGCTCCAGGCCCAAAGCAGTCGCAGCAGGAGCGCGGCGGCCAGCGGCCACAGCAGCCCGGAGACAGCAGCCGGCACCGACGCCCAGGCTGCAATGCCCAGAGGGCTCGTGGCGGAAGCTGAAGAGGAACGCGTCATGCGGGTCATGGAAGCAATGACGAGCAACGGGGACAACCGTAGGCCCGGTGCAGGCGCATGAGACTCAGGCGCAGTCGTCTCGTCGAGTGGGTATCGGAACCTGCCACAGTATGAAGGGACGGTCCGGAGTCGTCATGCACCCATCCGAGGGGGATCGGGTAGAAGTGACTCTTGGGCACCGTGAACGAGGGGCTGTCTCGCGCGCCGGCCGCGGATATGCTCGTAGCCGAGCGCTTTTGGTCCGACACCGTGTGCCCCTTTGGATCCCCATGACTGACGCCATCGGCCGCTATGTGCTGATTTCCCCCTGCCGCAACGAGGCTGCCTACATGCGGCACACGCTGGACAGCGTCATTGCTCAAAGCGTGCGACCGGCCCTGTGGGTCATCGTCGATGACGGCTCCAGCGACGAGACCCCGTCCATCCTGGCCGACTACGCCTCCAGGCATCCGTGGATCAGGGTCGTCACCCGCGCTGACCGGGGACATCGGTCCGTCGGTCCCGGCGTCGTCGATGCCTTCTATGCCGGCTATGAAACCATCGATCCGCGGGACTACGACTACCTGTGCAAGCTGGATCTGGATCTTCGTCTCCCTCCGCGGTACTTTGAAATCCTGATGCAGCGCATGACCGCGGACCCACGCATTGCGACCTGCAGCGGCAAGGCTTACGTCGAGGACCATGGAGCGTTGATCTCCGAGCGGCACGGTGACGATACTTCGCTGGGCATGACCAAGTTCTACCGGGTCGAGGCCTTCCTGGCCATCGGCGGCTTCGTGCGCGAGGTGATGTGGGATGGCATTGACTGCCATCGCTGTCGCATGCTCGGCTGGGTTGCCTGCAGCTGGGACGAACCCGAACTGCGCTTCGTGCACCTGCGACCGATGGGCTCGAGCCAGCAGGGCATCTACACCGGGCGCATGCGCCATGGGCATGGTCAGTACTTCATGGGAACAGGATTCGTGTTCATGCTGGCCAGCGCGCTCTTTCGGTTGAACCAGAAACCCTATGTGCTGGGTAGCGCCGCGATGTTGTGGGGATGGCTGCGCAGCGCGCTGGCACGACGCCCCCGTTACGACGACCCGGAGTTCCGGCGATTCCTGCGGCGCTACCAATGGCTTGCCCTGCTGCTGGGAAAAAAGCGGGCTCTGGCCGTCATTCAATCCTCACGGGCCTGAGGCCTGCACCCGACCGGGCACAGCACCATGTGCGGCATTGCAGGCATCGTCGGTCGACTCACCCCGGACCTTCGGGCCGCACTCGAACGCATGAACGATGCCCAGTCGCACCGGGGGCCGGACGCACAAGGCACCTGGGAATCGCCCGCCGACGGTGAGGGATGGGGCGTGATGCTGGCCCATCGACGCCTGGCGATCCTGGACTTGTCTCCAGCAGGGGCGCAACCCATGGTCGACCCCGTCCATGGGCATGTGGTCGTGCTCAATGGCGAGATCTACAACTACGTGGACCTGCGGCGCGATCTGATGCAACGTGGTGAGACCGTGGCCTCCAGCGGAGACACGGCCGTGATGCTGCGCGGCCTCAGCGTCGATGGCCGCACGGCGCTTGGCCGGCTACGCGGCATGTTCGCACTGGCCTTCTGGAACAGGCACTCGCGCGAACTGACACTGGCACGCGACCCTCTTGGGATCAAGCCGCTGTACATGATGCGCAACCCTGATCCAGGCGGCGCATGGTCCGTTGCCTTTGCCTCCGAGCTGCGAGCTTTGCTGGCCAGTGGTCTCCTGCGCGACGCACGGCTGGATCCGCTGGCCGTGGCCAGCATGGTGTGGAGCGGGTTCACCGTGGGGCCCGGGACCGCTGTTCTTGGGATCGAATCACTCTGGCCAGGCGAGGCCTGCGTTCTGGACGGACGGGGACGAGAAACCGCTCGCCATCGTTTCTGGCAGGCACCTTCATCGGCCACGCAGGATCCGATCGACGAGGAAGAGCTTGGGGCATGCCTTGAGGAATGCGTACGTCTCCACCTGGCCAGTGATGTCCCCTTGGGGATCTTTTTGTCCGGTGGGATCGACTCTTCGGCGGTGGCGAATCTTGCCCAACGCTCCTCGAGCGTGCCCATCCATACCTTTACGCTGGCTTTCGAGGAACAGGAGCTCAGCGAAGGGCCTTTCGCCAGACGCATTGCCCAAGCCATCGGCACGCGACACACCGAGGTCGTTCTCAGCGAGCGCCACTTCCTCGATCGCCTGGACGACGCGCTCAACAGCCTCGACCAGCCCAGCTTTGACGGTCTGAACTCGTACTTCATGTCACATGCCGTACGCGGCGCCGGCTTCAAGGTGGCGTTGGTTGGCAGTGGCGGAGACGAACTGTTCGGCGGTTATACGAGCTTTCGAGACCTCCCACGGATGTGGCGATGGTCCCGCAGGGCCCGCCCCATTCCACGCGCTTTGCAACGCGGTATCGCGTCCATGGCATCGGCAGTCCTGAGCCGCTCGGAGCGAGGTTATCCAGCTCAGACCCGCTGGGCCAAGCTTCCCGACATGGTCTCACACGGGGAAGACCTGCTGGCGTTGTACCAGTTGGCCTATGCGCTGTTCCTGCCCAAAACACAGAGGGAGTTATTGCACGAGGGACTTGTCGCCCCCAGAGGCATTGGCCTGCCCCCTGCGATGATCGACCGTCTGAGGGCCGAGACGAAGGGGCTGCCGCCGATGCAGGCGGTGAGCATGCTCGAGCAGCGTCTTTTCCTGGGAGAGCGGTTGCTCCGGGATACCGACGCCACCAGCATGTCAGCCTCGATCGAGATCCGCCTGCCGCTTGTGGACCAGGTTCTTCTCCATCAGGTGTCACGACTCCCCTCCTCGGCGCGATATGAACCCGTCAGGGCCAAGGCCGTGCTGCGGCGCATCGGCCTACGCGGACTGCCTCCAACGCTTTTCCAACGGCCCAAAAGCGGATTCGAACTGCCCTTCGATCGTTGGTTGCGGCAAGCCCTGGGTAGCCGGATCGACGAAACATTGCGCAACGCGCGTCAGGCGGAAGCCGTGGGCTTGAATCCACGGGCCGTGGCCAGACTTTGGGATGCCTTCCGGGCCGGCTCACCCGGTCTGTATTGGTCGCGCGTGTGGGCCTTGTACGTCCTCATCCACTGGTCCCATCGTCACCGGGTCCTGCTCTGATCGCATCTTTCCTGTCATCATGAGCCTCCCGCCTCCTCGCTACCCCGGTCTCGACGGCATCCGAGCCTTGGCAGTCGCCGCTGTGGTGTGGGACCACACCATACCTTACGAAGGCATGCCGGCCCCGCTGCGACATGGCTTTCTGGGCGTGGACGTGTTCTTCGTTCTGAGCGGTTTTTTGATCACTGCCTTGCTGTTGCAAGAGCGCGCATCCCACGGCCGCATATCGTTGGGCAAGTTTTTCATCCGTCGCTGCCTGCGCATCTTTCCACTGTACTTCGCAGTGATGGGCCTGTTAGCGACCTATTTCGTGTTCTTCGCCCCTGCGAGCTCTTCCCAGCGAACCGCCTTCCTCACCGAACTTCCCTACCATCTCACGTACACCAGCAACTGGGTACCGATGGAGACCATGATGGGACTGACATGGTCGCTGTCCACGGAAGAGCAGTTCTACCTGCTGTGGCCCGCGATGCTTGCCTTCCTGGAGTCCTGGGCATGGCTGGCCATGGTGGTCTTCCTGATCCTCAATCAGGCGGTCAACTTTGGGGCGTTCGACGGAGCGTTGCAGTCGGTAGGACTGTCCGCCGGCTCCCTCGAAATCCTGCAATGCACTTTCACGCCCATCATTCTCGGATCCATGCTGGCTTTCGCGCTGTCCACCGCACACTGGCGGGACCGGCTGGCCGCCTGGCCCGCGTGGCCGGTACTGCTCCTTGCTGCGGGCGTGCTGCTAGTCACAGCTAGCTGGCCGGGTGATATTCGTGGATGGCCGCGACTCGGATTCCAGTCTGCTACAGCAGTCCTCCTGGCCGTCATCGTGCTGCACCCGACGGGACACTTGGCACGCGTCCTCGAGTGGCGACCACTGGCCTATGTCGGCACCGTCAGCTATGGGATCTACCTGCTTCACATGTTTGTGGTCCATGTGACACGGCGGGTTTTGATCGACATCGGGGCAATGGATAACCACCTCCTGTTTCTGTTGAGCCTTGCCGGCGCGGTGGCCGTAGCCAGCCTGAGCTACCGCTACTTCGAGAGACCCCTTCTCCAGCTCAAGGATCGCTTCCGGTGAACCACGAACTTCGTCTGTCCAATCGACACGAAACGTCTACCGAACCGACCTGTCGCGTCGATGCCAGTGTCGCGCGCAAGATCCGTGCGGATGGGCCGTACAAGGTCGTCTACCTCGTCAATCACTATCCCAAGGTCAGCCACAGCTTCATCCGCCGCGAAATCCAGGCCTTAGAAGCGCAGGGAATGACGGTGATGCGCACATCGATCAGGGGTTGGAATGAGCGTTTGCCCGACGCACGTGACGAAGAGGAACGCCAGCGTACACGCTATGTGCTCAAGAATGGATTGGGCGGTTTGCTCATTGCCACGCTCTGCGCGTCGCTGTCACGTCCGAGGCGATTCGTCCATGCCTTCTGGCTCGCCACGCGTATGGGCTGGCGTTCGGGACGGTCGATTGCTTATCACTGGGCCTACCTGGCCGAAGCCTGCGTCCTGGGGCGTTGGATGCAGCAGGAAGGTATCTCGCACGTCCACGCGCACTTCGGAACGAACTCGACCGACGTGGCGATGTTGGCCACCGCGCTGGGCATGGCGCGGTCCTACAGCTTCACGGCCCATGGCCCCGAAGAATTCGATGGCCCCCGCTCCCTGGCACTCAGCGAGAAAGTCGAGCGAGCCCAATTCGTCGTCGCGATCAGCAGCTTCGGTCGCAGTCAGCTGATGCGCTGGATCGGACCTGAGCATTGGCAGAAGGTGAAGGTCGTCCATTGCGGCCTGGATGAACTGTTCCGCCGCACCACTGCACAGCCTCCTCCCGCGGCGCCCCGCCTTGTGTGCGTAGGAAGACTGTGCGAGCAAAAAGGACAGCTTCTTCTGATCGATGCCATGGCCCTCCTGGTCCGACGAGGGGTAGACTGCGAACTGGTGTTGGCTGGCGATGGCGAGATGCGTGCCCAGATCGAAGACCGGATCGTGCGACACGATCTCTGCGGACGCATCCGAATCACCGGTTGGATTTCAGGAGACCAGGTTCGCGACGAACTGCTGGCCGCCCGTGCCCTGGTGCTGCCAAGCTTTGCCGAGGGTCTCCCTGTGGTGCTGATGGAGGCCATGGCCTTGCAGCGCCCAGTGGTGTCCACCCTCGTGGCGGGCATCCCTGAGCTGGTCGTGCCCGAAGAATGCGGATGGCTTGTGCCTGCCGGTGATGTGGAGGCCCTCGCCGATGCCATGCAGCAATGTCTCGAGACCCCGGTGGATCGGCTGGCGCAGATGGGCCTGACCGCCCGACAGCGTGTCCTGCAGCGGCATGATGCCGACCAGGAGGCCCGCAAGCTGTACGGCTTGTTGGCCCATGCGACGGATAAGGCACGGAAGGTGGTCTGATGCAGATCTCCAGCCGCCCCCTGCTCCAATCCCTGCGCCGTCCGATTCGCGCGGGCGTCCATGAACTCCGGCTGCACTGGGAGCGTCGTCGCAGCCCGAGGGTGCGCCCTGTCGTCGTGATCTTTCCTTCCAATCAGCCGTGGGATCCCGCCAGCAACCTGCGGGCCTGGCTGGTCGCCCCCGAGCTGGAGCGACTGGGCTGGCGGGCGATCGTCGTGCCTGAGCCCCTGACGCTGTCCCAGCGCAGACGGGTCCTGCAGCTGGAACAACCCGACGTGGTGCTCCTGCAGCAGACGCGTCATCCACTCAACCGTCCGGCCCTGTATGCCGGCTATCCCTGTGTGTTGGATGCCGATGACGCTGACTACCTGGACCCTCGATACCAATCGATGATTGCCCAGTGCGCGCGCGATGCAGCGGCCGTGGTAGGTGGAAGCCGGTTCGTGGCGGACTGCCTCGGCCGGCACAATCCGAACAGCCACGTGATCTGGACCGGCACCCCCTGGATCGACCACTTGGCCCGGGTTGCACCGGCCCAGCGTCCTACGGTGGTCGCCTGGGCACACTCCTCACCGTTGGACTATCCCGAGGAAGCTGCTCTGGTACAACGAGTGATGATCGAGGTAGCGCATCGAACCGCCTGCACGTTCTGGCTGTTTGGGACCCACGAAGACCGGGCTGCAGCCTGGTTCGCGCCGCTGCGCGCGGCTGGAGCCCGCTGTGAGGCCATTGCACCATTGCCGTATGCCGACTATCTGAACAAGGTCGCCCAAGCGGCTGTAGGCCTGCAGCCGGTATGTACCCGCAACGCGTTCAGCCGAGGCAAGTCTTTCGGCAAGCTCCTGGCCTACCTGAACGGTCGGGTGGCTGTCGTGGCGTCGGATGCGGTCGACCACAGCCTGTTCTTCCGCCATGGCGTCAATGGTTATCTCGTCGGAGATGAGCCCGCCAACTGGGTGGAGTCTATCGTCACCCTGCTCCAGCAGCCCTCGTTGCGTGAGCGCATCGCAAACGCAGGCTACGATGATGCCCGCCGACGATTGAGCACTAGGCGATTTGCTGAGCTGCTCGACCCTGTCTTGCGGGAGGCCTCGTCCCTGAAACCGAAGAGTCCAGAAATTGTCATGAGAGAGGGTGAAGAGGAACGGCCGGCTCCGCGCGGCAGCGCATGAGGGTGCAGCCAGGCCCGGCTGGGTGTTGTGGTGCGCTGGGGTGGCGCAAGAGATGGCTCACTGGCCGTAGTAGGGGCCGCGCCAATCGGCCGGAAGGGCCTCA
>NZ_BCWK01000033.1:0-9407 GCF_001592165.1 Caldimonas taiwanensis NBRC 104434
TTGCCGAGAAAGTGGCCGATTTAGAGCGTCTCGGCTGATGGCCACCCGCAGCACATCGGCACACTTCCCCTCGGGAAACGGCCAAGGAAAAGGCCCGGAGACTTTCCGGGCCCTTGTGTTTGGTGGCGGACGGTTGACCAGGTGCTGACTGGCCTACCGAGCTTATGAGCACTGGCGTGGGTTACTAGGTGAACTGAATGGAACTCATCATCGTGCACGCTGCCGCCAGTACGCCATCAACTGCTCAAAGCGATGGTCCGCTTCTAGCGCTGGCGCCGCAGTGCGGATCGCTTCCAGACAGGCACCGAGATCACGAGGCGGCCATTGCGTCTGATTCCCTATCACCAGACTCAGGAAGTCCAGCGCCTGCTCCGGAAATTTCCCGCAGAGACCTGCCTCGTGCAGTCGATGCACCAGATAGTCCGGGTGGCCCGGTGGTTGCAACCAGGCGCGCAGTAGCGTCAAGGCCTCGGGGAACGCATCCTGTGCCGCTACGCAAAGGTGGCCGAGGCTTTCGGCGATGGCCGGTGAAACCTTGTCTCGCGTCTTGGGCCAGATGGCGTGCAGATATGGGGCAACCCGGTTCGTCCAATAGTCGGCCCGTTGCTCGCCGGCACTCTCCAGCGCTCTCACCAATGCCTGTGCTGCATCGTGCAAACCATCCGGTGGCAGCGCACGCGTGGCGGCCGCCAGTTCGGCGGTGGTGAACGTGTCACCCGGATCGAGGGCAGCGAAGGTCAGCAGCGATGCATACTGTTCGCCGTGCTTGCCCAAGGCCACATAGTGGCGCGCGGTGTCGAGGAATGCCGGCTTGAGCCTTTCCATCAACGGGCGGTACAGGCGCGGTGACCACAGGAAGCCTTCCCACGCTGCACGTGCTTCGGCTTGCGAGCGCTGCCAGTCGAAAAGCGGCAACAGGTGTTGCGTCGCCCACTCCCCGTCGACACGGAACAAAGCAATGACATGGGCCGCCAATAACACACGGCCATACCGATACTTGTCGATTCGGGTATCGCAAAGCTCGGTGAACGTAGGCTCGAGCGCCTCAGGCAAGCCTTGCCCATCCTCCAGCGAGCGCCGATACCACCAGCGCAGGAGTGCCTCGGTGACGTGGCCCACGGGATGATTGATGGCGCGCATGACGGGTTCGTCGGTATCGACGCCATCCTGATGATCTTGCGCCAGGATACGGCGAGCGAGCGTGAAGAAGAGTGTTTCGTGGCCTTCGAAAGTTTTGGCAGTGGCCTGTAGCCACCGGCTCAACCCATGGCCGAGCGTTTGCAGTATCTCGTCAGGGGCGGTGGCCAGAATCGGCGCCATGTAACGCCAGGAACGCTTCAGGAGTTTTTCCTCTGACCAGGCTTGTAGGGCCTCGCGCCAGCGCCCTGTCGGCCAAACACCTTCCCTGGCCAAGGCGCACAAGGCACAAGCGGTCGTGGCAAAGTTGTCGCGACAGCGCTTCTGCCAGTCATCCTCCTGCCAATCATCGGGGCTGGGATGCTGCCTCAGCCACTCGATCAATTCCGGGCGACGACGCGGTGTAGCGACGTAGTTGCGCCACTCCTCGCCATCACCCATCCAGTAAGGAAACTCGTCGCGCTGATCCTCTGCCAGTTTCCACTTCGGATACTGCGCCGAAAGCCCCTGAAGTCGTTCGTTTCCGTCAGCACCCAAGGCCGCGCCGGCCTCAGCCATTTTTGCCAGGCGCAGCCAGATTTCGCGGTCCACGATCCGGGCCCAGCGCTCTGGCTCGATGTCATCCTTGAACATGTCGCGGGGAGGACCGGCGAGCACGGCCTGTTCCAGTTCCTGCAGCATCACGGCATCGAGGCGCGGCGCCAGTGCCACCAGCAAGCGCATGGCTTCCCGTTTGGTTCCCACCGACCACAGCCACCAGTGATCGTCCGCCAGCAGCCAGTCGAGCGCTTGGCGTTTGGGGATCACATTGTCTTGTGCAGCAGCAAAGAAGGCGAGGCGCCGGAACAGCGGATAGGGCGTGTGCCACCAGGTCTGCGCCATGATCGCTGCCCGCGCCGGCGATTGCGCAGCCGTGGCGAGCCACGCGTCCCGGGTCAGCTCGATCAAGGCGGTCCAGTCGTGGAAGTCCCGGTTCTGCGGATGTTCACTGATCGAGGGTTGATGCATGCAGGACAGGTCGCTCTTGTCCTCGGCACCGCCAAGTTCGCGCATCAGATCGAGGGCATCGCGCAACAGGGTGCTGACATCAGCCAGCAGCTCCGGCAGGGCGGCATTCCAGCGTTCGTCCTTGGGCAGATCGCGCAGGCAGTAATGGACGTGATCCGTCGACAGCTCGATCTCCCATTCCACCAGATCCTTGATGCGCTTCGGCTCGCGGGCTTCGTCGTCCTCTTCGGGCCAACGGAACGGCTCGCGTAGCGATACGCGCGGCGCCAGCATCTCGCGCAGCTCCAGGCGCAGGGTCGGGGTGAGGCCATCGCGCCTGAAGTGGTCGCGCCAGCGGTACAGGTCGAAGTCGCGCAGCCGTGATTTCACCCGCCCGGTCAACAGCAGTCGCCACAAGGTGCGCATCAACGGGCCAGGGATTGCGTTGGGTGCGCCCGCACGAATGCGCGCCAATTCGTCGGTGTTGCCGTCGCGTTCCAGGTTGGCCAGCTCGTCCAGACGGTCTTCGATCAACCGGGCCAGATCGTCATGCAGCTGCCCGCCGCGCTTGACCGACCAAAGCAGCAGCGCCGGGTCATTCAGGTGACGGATCAGCCAACGCGCCAGTTGCCGCATCACCTCGTCCCAGCGACTGCCGCGCGCACCGGCATCGACCAAACACATCAACGGCGCCAGGGGATAAGGTGACGGCCGGCGGGTGAGGCTGAAGGCGAATTTGTCGTCGGCAGGTGCCTTCGGCGTAACACCGAAGCGGTCCAGATCAGCGTGGCCGTAGCGGTTCTCGCTCAGCGGCTCCAGCCAATCCAGCGACGGCACCGGGTCAAGCTCCGCAAAACGCTTGGCGGGCAGACCGTCCGGATGGCTGAGTGCCCACAACATGCGGGAAATGAAGTAGTCCTGTTTCGTGCTCGCCAGCGGGCGAGCCATGGCGCATTCGACCACGATGCGCTCCTTGCCGCGCACACCGTCGCGATAGGTTTCGGCCCAGGCGCGCAGGGTCTTGTGCAGGTAGGCATGCCGGTTATGCTCGCGGTAGAGGATGGGCGTGACGTTCTTGGCACGCCATTCGTTGGCCCGTTCCTCCTCCTTGCCCTTGGAGAAACTGCCGAACGCGAACATCTCTGGTGGCGACTCGCCCAGCAGGCGGTCGGCAGCCAGTGCGTCCATCATGTAGCGCAGCACTGGGTCGTTGAGGCTGTAGCCGACGAAGCAGACGGTGTAATTCCGGAACAGCTCGCTGACAAAACGCGCCGCCCAGCGCTCGGTGAGATAGGCCAGGCCGAAATCACCGCTGGAGACGACCAACCGGTCCAGTTCGCTCGCGGTCGGCGCAGCGCTGAGCAAGCCATGCAGATACACCAGGCCATCCCAGCGATTCTTCGGTATCGGCAGCAGTGGCGCCTGAAACCGCTCGATGGGCAGAGACTTGGCGGTGATCACCTCCTCGAACAGCCGATCGAAGTTGGTGGTGATGAGGCGGGTCTGGCCATTGCGGCACTTGGCGAGCGTCAGCAAGGCCTCATGGGTGGCGGTGGCGTTCGGGGCGCTGAGATCGGGTGTCAGAATGCCGGCCAGCGCGCGGCGCACCGTCTCGCGGCCGCCGACGATGTCCGCTTCCAGCAGGCCGATGGCGGTATCGAACTGCCCGGCCTTGATCGCCGCCTGCTGCACTGCGTTGGGCGTGACGGCCAACGCTGCATACACCTTCTCTACCAGCCGGGCGAAGCCCGGCAATCGCGCCGGGTAGGAAATGCCCGCGCCGCAGAAGAACACCACGCGCCCGTCCTCGTGCGCCTGCAGCAGGCGTTCGGGGATATCGGGGCCGTGGCGGACGAACTGCATTCAGTGGGCCTCGGAAAACACGCGCTCCAGCATCGCCGGGATCAGCGCATCGTTGGCCTGGCGAATGGTGGTGTGGCGCAACCGCAGACTGGACTGCCGGGCGAGGATTTCAACAACCTTGCGCTGCATATTCTCCGGGGGCATCGGTAGTTCGATATTCAGAAATTGCTCTGGACGGGTCCGTTCGCGACGAGCGCCGACTCCACGCGTAGCCTCTTGAAGGAGGCTCCAGAACCAAGGGGTCCGGACCAGTTCTCCAATGTATGCAGGCATGGCTTCGCCTGGAACGCAGCGAAAAGTGCGGTACTCTGGGGACACATACATTCCCGCAAGCTCGGTCGGGCAGAGCGCAAGTGCACCTTCCCATCCTTTCACCTGGCTCAATACCAGCGCATCTACATATAGGCGATTGAAGGCTTTGTAGGAGGTTTCTGTGCCTGCCACTGCAGCTTTCGGAAACAGGCCGCCACCGAAACTACGCACGCCGACTTGCGGATACTCGCTATCAGCTCGAACAGGCACGTGCTCTTCGTGCAGCTCTACAACGTCACCGAGCCGCCTCACTCGATCACCTGACAGCTTGTAGTGCAGGCTGAGAAACAGCGCTGCAGCTTTTTTTTCGATGGCGTCGAGGTGTTCGTTGACCTGCCGCACCTTGTCGGCCAGCGCGTCGAGGCGGCTGACGATGGCTTGTTGTTCGGCAAGCGGTGGCAAGGGCATCCGGTATCCGAGAACACTCGCGGGGCGAATGGCCGCGTAGTTTGTCGACCCTTGCGCTTCGACTTGATTGCGAAATCCAGTGGTTCGAATGAAGTAATCGAGGAACCCCCTATCGAGCTTTGAGCCGTCGATCTCAAACAGGAAGTAGTGACTACTGACGATGGCCCCCTCGAGCGCGTCGGGAACGATGCCGAAGCCCCCCATCTTGGCGTCGATTTCTGCCACCAAGAACTCACCCGCATGGCAGACCTGTTGGCGTTTGGTCTTGATGGCGCTTCCTAGAACGACATCTCGCAGGACTACGCCTTTGGCGTGAAGCTGAACCCGACACCGCTTGTAATACTCGGTGTCGTCGAGAAGGATGAATTCCTTTCGATGTCGAAGTACTTCTCCGAGCGACACATTGGACCACCGCCTCATCCCTGCACCTCGGCCACCAGCGCCTCGATCTCGCCAAGCAGGCGCAACACCTCCTCCTCACCCGCACGCATGGCGGCGACCAGTTCCTTCGGGTCGGCGTGCTCCAGCCCTTCGGCGGCATGCGGGTTTTTCAGATCGAGGTTGTAGATCGGCCAATAGAGCGCATCGCCCTCGGCCTGCGCGGCCTTGGCGGCGGCCTCATGCATCTGCTGCTTGGCCTTCAACTCGCGCAACTGCGCTTGCAGCGCGGCCTTGTCGCCATTCGCGGCATGGTCGATGGCCTGTTCCAGTTCGCGGATCGGCTTGCTCAAGGCGCGGGCGTGGGCGCGCTCGGTCTCGGCCCGTTGCCAGTGCGGTGTGGCGGCGTCGATGGCTGCGGCGCGTTTGGCGGCGAAGTCCACGCGCCAGGCCTGCGGGCCTTCCTCGCGTTTGTTCCACCAGTCGAGCACCGGCTGGAAGGCCTCGAAGGGCAGCGGCGCGGTCTTGCTGTATTTCTTGCGGCCCTCGGGCTGGGGCAGTTCGTAATACCAGATTTCTTCGGTCGGGCCGCCGCGCTGGAAGAACAGCAGGTTGGCCGGGATGTCGGTGTAGGGCGCGAACACGCCTTGCGGCAGACGCACGATGGTGTGGAGCTTGAACTCCTTGAGCAGCTCCTCCTTGATGACGGCGCACACGCCATCGCCAAACAGGGTACCGTTGGGCACGACGACGGCGGCGCGGCCGCCCTGCTCGGCGCCATGCCCGGCGTAGCGCAGCTTGCGCATGATGTACTGCAGGAACAGCAGCGCGGTTTCCGCCGTCTGCATGTTGGCCGGGAAGTTGGCCTTGATGCCGGCCTCTTCCTCGCCGCCGAAGGGCGGGTTGGTGAGGATCACGTCCACCCGTTCATCGTGCCCGATCTCGGTGATGCGCCTTTCCAGCGTGTTGCCGTAGGCGATCTGCGGCGCTTCCAGCCCGTGCAGCAGCAGGTTCATCTGCGCCAGCATGTAGGGCAGCGGCTTGGCCTCCTGCCCGTAGAGGGTCTCGCGTTGCAGGAGGCGGCGCTGCTCGGGCGTGGCCACCTGCCGGGCCAGATGGTCATAGGCCTCGACCAGAAAGCCGCCCGTGCCGCAGGCCGGGTCGAGCACCGTTTCGCCCAGGCGCGGGTTCGTGACCTGCACCATGAAGCGCACCACTGGGCGCGGGGTGTAGAACTCGCCGGAGTCGCCGGCGGCGTCGCGCATCTCGCGCAGCATGGATTCGTACAGGTGCGAGAGGGTGTGGATCTCCTCGCTGCTATTGAAGTGAATGCCGTTGATCTTGTTGATGATGTCGCGCAGCAGGTAGCCGCTGACCATGCGGTTCTGCACGCCGCGAAACACGTTGGCGATGACCTCGCGCTGGCTGCCTTTCTCGCCGCTGCCGGCCAGGCCGCGCAGGTAGGCAAAGAGGCCCGCGCCGCGCGAGCCATCGGGGCGGTGGCATTCGTCCTGGTTGATGAAGGCCAGCAGTTCGTCGCCGGTGAGGCCGTCCTCGCGCGCGGCCCAGTCGCGCCAGCGGTAGGGGGCTTCGATGATGGGGTGGTAGGGCTTGCCATCGAGCTCCGCCTCTTGCTCATGCACGACCTCGAGGTCGTCGAGAAACTTGAGGAACATCACCCAGGTGAGCAACGGCAGGCGATCCACGTCGCCATTGAGGCCTTTGTCCTTGCGCAGGATCTTGCGGGCGCTGCCGATCAGCGCCGAGAGGTTGTCGCGCGTGGTCAGTGGTGTCTTGGCGCGTGGGGTTCTGGATTTCTTTTCGGTTGCGGCCATTCAGGAACTTCCCGTCATTGGTACAGAGCCGTCTGCAGGCGCGAGACGGCCTCCTTGAAGGGTTTGATGCCGCCGAAATGCCGGGTGGCGATTTCGGCGGGGCTGCCGTAGCGGTCGAAGGGTTGCACCTTCATCAGCTCGGACAGGGTGTTGAACTGGATGATGCCGCGCTCGATGTACTTGTCGAGCAGCAGCGTGAGGATTTCGCGGGCCGTGTCGCCGTAGTGGCCAAACATGTCCTGCGCCGCCTTTTTCGCCCGCTCGGCGCGCTGGCGGCGGGTGAGCAGCGGTGCATTCCAGGCCAGGTGACACAGCAGATCGAAAGGGTCGGCGTCGGGCTGGTTGGCGCTGGCCGCCAGCTCCTCGAAGCTGATGCCGCGCTCGGTCAGCTCGCGCAGCACCTCGGCACGGGTGTCGGGGTTGGCCCAGGCCGATTGCAGCGCATCACGGGTCGGGTACAGGGTCCGGACGGTGCGGCCGGAGTATTCGGTGTACTTGACCACCTGGAGCTTCTTGCCGTCGGTGTCGAGGTCGTAGACCAGGTGGCCGATCACCTCGACATGGCCGCCGTCCACGTAGAACTTGCGCGGCTCCTCTGGCGGTTCGGAAAGGATCTCGCCCTGGCCCGTGTCGGCTTCCGTGGAGTCTACGGTGTAGTCGGCCGGCGGCTCTTCGACGCCGGGTGGTGTTTCGATGAACGACTCGACGGTTTCGCCGGCCTCATCGATGGTCACTTCCTCGATGCGCGCGGGATCGCCATCGAAATCCGGATCGGCAAAGTGTCGGGTGGCGGTGCCGGTGAAGTCGATGATGTTGAAGTATTCCTTGCCGTAATCGACCTTCAGCCGTGTGCCGCGCCCGATGATCTGCTTGAACTCGGCGCGGGAGCCGACCACGCGCGCCAGCACCACGTTCTTGACCATTTCGGCGTCGACGCCGGTGGTCAGCAATTGCGAGGTGGTCAGGATCACCGGCGTGGGTTTGTCCACATCCTGAAAATGCGCGAGGTGGGTCAGGCCAATGGCGCCTTCGTCGGCGGTGACGCGGCAGACGTAGTCGGGGTACTGCTGGACCATATCGCTGTTGAGGTTGACCAGTTGCTGGCGCATTTCGGCGGCATGCTCTTGATCGACGCAGAACACGATGGTCTTGGCGAAGCGATCTGTGCCCTTGAGGAAGTCGGTCAGGTGCTTGGCAATGGCCTGGGTGCGCGCACGCAGCGCGATGACGCGCTCGAAATCCTTGGTCTGGTATTCGTCGTCCGGCACCGGGCGGCCGAAGCGGTCGAGCTCGTCCTTGGACGGACGCCAGCCGGCGGCATCCACTGTGGTGATGACGCGATGCACGCGATAGGGCGCGAGGAAGCCGTCTTCGATGCCTTGGCGCAAGCTGTAGGTGTAGACCGGGTTGCCGAAGTATTCGTAGCTGTCACGCGACTCCTCACGCAGCGGCGTGGCGGTCATGCCGAACTGCACAGCGGGCGCGAAGTAATCGAGCACCGCGCGCCAGTTGCTGTCGTTGCGGCTGGAGCCGCGATGGCATTCGTCGATGATGATCAGATCGAAGAAATCGGGGCGATACTGGCGGAACACGTCTTCGCTGGCGGTGGACAGCGCCTGATAGATGCCGAAGTACATGTCCCGGCTTTGGCTCACGTCTCCGCTGACGATCTTGTGCCGCGCATCACCAAAGGGCGCGAACATCTTGGCCATCGGGTCATCGACCAGGATGTTGCGATCGGCCAGGAACAGGATCTTCGGGCGTCGGTACTCGCCGGTGCGATTCCAGCGGCTGTTCCACAGCTTCCAGCACACCTGAAACGCCACGCAGGTTTTGCCGGTGCCCGTGGCCAGTGTGACGAGGATGCGCTTCTGGCCGAGAAGGATGGCTTCAATGACGCGATTGATAGCGATCTGCTGGTAGTAGCGAGGCACCTTGCCCGAAGCCAAGTTGAACGGCTCCAGCAATGGCGACAACACGTTCTGTGGCAATTGTGTTGCTGCCGTCAACCTGGCAAACAACTCGTCAGGGGTGGCGTAGCGATCCACCTCACGCTCGGTGCCGGTGGTGTAGTCGATCTCGATGATCCGGTGGCCGTTGGTCGCGTAGGCGAACTTCAGGCCGAGAATTTCCGCGTACTCGCGGGCCTGCTGCACGCCGGTTTCAGCGGGCAGGCCGATCTCCTTGGCCTCGACCACGGCCAGCGGAAAGTCCCGACGGTAATAGAGCAGATAGTCGGCGCGCTTCTGTTGGCCGCGCCGTACCTTGCCGCCCGCGACGATGATGCGGCCGTTGGTGAAGCTGTGCTGCTCGCCGATGGCATGCGGGGCCGCACCCCATCCTGCTTCAATGAGCTTAGGGGTGACGAACTCACGGCAGGTGTCGGCTTCGGTGATCACGCCATCACGCATGGCTGTCCCTTCAATGTCAGATTAAGTCCAACCAGCATCTCGAGATTCATCTCTGCCACGCAGAATCCTAGCTTCT
>NZ_BCWK01000034.1:0-9304 GCF_001592165.1 Caldimonas taiwanensis NBRC 104434
GCTGTATGCGCGCGGTCAGCATGGGCTGCTCATCCATGCGGCCGGCACAACATTGGCGGCAGGGCGTGTGGCATCAAGGCTGAGCAAGATGCGGTCGTGGATGATGGCAGGCGCCGCCAAGGGCGGCGTGGCGCGTCGCTGACCGGACCGAGGCCGCGTGGGCGGTTGTCGTGGGGCGAAAGCAGACGGGGCGGCTGCGGCCGGGGGGCTCAGGCTCGTCGATGTCTTCGCTTGGCCTGTTCGCGCAGCGCTGCGCGCACTGCTTGCAAGGCGGGTGAGGGGGCAGACTCGCTGCGCATGAGCCACCCCACCGGTTCTTCGGTGCCGGTCAAGGCCAGCGGCAGTCGGGCCAGCACGCCGCGTTCGAGGTCGGCCTCGATGGCGCCCGAAGGTGTGAACCACAGGGCATCACTGCTGGCGGCCAACTCTCGGCCCAGCGAGACGGACAGGGTTTCGAAGACCATGCCCCGCGGCACGACGGCCTGGCTTTGCAGCCAACTGTCGGCGTTGTGACGGATGATCGTGTCGGCCACGGGCAGGATCCAGTCGTAGTCTGCCAGTTGTGCTGCACTCAGGCGGCGCTTGTGTCGGAGGGGATGATCGGGTCTGACGGCAATGATCAGCGGCTCGGCATACAGGTGTTCGAAGGTCAGGCCTTGCAGCCACTCGGGCTCCGAGAGGCGGCCGACCACGGCATCCAGGGTGCCTTGTTGCAGACGCGCCAACAGTTCGCGATTGGCGCCGGTTTCGATGTGAACCGTGGTGCCAGCGGGCAGGCCCAGTGAGCGCAGGCCGGCGGCCACGATGGCATGGGCCACGGTGGGCAGTGCCCCCAAGCGCAGCACGGTGGGCGCCTGGCCGGGGGCCACGCTGTCCAGCGCTTGATCCAGCGCGGCCATCACTTGACTGGCATGGCGCAAGAAGCCCTGCCCGGCCGGTGTGAGCCGTGCACCACGGCGGCCGCGTTCGAACAGGCGCAGCCCCAGCAGGGCTTCCAGGTCGGCCAGGGTCTTGGTCACCGCGGGTTGGCTGATGGACAGCGCCTGCGCGGCTCGGCCCAGATGGCCCAGTCGTGCGACGGCCAGAAAGCAGTGCAAGTGGCGCAGCTGGAGGCGATGAGCTTGGATGCGATTCATTCGATAACTCGAAAGAATTGATTATCGAACGAAACTTCAATTTACATAACCTTGGGTGATGCTTAGAGTGTGGGCATTGATCATCCATGACGGCCCCACGAGGAGAGTCCCCCATGAGCGAGACCGTGACGCTGCGTCCCCGAGACTGGGACAGCCACCCGCCTTACATCTACCCCGACTACAAGTCCACCGTGCTGCGTGGTCCGACCAAGCCGCTGTTGCCGATCAAGGAGCGGCTGCGTCAGCTGCGCGCCCCGGTGTATGGGCACGACGCCATCGGCCCGCTGGATCATGACCTCACGCGCAATGCGGCGAAGAATGGTGCGCCCCTGGGGGAGCGCATCGTGGTGACCGGACGGGTGCTCGATGAGCGGGGCCGTCCGGTGCGTCATGCGCTGGTGGAGATTTGGCAGGCCAATGCCGCGGGGCGCTATGTGCACAAGGTCGATCAGCATGAGGCCCCCCTGGACCCCAACTTCTTGGGCGCCGGCCGCACGCTCACCGACAACGAGGGCCGCTACAAGTTCTACACCATCAAGCCGGGGGCTTATCCCTGGGGCAATCATCCGAATGCCTGGCGGCCGAATCACATTCACTTCTCGCTGTTTGGCGAGTACTTTGCCAGCCGCTTGGTCACGCAGATGTATTTCCCGGGCGACCCGTTGCTGGCGCATGACCCGATCTTCCAAGGCACGCCCGAGCGCGCTCGTGATCGCTTGATCTCGAAGTTTTCGCTGGAGGTGACCGAACCGGATTTTGCGCTGGGCTATGTTTTCGACATCGTCTTGCGTGGCCCGAATGAAACGCCGATGGAGACGCCGCGATGAGCACCCTGCTTGCACAAACCCCCTCTCAAACCGTTGGGCCTTACTTTGCCTACGGCTTGACGCCACGCCAATACTTCTATGACCATGGCAGCGCGTACACGCCGGTGCTGGCTCAGCCGCATGCCGAGGGTGAGCACATCACCGTGATCGGCCGGGTGCTCGACGGCGCGGGTCAGCCCGTCAGTGATGCGATGATCGAGATCGCCCAGCTGGATGCACGAGGCCGCGAGGTCACCAGCGCCGAGCAGGCCCAGGCCTGGGGCTTCACTGGTTTTGGCCGCTGTGGCACCGGCACCGATGCTCAATGCCGCTTTGTCTTCACCACCGTGAAGCCCGGCGCGGCCGATGGCCAGGCCCCGCACATCGATGTGATCGTGTTCATGCGCGGCATGCTCAGCCATGCCTTCACTCGCATTTATTTCGAGGATGAAGCGCAGGCCAACGCCCAGGATCCGGTGTTGCAATCGGTGCCGGCCGAGCGTCGCGGCACCTTGCTGGCACGCCGGCAGGTGCAGCCCGCTGGCGTGGTGTATCAGTTCGACATCCACATGCAAGGCGATCAGGAGACGGTGTTCTTCGACCTGTGAGGCGCCTCGGATGCTTCGCATGCGGTGACGCGGGGCGCTGGGCCGGCTGGCGCCCAGCGTCATCGGCAGCGCACAGGCCGAAGCCCTGCCGACGGGGCTTTCATTTTCCGGGAGGCGATGTAATCTGTGGGATGCGTGCAGCGAAAGCGAGCGCCCACGAACTCGACATCGTTCTCCGCCATGACTGTTTTTTACTGGGTGATGGGTGTGCTCATCGTGGGCACCCTGGTCCCGTCGGCTCTTTGCATGTTGCTCTATGCCTTCACCGGCCATGACGTGCTGGCCCGCCGGGCCAGTACCTTGTGGGCTTATACCCGCACGTTTGCGCTGCTGGGCGTCAATGTCCTCATTTGGGGACACGTGGCGGCGGGGCTGTGGAGCATTTGGTTCCCTTGAACGCCGCGCGCTCCGCCTCGGGGCTCGCAGCCCAAGGTCCTCGCGGCGCGTTCCAAGACGGTGACTCAGACGACTTTTCCTATCAGCGCTGCCAGAAGGCTCAACAGCACCGCGCTGGTCAAGGGCAGGTCCCACTGCCGGCCGCCGAGCTTGAAATGAAAGTCGCCGGGCAGGCGACCCAGGCCAATGCGGTGCAGCCAGGCGCTCAGACCGTTGAAGACGATCAACGCCAAGAGGATGATGAGTAGCCAGCGCAGCATGCAGCACCTCAAAGTCTGTGGCTGCGGTCGCCGTGGGTGAAGCCGATGGGCTCGAAGTGCTGCAGGTCGAAGCCGCGAGCCAAGGCGATCACCTTGAAGAGCTCGCCCATCTCGTGCTCGTTGACGAGTTTGTTCACGGCCGCGGCGGCTCGTGGATCGTTTGGCGGCATGAGTTCCAACAGCCCGCAATTGAGCAGGAAGTGGCCCTGCGAGGTGTAACCCAGCACCTCCAACCCGGCCTCCTGGCCGGCCAGCGCGATGCCGGTGAAGTTCACGTGGGCGGTGATGTCTTTGTCGCCCACGTCGACCAAAGGGTCGGGATCGGCGCGGTGGGCGCGGTGGCACATCAGCGTGCCGCCATGGCGCTGGGGCAGGTAGTACTCGTCCTCGGGAAAGCCGTAGTCGATCAGGAACACCACGCCGCGGGTCAGGCAGCCGGCCAAGGTGCGCACGAAGGCTTCGGCCTGGGGATGGATTTCGGTGACGGTGCCGGGCACGAAGGCCGCAGGCACCGGCGGGCGCAGCGCGGTGGGACGGTCGCGCCAGACGAAACGCGAGCCGTCCACGCCCACGCCCCGCTCGAACCACTGTTGCCCGTCGAAATACAACAACTGCACCGGCATGGCGTCGAGCACTTCATTGCCGATGACCACGCCGCGCATGGTCTCGGGCAGGCGGTCGTGCCAGTGCACCCGCGGCAGATGCGTGGGTTGCTCGATGGCCAGGCGCTGGCGTTGGCGCTCGCGCAAGGCGCCGGACAGCTCGATGATGTGATAGGCCGACACCGCCGGCCCCAGTGCGCCCAGGAGCTGGCTGGCCAGGGCGCCCGAGCCGGCGCCGAACTCCCAGATGTCTGCGGTGCCGCTGGCCACCAAGGCCTGACGCAATTGTCGCGCCAGGGTCTGGCCGAACAGCGGGCTGAGCTCGGGGGCGGTGACGAAGTCGCTGCCGTTGTCGGGCAGCAGCCCGAAGGTGCGGCGTCCGCTGGCGTAATAACCCAGGTCCGGGGTGTACAGGGCAGCGGCCATGAAGCGGTCGAAGCCCCACCAGCCGCCCTCGGCAACGATGGCCTGGCGCAGGCGCTCGGACAGGGCGGCCGTTACACTGAGGGGTTCGTTGGTCTGCATCGCGGCATTGTAGGTAGCCGTCCATGTCTGCTTCTCCAAAGCCCTTGAAGTCCTCAGCCGAAGCCGCGCGGCCGGTGGTCCTGATCACCGGGGCGGCGCGCCGTCTGGGCCGCGCGATGGCCCTGGAGCTGGCGGCGCAGGGCTGGGACATCGCCTTGCATCACCGCCGCTCGGCGGCCGAGGCCGAACAGACGGCCGCTCAGTGCCGCAACGCCGGCGCGCGTGTGGCCGTGCTGGCGGCCGATCTGTCCGACGAGCGCGCCTGCCGGGCCTTGGTGCCGCAGGCGGTGGCTGCGCTCGGGCGGCTCGATGCGGTGGTCAACAACGCGTCGTTGTTCGAGTACGACGACGCGCTGAGCACCGACTTGGCTTCGATGGAGCGCCATTGGCGCGTCAACACCGCAGCCCCGGTGCTGCTGGCCCAGGCGTTGGCCCACCATTTGAAGGGCGACGGCCGCAGCGGCTGCGTGGTCAATCTGCTGGACCAGAAGCTGTGGAATCCCAACCCTGACTATTTCGCTTATACCTTGTCCAAGGCGGCGCTGGAGTCGGCCACCACCTTGCTGGCCCAGGCGCTGGCGCCTGCGGTGCGCGTGGTGGGCGTGGCCCCGGGCGTGACCCTGCCCTCGGGGCCGATGAACGAGGCCGAGTTCGCCGCTTCGTTTCGCATGACGCCGCTGCAGCGCTCGTCCACGCCGCAAGACATCGCTCAGGCCGTGCGCTTCGTGTTGCATGCGCCGGCGATCACCGGCACGACCTTGCTGGTCGATGGTGGCCAGCATCTGAATGCCCAGCCGCGTGACGTGATGTTCATCGCCCGCCAGGGCTTGGCCGTTTCCAAGGAATGACATGCAATCCCTGTTGAACCATCCGAGCCTGATGGACTGCCGCCGGCTCTTTCTGCGCAACTACGAGGTTTGGATCAACATCGGTGTGCACGACTTCGAAAAGCGCGGCGAGCAGCGTGTGTTGATCAATGTGGAGTTGTACGTGCCGCTGGCCACCACCACGCCCAAGGCCGATCGGCTGGAGGAGGTGGTCGATTACGATTTCATTCGCCGCACCATCGCCCAGCGGGTGGCGCAAGGCCATATCCATTTGCAAGAAACCTTGTGCGATGACGTGATCGAGCTGATGATGGCGCATCCGCAGGTCAAGGCCGCGCGGGTGTCCACCGAGAAGCCCGATGTCTATCCGGATTGCGATGCCGTCGGCGTCGAGGTCTTCCGCATGAAGGAGTCGGTATGAGCACCGCGCTGGACGAGCGCCCCGGTGGCAAGGCGGCGGCCGACAAGCGAGCCTTCGAGGCCAACAAGCTGAGCAAACGGCTGCACCGCCTGGTGGGGCAGGCGATCGCCGATTACAACATGATCGAGCCCGGCGACAAGGTCATGGTGTGCATGTCCGGGGGCAAGGACAGCCATGCCCTGCTGGACATCCTGATCAACTTGAAACAGCGCGCGCCGGTGCATTTCGATCTGGTGGCCGTCAACCTCGACCAGAAGCAGCCGGGCTTTCCGGCGCATGTGCTGCCCGAGTATCTCAAGAGCCGGGGGGTGGCGTTCCACATCGAGGAGCAGGACACGTATTCGGTGGTCAAGCGCCTCATCCCCGAGGGCAAGACCACATGCAG
Source organism: Caldimonas taiwanensis NBRC 104434 (assembly GCF_001592165.1). Lineage (NCBI taxonomy): Bacteria > Pseudomonadati > Pseudomonadota > Betaproteobacteria > Burkholderiales > Sphaerotilaceae > Caldimonas > Caldimonas taiwanensis. The sequence continues at coordinate 5,967 of NZ_BCWK01000034.1, forward strand.
CCTGTGCTCGCGCTTGCGCCGCGGCATTCTCTACCGCGTGGCCAGCGAGCTGGGGGCCACCAAGATCGCTTTGGGCCATCACCGCGACGACATTTTGCAGACCTTCTTCCTCAACATGTTTTTTGGCGGCAAGCTCAAGGGCATGCCGCCCAAGCTGGTGAGCGATGATGGCAAGCACATCGTGATCCGCCCGCTGGCCTACGTGCCCGAGCACGACCTGGCCGCCTGGGCCGAGCATCGTCAGTTCCCGATCATCCCTTGCGATCTGTGCGGCAGTCAGGACAACCTGCAGCGCAAGCAGGTGGGGGCGATGCTGCGGGAGTGGCAAAAGAAGTATCCTGGCCGCATCGAGAACATGTTCTCGGCCTTGCAAACCGTCGTGCCTTCGCACCTGATGGACCGGAACCTGTATCCCTTTGCCGGCCTCCAAGCCTCCGGGGTGCCCGAGGCCGGGGGGGACAAGGCCTTCGACGAGGATGAGGCGTGCGCCGCGCCGCCGTCGTCGGCGGTGGTGAGTTGGCACTGGGATCGCTGAGCGGCCCGCTGCGGCGGGCAGGGAGACGACCGATGCGTTGGATGAGCGGGTGGGCGCTGGCGGCTCTGTTGGTGTTGGGCGGCTGCGCCAACATGCGTTTGATCGAAAGCGATGTGAGCAGCCATTCGCAGTGGCCGGCGGATCAACGCCCCGGCAGCTTCCGCTTCGAGCGTTTGCCCTCGCAACAGGCCCAAGCCGCGCAGCAAGAGGCCATCGAGGCGGCGGCCTTGCCGGCGCTGCAAAAGGCGGGTTTCACGCTGGCTGCGGCCGATGCCTCGCCCCAGTATGTGATCCAGGTGGCCAGCCGGCTGACCCGCTTTGAGCGTGCGCCCTGGGACGACCCCTGGCCTTGGGGCTGGAACACGGGCTTTTTCTATGGCGGACGGGCCTACCGTGGCGCCAGCGTGGGGTTGAGCTTCTATGCGCCGCAGCCCTACTATGTGCAAGACGTGTCGGTGCTGATCCGCGATGCGCGCACGCAGCAGGTGCTGTACGAGACCAGCGCCCGCCATGATGGGCGCTGGGCCGACGAGGCGGTGCGTGGCACGCTGTTCGAGGCCGCGATGCGGGACTTCCCGCAGCCGGCGATCAGTCCGCGCCGGGTGCGGATCGAGATTCCGCGCTGAGCCCCAGCCGCGGGTCGGCCAGCTGGCGTCGGGCCAGATCGCGAAAGCGGCGCGGCGACCAGCCGGTGTGTCGAGTGAAAAAGCGCGTGAAATAGGCGGCGTCGGTAAAGCCCAAGGTCCAAGCAATCTCTTTGATGCTGAGCTGCGTGTAGGCAAGGTCGCGCTTGGCCTCCAACAACAGCCGCTCGTGCACCGCGCCCAAGGCCGAATTGCGCAGCACCTCGCGACAGACGCGATTGAGCTGCGTGGGCGTGATGCCCAACTGGCGGGCATAGAAGGACAGGGGCGGTTGCGCGCGGTAGTGTTGCTCGACCAGGGCGCGGAAGCGTTGCACGTGTTGCAGGCTGCGCGAGGGCGTTTGCGCTCCGTGGGCGTCGGCCGCCTCCAGCGCCCGGCCCAGGCGCACCAGCACCAGGCTGAGCGCCGCCGTCAGCGCTGCCAGGCGCCACGGGGCATGCCCTTGGGCTTCGGCGGTCAAGGTGCGTATCGCCTCGTCCAGCGCTTCGAAGGCCGGGGCCTGCGCAGCAAAGCGCAAACACCGTGCATGCGACAGCCTTGCCTCCAACCCGGGTTCGGCTTGCAGCAAGGCCTGTAGGCGCTGGGCCACCACGGTCAGCACGACGCCATCGGTGTCGGTCGAGAAGCGAAAACCGTGCACCGTGAGCGCCGGCACGAAGACCACACAAGGCGCTTCGTAGGGCTGTCGTTCATCGTCGAACACCACCTCGCCTCGGCCGCTGCGCAGGCACAGGATCTGTGCGAAAAGATCATGCCGATGGGGGCGAATTTCCCAATCGTAGAGTCGGCTGCGCTCGGCGATGGATTCCACATGCAGGCTCTCTGGGATCAGAGGCTGGCCTTGCTCGCCGTACAGCGCGTAGGTGGGAACCCGGGTGACCATGCTGACAACAGGCGGGGATGTTCGGATTGTGCAAGTGATTGTCCGCCACGTCCATTTCAGCGTGGGCCGGGGCTCACTAAGCTTGAGATTCGTCAACCCGTCTCGATGTGTCAGGAGAACTGCCATGCGCGTGCAAGTCGCCATCATCGGTGCCGGCCCCTCGGGCTTGTTGCTGGGCCAGCTGCTGTACCGCGCCGGCATCGACGCCATCATCTTGGAGCAGCGCAGCGCCGACTACGTGCTGGGGCGCATCCGCGCCGGCATCATCGAGCAGGTGACCCAAGACCTGCTGGACCAGGCCGGGGTGGGGCAGCGCATGCACCGTGAAGGCCTGGTGCACCACGGCATCGAGCTCTGTTTCAAAGGGGCACGTCACCGCATCGATCTCAGCGGCTTGACCGGCGGCAAATCGGTGATGGTGTACGGCCAGACCGAGATCACCCGTGATTTGATGGAGGCGCGCCGCGCCGAGGGACTGACCACGGTGTACGAGGCGGCGCATGTGAGCCTGCACGACTTCGACACCGAGCGGCCGCGTGTGCGCTATGAAAAAGACGGCACCACGCATGAGATCGAGTGCGACTTCATCGCCGGCTGTGACGGCTACCATGGGGTGAGCCGCGCCAGTGTGCCGGCCGGTGCGATCCAGACCTTCGAGCGCATCTATCCCTTCGGCTGGCTGGGGATCTTGTCGGACACCCCGCCGGTCAGCGACGAGCTGATCTACACCCACCACGAGCGCGGCTTTGCGCTGTGCAGCATGCGCAGCCCCACGCGCAGCCGTCACTATGTGCAGGTGCCGCTGGGCGAGAAGGTGGAGGACTGGAGCGACGAGCGCTTCTGGGACGAGCTGCGCCGCCGGTTGGATCCGCAAGCCGCGCAGTCGCTGGTGACCGGGCCTTCGATCGAGAAAAGCATTGCTCCGCTGCGCAGCTTCGTGGCCGAACCCATGCGCTTTGGGCGCTTGTTCCTGGCTGGCGATGCGGCCCATATCGTGCCGCCCACCGGCGCCAAAGGCCTGAACCTGGCGGCCTCCGACGTGGGCTACCTCTCGCGGGCTTTGATCGAGTACTACCAGGAGCGCAGCAGCGCCGGCATCGACCACTACTCCGAGAAATGCTTGCGCCGCGTCTGGAAGGCCGAGCGCTTTTCCTGGTACATGACCAGCCTGTTGCACCACTTTCCGGACCATGGCGAGTTCGGCCGCAAGATCCAGGAGGCCGAACTCGACTACCTGGTCGGCTCGCGCGCGGCTTCCACCGCCCTGGCCGAGAAC
>NZ_BCWK01000035.1:0-8617 GCF_001592165.1 Caldimonas taiwanensis NBRC 104434
CCATGTAGGCAAATCCGCAATGGGCTCGCCCCGCCACCAGGGGTTGAACTGGGCAAGGACGGCGACGAGCTCTTCTTTTGAGACCCTCATGGCAGAAATTCGACTTGGTTTGTGATTTTAGTTAAAGTGTAGTTTACTTTTTTACACTTCACAAGAATAATTATCCGCCACACGGGCACTTGGCTTCCCGTCCTCACAGCGCGTCAATCGGATCGTCGCATGGACCGGATATGCCATGGACACCCTGCCCAAGCTCACCCCGACCCAGACCCTGCTGCTGCGCGCCGCCGCCCGCCGTGCCGATGGGCGCGTGATCCCGCCTGAGACCCTGCGCGGCAGCGCGCGAGCCAAGGTGCTGACCGCACTGCTGCGGCGTGGCTGGATCGAGCCTGCCGACGACGGCCACGTGCTGACCGACGCGGGCTATGCGGCCATCGGGCTGCAAAGGACCGCACAGCCGGATGAAGTCCAGCCCGTGGACAACACCGACGACCTCCAACGTCTGGAGGGCATCCCGGTGCGCCCGGGCACCAAGATCGCCGCACTGGTGTTGGCGCTGCGTCGCCCGCAAGGGGCGACCAACCTGCAGCTGATGCTGACGACCGGCTGGCAGCCTCACACTGTGCGCGGGGTCATCTCCGGGATGCTGCGCAAGAGGCTGGGCCTGAACGTGGTGCTGGCGCGCAACGCCGCCGGCGAGCGCGTGTACCGCATCGACTGACGGCCAGCGGCGCCGCAAGGGGTCGGAGTTCAGATCCGACCCTTGGGGTACGCACGAGCTGCGTACCCTGGCCGTCCTTCCCTGTCGCTGGCCGTGTCGGCGGCGTCGGCCTGCAAACCGCAAACCTTGTTTTCTGGTCGGACGATGGCGCTATGCTGCTCTCGTGCCCCCGCATTGGCATATCGCCAGGAAGGCCCCCTTTTGCCTGGGGCATATGCGCGTGCGACGAACCCAACAATCGGCGGCGACCATCACCATCGTCACCACCATCACAGTCGATGGTCCGGTGTGACAGTGGTGATGGTTGTGACGGTCGCCGCTTATTGTTGACGCCGGCGAACACGCAGATATGCCCCGGCGATCTGACCGTCACACGCCGTCGGACTCCTGCATCCACGCCGGGATGTCCCGCTGGCCGTGCAGCACGCGCCAGACATCGATGTGGTCCGGGCGCTCAACGTAAAACACGAGGTACGGGTAGCGTGTCAGCGGCCAAGTGCGCAGGCCTGGCAGGTTGAGTTCGTGGGCGTAACGCGGCGAGCCGGTGGCCGGATGGCGGGTGATGTGGGTGTAGGCCCGCTCCAGCGCATCGATGAAGCCGAGCGCCACAGCCTCAGTCGCTTCGTTCATATAGTAGGCGACGGCATCGTCGACATCCCGGTTGGCCTGCTCACGCGGGATGACTGGCTTGGCCTTCACGCCTTGGCCGCGGGTTTGGCTGCCTTGCGCACCCGATCCCTCAAGCCTTCGAAATAGCGAGCATCGGCAGGTGCCGCCGGGGCCGAGGCGGCTCCAGCCAACAGCAGGTTGCGCAGTTGCTGGCGGTCCTGATCCTGGCGGATCAACTCGCGCACATACTCGCTACTCGTGCCGTAGCCGCGCTGCCTGACCTGCTCGTCCACAAAGGACTTCAGGGCCTCAGGGAGAGAGATGTTCATCGTGCTCATGGCGCAAGTGTGGGTTCTTTGGCAAAATTTGGCAAGATCCGTACTCCACCCTACCCAAAGAAGGCGTCCATGCCCAACCCGAACAACTGTCTGCGCTACTGGGACCTGGCCGACCATATCCAGCTCAACGACGCCATCGCACTCTGGTGCGGCGTGGAGCCTGCCGAGCTGGCCAAGCTGAATTTCGAGACCCAATGCATGAGTGCCAAGCGCGCCGCACTGGTCACCGCCTTGCGCGATGGGCGGCTGGAATACGAAGACCTGGGCATCGTCACCAGCCAGGGCAAAGTGTTCAAGGGCGCCCCCGTCGACGAACTCCTTGAGAAGGATCGCCTCGTCATCAACAAGGCCAGCCTGCGCCGGTGGTTCGAGCAACTCCCCTTCGATGATCGTCCGCCGTTCCTGTTCGACGAAGCGCGGCAAGCAGTCATGCCCGACGGCAGCAATGTTGCCGAGATGAACAGCCTCAAGGCCATCGCGCTGATGGCGCACCTGCTGGCCAAGTCCGCCACCAAATACCGGGTCGGCAACCGCCCGAACGCATCGGCCATCAGCGAGGCCGTCATCCAGGCGGCCGAAGAACTGATGCCCAGCGACACGCGCGGCCTGCTGTCCTTCAACAAGAAGCTGGGCGAGGCGCTCAGGCTGTTCGGGCCGGAGATCAATCGTCACCGGACTCGATGATGGATTTTTGAAGTTCAAAAAACCTTTTTGAACTTCCTGTTCGCCAAGTTCGAGGCGAACCACCATGGCGGCATTCCAAATGAACCCGAAGGAATGCCACCATGCCCAAACGGGCCCGAACATCACACACTGCCAGCACCGCTGATCTGCGTGCGGAATTCTGGCAAGCGCCCGTCGAGGCCTTGCTCGACCGTAAAACAGCGGCCGCCGGGATGGGCTACACCGTCGGCTGGCTGGAGTGGACTGCCACGCACGGCGGCGGCCCCATCCTCACCAAGATCGGACGCACCGTCCGCTACCGCAAAGCCGATGTGCTGGCTTGGCTGGAAGCCAACAGCCGCCGCATTGAGCGCACCGCCGAACTCACGGATCGGGGGTGATGGTGAGCGCGCCCATCCCATCCCCGCACGCAGTGGTAGACAACGACCGTCACCACCATCACGACCATCACACGGTCGCGGTGGATGCGGCGATCACTCCTGCAGCAACCCCTGACAGCGATCCCGTTGGCGTGATCGAGGCGGCGCTGGTCCGTCTGGTCGATGACGTGGGCGTGCTGGCCGAGGATGACGTGGTGCGTGCCTTCTCGATTTTGAAGGCCACCGATCTGCCGACCTACTTGCGCCTGCGAAACGCGGCCAAGAAGGCCAACCGCGATTGCTCGGTGACGGTGCTCGACAAACTGGTGCGCGCCGAACTGTCCGGCAGCGACGACGACGCCAGCGCGCTGGATGAACTGGTCGCCTTGGCTCGGGCGCAGTGCCAGTTGCACCACGACGCGGACCGCAATGCAGTCGCCGTGATCCCGATGCCCAGTCGGCGCGAAGTCTGGCGGGTGTACTCCTCCGGCTTCGAGGGCTGGCTGCGCGCAGCGTACTGGCGTGCCAAGGAAATGGGCGTGCCGGAAACCATGATGAAGTCGGCGCTGGCCACACTCGCCGCCGCAGGCATCAACGATGGTGACGAGATCGAAGTCCACGTCCGTGCCGCCCGTTGTGACGATGGCTACCTGATCGATCTGGCCGATGAGCAGTGGCAAGCCATCCACGTCACCCCCCAAGGTTGGCGCGTGGTCAACGAGTCGCCGGCTTACTTTACCCGCACACCGTCGATGCGCCCGCTGCCGATGCCTGCGGCACACGGTGATATCGGCCTGCTCTGGCAGCACGTCAACATCCCGGCCAACCGGCGCGTGATGGTGCTGACCTGGCTGCTGGACTGCTTTCGTCCGGATACGCCCTTCCCGGTACTGGAGCTCGTTGGCGAGCAAGGCTCGGCCAAGTCCACCACGCAATCGGTGCTGCGCAGCCTGATCGATCCCAACAAGGTGATGCTGCGCGGGCGGCCCAAGACGGTGGAGGACGTGTTCGTCGCCGCTGCCAACAATTGGCTGGTCAGCTACGAGAACCTCTCGGGCCTGACGCCTGAGCAACAGGATGCGTTCTGCACCTTGAGTACGGGTGGCGGCTTTGCCTCGCGCCAGCTCTACACCAATGGCGAAGAGTACGTCATGGAAACCAAGCGGCCGGTGGTGCTCAACGGCATCGCCGTGGTCGCCACGCGCCCGGACCTGATCGACCGGGTGATCCACATCGATCTGCCCACCATCCCGGCCGACGCCCGACGTGACGATGCCGATACGCACGCAGGCTGGGCGCGTGATCAACCCACGGTGTTCGCCGGACTGCTCGATCTGTTCTCAGCAGCGCTGGCCATTCTGCCCACGGTCAAGCTGACCCAGAAACAGCGCATGGCCGATTTCGAACGCTTGGGCGAGGCCGTGGCGCGCGCCTTGGGCTTTGCCCCCGGTGAATTCCAGCAGCAGTACGCCGAGCTCGTGCGCGCGGGCATCGACCGTGCCTTGGAGAGCAACGCCGTTGCCCAAGCCCTGGATAAGTTTCTTGCGGATCGCATTCTGCCCATCAATTGGCAGGGCACCGCCGGTCAGCTCTACGACCTGCTCAACACCCACAGCATTCCTGACCGAAGCAGTTGGCCTCGTTCACCCAAGGGCCTGTCGGATCAGTTGCGCCGCATCGCCCCGGCCTATCGCGCCAAAGGCATCGACATCACCCATCTCGGGCACAGCCGCGAGGGTGCGCTGTGGCGCATCACCCCCATCCGTTCTTCAACCGCCACGCCACCCGGCATCGAGGGTGGCATTCGTTATGGAGCGCATCGTGAATAGAGAACCCTCGCCCAACCTGCATCCGATCTGGTTCCGCCATTTCGGTTTCCAACCGCAGGCAACTCGCCAGCCACGGCCATCTGCTGCCATGCCGTCAGGACAGGTATCCCGTCCTGCCACGGCAAAGCCTCCCACATCCCGGCAGCTCGGCGAATGGGAACCGACCTGTGCCTACCGCCCGCCCTACGGCACACCGGTCGGCATCCGTCGCCGGCTTGGCCCGCATACCTGGGAAAGCACCGTGGTGCTGCCCGGTGATTCCCGTTACCCGTGGCCTGACCACACCCCCGATTCCACCCACTGACTCAAGGAGAGCACAACGATGAAACTGAATCCGTTCAGCAAGAAGTCCGCCCCCTACCTCGACAAAGTGAAAGCTGAGCACGACGCGCTCAACCAGGAGCTTGCCACCCTCAAGGCCGAATTGGCCAAGGCGCAAGCCGAGCTCGCTGAGGAACGCGAGAAGCAAAACCGGCTGCGCGATGCCGCTGGCTCGATGTCGATGAACACGCCACCGGCAGCCAAAGCCCACTGGCCCATCCTGCGCGAGGCGAACCAGCGGATGGAAAGGCTCAAGTCGAAGGTGTCCACCCTGGAGCGTCAACTGCGCCCACTGCAGGAGATTCTGGCCACCCCTGAGCGCTTCGCAGTGGCCCGCAAACAACTGGACGATCTGATCGCGCAACGCAAGGCGCTCACCGCTGAGGCCCAGACGGTTGATGGCCAACTCACCAAGATCGCCAAGCGACTTGCAGACCTCGAAGCGCGCATTGCCGTCGAGACGAAGTCGGCATCCCAGGCGCTGCTGAACACCGAAGCGGAATTCGTGGTGCCTGAAACCTTGACCAAGCTGGAGGTGGAGTTGCGCATCGCCCGCGCATCGCAGGCCGAGCTTGAGCGCCAGCGTGATGCGATTCAAGGTCAATTGGCAGGACTGCCCGATGCCGTGCGCAAGGCGCGGGACCACTTCATCCACTGCCGTGCGGCAATGGCCGAGATCGAGCTAAACGAACAATTGATGCCGGTCATGAACGCACTGGCTCGCGCCTCGGTGGCCCGGCGCGAGATCGACTATCACCACGACGAAAGTCGCTTCCCGGTTGAGATTCCACGCGATTTGATCGAAGCAGCCACCGATGCCCTGGCGGCAGAAATGCCAGCGACTTGATCGTCACGCGAGCGGCCCACAAGCGAATTGGGTCCTTCCTCGCCAAAACGTCATGCGGGGGGAGCGCGCGCGCTGCCCCGCTACCGACAGGCCCCAAAACGGGGTTACCAGTTACCACCCCGGTTACCGCCCGGCGATGCCCCGGGTTACCAGCGTTCAAGGAAACGAAATGACCACCACGATCATCAACAACGACACCATCCCCGGCCAGCGACTGGCCCATTACGACCCTGAAGTCGCCCGGCGCGTGCAGGGTTGGCTCGATAGTGGGAAGCCGCTGGTCTGGATTCCGATCCTGAGCCAAGAGAACTTTCCCGACACGCCGCCCGAAATCTTGCACTGGCTCGACTCACAGCAAGCGGCCCTTCACGTGCCCATCAACGACCCCGCTGACCTGTTGCGGATGCCGCAAGGGGTAACGGGTTGGCTGATGCCCGCCGACGCAGTGGACACGGACGTCGCCTGCGGCGTATGGGGCGGCGAGGTCTACATCCTGGGCGTCACCGACCGGCGCAGCGGACGGGCGCAAACCCTGCTGGGCGAGCGTAGCGACACCGCGACAAACCGCTGCGATGACGCAGACCAGAGCGCGGTTTGACTTGGCTTGTGCCCACCACAGCGCGTTCATGGACCTGTCTCAACCGCAGGAGCAACTCGAAATGACGGACACCACCCACGCCAGCATTGCGGCCCAGTTGGCCGCACTGCCCTCTTTGCCCATGGCCGAGCTCTGGGTGCTGTGGGATCAGCACTTCCCCCGGCGGCCCAGCCACCGCAACCGCAGCTATGTGGAATCGCGTCTGGCCTATCGCATCCAGGAACGCGCTTATGGGGCCCTGCCCACCAACATCCGCAAGATGCTGGTCGAAGCCGGTGCCAAGCACTCCAAGATCAAAACCCGTATCGGCCGCAGCGCCCAGACCCTGTTGATGCCCGGCACCACACTGATCCGGGAGTGGGACGAGCGCGAATACCGCGTGACGGTCACACCCGACGGCCTTTACGAACTGAACGGGCAGGTGTTCAAGAGCCTGTCGGCGGCGGCGCGCCACATCACCGGCACGCGCTGGAACGGTCCGAAGTTCTTTGGTCTGCGGGGTGGCAAAGAGGTTGCTGAGTGAACGCACCCCTGCTGGTACCGCCGAAACGCTGCGCCGTGTACTGCCGCGTCTCCAGCGATGAACGGCTGGACCAGTCCTTCAACTCCATCGACGCCCAGAAGGAAGCCGGCCATGCCTTCATCGCCAGCCAGAGAAGCGAAGGCTGGATCCCCGTCGCCGACGACTACGACGATCCGGGCTACTCCGGCGGCAACACCGAGCGCCCGGCCTTGAAGCGGTTGATGGCCGACATCCAGCGCGGGGCCATCGACATCGTCGTGGTCTACAAGATCGACCGTCTGACACGCAGCCTGTCGGACTTCTCCAAAATTGTCGAGGTGTTCGAGCGGCACGGCGTCTCGTTCGTGTCGGTCACGCAGCAGTTCAACACCACCACCTCGATGGGGCGGCTCACGCTCAACATCCTGCTGTCTTTTGCCCAGTTCGAGCGCGAGGTCACTGGCGAGCGCATCCGCGACAAGATCGCCGCCAGCAAAGCCAAGGGGATGTGGATGGGCGGGCCGGTGCCACTGGGATATGACGTACGCGACCGGATGCTGGTGGTCAATCAGACCGAGGCCGCCCTGGTGCGGCGCATCTTTGACGACTTCGTGACCCTGCGCTCGGCCACGCTGATGGCCAAGGTCTACAGCGCGGAAGGCGTGGTCACCAAGGGCGGCAAGCCGTTCACCAAGCAGTCCATCTACAAGGTGCTGCACAACCGGATGTATCTGGGCGAGATCGTCCACAAGGGCCAGAGCTTCCCCGGCCAGCATCGGCCAATCGTCACACAAGCCCAGTGGGATGCGGTGCACGCGCTGATCGCCACCGATGGCATCAAGCGGCGGCGCGCCACGATCGACCGGCAACGTGAACCGGTCCTGCTGCGCGGCCTGCTGTTCACGCCCGACGGCGAGCGGCTGGTGCCCAGCTCTACGGTGAAAAAGGGCAAGACCTACCGCTACTACAGTCCGATCAAGCGCCGACGCTTCGGGGCATGGGCCAGTCAGCGCGGTCCGCTGCCAGCCGCGCCCATCGAGGAACTGGTCACGCAGCAAATCGTGGCGGCGCTATCAGCACCACACATCGTGCAATCGGTGTGGGAGCGAATGCAGCAGATCCGGCCGGACCTGACCGAGCCGCAGGTCGTGCTGCCGATGCGCAACCTCGCCAGCCTGTGGCGGGAGTTGTTCCCGGCGGAGCGGTGCCGATTGGCGCAGTTGCTGATCGAGCGGGTGGTGATCGCCGACGGCGGGCTGGAGATCATCTGGCGCGATCAGGGTTGGCAGGATCTGCTCGGGGAGCTGCTGCCCGACACCATCGGTGGGGAATTGCAAGAACTGGAGGAAACGGTATGAAGCCGAAAGTGCAGACCTTGGGCAGCCCCGTCGCCTGCGAACGCCGGGAGGGCGGACGGGTCAAACTCTCCACATTCATTCCGCTGAAGATCCGGAAACGCGGTGCCAGCAAAGTAGTGGTGCGCCCTGACGGCCAGCTCGACGCGCCGGGCAAGGCGGTCGCCCAGATCGACAAGCCCTTGCTGGTGGCGTTGACGCGAGCCTTCTACTGGCAGCAGCTGCTGGACGACGGCGTGGTTGGCAGCGGCAGCGAAATCGCCCAACGCGAAGGCCTGCACCACTCGACGGTCAACGAGTTGCTGCGCCTGACCCTGCTGGATCCCGCCATCATCCAGAGCATCCTGGCCGGGCGGCAGCCCCGGTGTATGAGCCTGCTGTGGTTCCAGCGCAATCCGCTGCCGAGCGACTGGGTGGCGCAGCGGGAGGTGGTGGCCGCGTTCGATGCCTGACC
>NZ_BCWK01000036.1:0-8566 GCF_001592165.1 Caldimonas taiwanensis NBRC 104434
TAACCTACACGCTGGAAGTCGTCAACGACGGGCCGCAGGCGTCCGCCAACATCACCCTAACCGACACCTTCTCCAGTCTGATCAATAACGCCACGGGCCCGGCCAATGGCTACGTCGGCCACACCATCACCGCCAATGCGGCGAGCGGTGTAAGCTGCGCGACAGCAACCAGTGGCGCAACTGGACGGCAACTCACCTGTACCCTCGCCACGCTTCCGGTGTGTACGGCCGGTAGCAACTGCCCGCTGATCGTGGTGCAGGTGCGTCCCGGCGGCAACGGCGGCGCGCGCACCAATACCGCTACAGCGACCTCTACTAGCGTGGCGGATCCCAATCTCGCCAACAATACCGGCAGCGTGACCAGCACCGTGACGCCGCGCGCCGACGTGACCGTGACGAAAACGGCCACGCCGTCGCCCGTGGCGGCGGGGCAGAACCTCACCTATGTGGTGACGGCCAGGAATCTACCCAATGGCCTGTCGCAGGCGCAAAACGTCACGATCACCGACACCCTGCCGCATAACGTCACCTTCATCTCGGCCACCCCTTCGAGCGGAAGCTGCGCGACCGCCCCCGCACCGCTCAGCACGACAGGGCCCGGCAACGATCAGCTCGTTTGTAACCTCGGCACGATCAACAACGGCGCGCAGCAGACCGTGCCGGTGGTCGTTCGGCCCAATACGGCGACGCGCGGCTCGACACTCACCAATAGCGTGAGCGTCTCGACCACCACTGACGAGACCGACGCCACCAACAACAGCGCCAGCGTAGCGACGCCGGTGAACAACCCCACGCTCGATCTACTCATCAATAAGACCGAAAGCATCGATCCGGTCGCCGTGGGCGATAACACGGTCTACACGATCACAGTGAACAACCTGGGGCCATCGGCGGCGGAAAACGTCGTCATCACTGACACACTCCCGCCTGCGGGACTGTCTTACCAGGCGCATACCGCGCCGGCGGGGGGCAGCTGCGGCACGGTACCCGCTGTCAACAGCCTTGGTGGCACGCTCGTGTGTTCACTGCCTACTCTGGCTGCCGGCGTGTCGAGGAGCATGACGGTCACGCTGCAGGGCGTCGCCAAGGGTGTCTACACCAACACCGCCAGTGTGTCGTCCGATGAATCCACGCTGGGATTCGATAGCAACACGGCGAACAATACCATCAGCGAAAACACCACCGTGCGCACCAAGGCGGACGTGCAGGTGGTAAGCAAGACGCCCTCGGTAAACCCGGTCAATTTGCGCGAGGACTTCAGCTTCGTCGTCAGGGTGCGCAACAACACCGGGCCAGGACTCGCCGAAGCCGACAACGTCGTCGTCTCCGACACCCTGCCGACGGGCATGGAGCTCACCGGCACGCCTACGGTGAGCGTGATCGCGGGCTCGACCACTTCTGCCACCTGCACAGGCATCGCGGGCGCCACCAGCTTTACCTGCAATCTGGGCACTGTCTCTTCGGGCGGCGAAGTCAATATCGTGGTGCCGGTGCAGGTCGTCAGCGTCAGCGCCCTGCCGCAGACCTTCACGAACACCGCCAGCGTCGTCACGTCCTCGTTAGACACGGTGCCAACCAACAACAGCAATAGCGGCAGCGTCACAGTGAATTCCTCATCGCTTGCCGGCCGGGTGTTTCGCGACTTCAATAACGACGGCTCGTTCACCCCCGGGGCTGACACCGGCATCTCCGGCATCACCATGACACTTTCTGGCACCAGTTTCGACGGTGCGTCGATTACCCGCACCGTTACCACCGATGCCAGCGGCAATTACCTGTTCGGCTTCCTCCCACAGGGCACCTACACGATCACCGAAGGCGCCGTGAGCGAGGCACACCTTGTGGACGGCACCGATACCGCTGGCAGCGCGGGCGGATCAACCGCGGTCAATGACCAGATTTCGGCGATCAATCTGCCTGCCAATACTGCTGCCACCGGCTACACCTTCGCCGAAGTGCCGCAGGCGCGCATCGGCATCGCCAAGGCGATCAATGGGACGGTTTCCGTCAACGCCGACGGCACGTTCGACGCGCCTTTCCGGCTGGTCGTGCGGAACTTCAGCCTCGAAGCCCTGAACAGCATCATGGTGACCGACACCCTGGCAGGGGCCGCGCCCGCTTTCGGCGCTTACGTGGCGGGGGGTATGGCGGCCGTTCTTGCCGACGGGCAATATACGATCCTCGCCGCCCCCTCCGGCACCTGCGGCGGCCTCACCGCCGGCTATGACGGCGCTACAGCGACGACCGTCGCCTCAGGTTTCAGCCTTGCCGCGGGCGCAAGCTGCCAAATCGACTTCACGCTGCGCGTCCGTCCGGCCGCGCCGCTGCCGCCGGTATCCGCGTGCGGCGGCCGCTACTGCAACCAGGCGGAGGTCACCGGCGTCGGCGCCCTGTCCGGCCAGACTTCGGCGACCAATCCGCAGTTGCAGGATCTATCCGATAACGGCGCGAATCCCGACGCCAATGGCGATGGCCGCGCCAACGAAGCGGGCGAGAACGACCCCACGCCGGTGAATCCCGTCTTTGGGGCAGCCATCGGCATCGCCAAGGCGGTCAACGGCGGCGTGGCGGCCCAGCCGGATGGCAGCCTGCTGGTGCCGATCCGGTTGGTGGTGAGCAACGTGGGCAACGAACCGGTGTCCACGGTGATGCAAGATACGCTGGAGGGCGCCGCGCCCCGTTTCGGCACCTACGTGGCTGGTGGCGCCGCAGCCAGCCTCGCCGCCGGGCAATACACGGTGCAAAGCGCGCCTGCATTCGTTGGCGCCTGTTCAGGCGGCAGCCCGGTAGCCGCCTACACCGGCGCGGCAGGCAACACCACGCTCGCGACGATCTCCGCGCTGCCGCCCGGCGCATCCTGCACCCTCGATTTCAGCTTCCGTTTCAAGCCGAGTCCATCATCAACCTACGCCAACCAGGCGCAGGCCAGCGGCACGGGCGACTACACCGGCAGCCCCGTCTCTGACCTGTCGGATGACGGCTCGAATCCGGACCCCAACGGCAACGGCAACGCCTCGGAAGCGGGCGAGAACGATCCGACGCCAGTACCGGTGCCCAGGATCGGTATCGCCAAGCAGGCCGGCGGCGTGATCAACCATGGTGACGGCACTTACAGCGTGCCGTTTACGCTGCGGGTTCGCAATGCAGGACAAACCCCGCTTGCCAACGTTCAGGTGACGGACGACCTCTCGAGCTTCGGCACCTACACGACAAGTCCCGTGCCGGGGCCGGGCCAGTACACCATCTCCAGCGCGCCGGTTATCAGCGCGCAGATCAACGGCGCGGCGCTCGTTGCCAACGCAGCGTTTACCGGCAGCGGGGTCAACACCAGCCTGCTGATGGCGGGCAGCAGCAGTCTGCCGCAGTCCGGCGCTTCGGCATCTAGCGCGCAAATCGACTTTACCGTGCGCTTCTTCCCGACCACGCCGGGGCCGTTCAACAACAGCGCAGCGGCGGCGGGTTCGCCGCCCGGCGGCGGCGCGGTCAGCGATGACAGTGTCGACGGCGCGAATACCGACCCCAACGGGAACGGCGACCCCACCGACGACACATCCCCCACGGTGGTAAACCTGTCTGCCCAGGCGATCGGTGTGGCAAAGTCGGTTTCCGGCATCGTGCAGACTGGTGCCAAACGCTACCGCATTCCCTACACGCTCGTCGTCCAAAACGTGAGCAGCACGGTGACTGCGACCAACGTGCAGGTGAGCGACGATCTCAACGCCGCCTTCCCGTCCGCGCAGAGTGTTGTCGTCGTGACCCCGCCGGCGGTTTCCGCCTGCACCGGTACCGCGCTCGTGGCGAATGCCGGATTCAACGGCACCAGTAACCTTGCCCTGCTGGCGGGCAACCAGAACCTGCAACCCGGCGAAAGGTGCACGATCACCTTCACGGTCGAGGTCGATTTCGGGAGTAATCCGCTGCCTGTCCCGCCGCAGAACAATCAGGCCACGGCAACCACCCATTCGACCCCCGGCGGCACCATCATTGCCACTGACCTGTCGGACTACGGCAGCGTGCCAGACGCCAACGGCAACGGTGATGCGGGTGAGGGCGGCGAGAACGACCCCACGCCGGTGAGTTTCGCCGCAGGTGCGCTGTCAGCCATCAGCGGCAAGGTGTATCTCGACGCCAACCACAACCGTATCGACGATGATGGCCCGCCAGCCCCCTCGCGTGTGCAGGGCTTCATCGTCGAAGTGCTGAACAGCGCTGGCACGGTGGTGGGCAGTGCGATTACCGACGCCACCGGCAACTACACCATCGGCGGCCTCTTCCCTTCCACCCCAGGCAATCCGGCCACTTACTACAGCCTGCGCTTCCGCGAGCCGGTCAGCGGCGCGATCTACGGGGTGCCGCAGTCCGACGACCCCACGCCCTCGCGCAACGGTGTCATCGATAATGGCATCATCACCCAGCTGCAACTGGACCCAGGCACCACCACGATCAACCAGAACCTGCCCCTCGACCCCTCGGGCGTGGTGTACGACGCGGTGACGCGCAACCCGCTTGCCGGCGCCACGGTCACCCTGCTCCATGGCGGCGTGCCAGTGCCCAGTCACTGCCTGGTCGGCGGCGTCAACGCCCAGACCACCGGCCCCAGTGGGCAGTACCAGTTCCTTCTGGTCAATCCGGCACCGGCTGGTTGTCCGGGCAGCGGCACCTATACCCTGGTGGTGGTGCAGCCAGCCGGCTACCTGCCGCCAGACTCGACCCTCATTCCGCCGGCCCCGGGTCCCTACACGCCGACCACGGGCGGGACCGACCCGATCCAACCACAATCTGGTCCGCCAGTCGGCGTAGCCTCCACGCTGTACTACACCAGTCTCGCGCTGACTCTCACGGGAAACCCGGCCACTAGCTCGAGCAATGTGGTCAACAACCACATCCCGCTCGACCCGGTGCTGGGCGGCGCGATCGCGCTGACCAAGACGACGCCGCTGGTGAACGTAAGCGTCGGCCAGCTGGTGCCTTATACCATCACCGCGCGCAACACGCTGGCGGCGATACTGTCGAACATCGACTTGCACGATACCGTGCCGCCGGGCTTCAAGTACAAGCCCGGCAGCGCGACGATCGACGGCGTGGCGGTGGAGCCTACGGTGAATGGCCGCGTGCTGACCTGGCCTAATCTCACCTTCGCCCCCAACGCCACCCGTACGATCAAACTCCTGCTGATTGTCGGCGCAGGCGTGCAGCCGGGCGAATACGTCAACAGCGCGCACGCCACCAACAACCTGGTGGCGCCGCCCAATCCGAACGCTGTGTCGAATGTCGCCACCGCAACGGTTCGGGTGACCCCGGACCCCACCTTCGATTGCACCGACATCATCGGCAAGGTGTTCGACGACAGGAACGCCAACGGCTACCAGGACGAAGGCGAGCCCGGCATTCCCAACGTGCGGCTCGCGACCGCGCGCGGCTGGTTGGTGACGACCGATGCCGAAGGCCGCTTCCATGTCGCCTGCGCGGCGATTCCCGATGCCGACCGTGGCAGCAACTTCGTCATGAAGCTCGACGAGCGCACGCTGCCAACCGGCTACCGCCTCACCACGGAAAACCCGCGCGACGTGCGGCTCACGCGCGGCAAGCTCACCAAGCTCAACTTCGGCGCAACCATCCACAAGGTCGTGCGGGTGGACATGAGCGACGCCGCGTTCGAGCCCGGCAGTACCACGCTCAAGCCTGACTGGGCGAAGCAGCTGGCCATGCTGCCGGACAAGCTGTCTGCGCGACCGACGGTGCTGCGGCTGGCTTACAAGGTTGGAGGCGACGGCGAGACGCTGGCCCGCGAACGTCTGCGCTCCATCACTCGGCAACTCAAGGCGGCATGGAAACAGGGAACGTGCTGCCATGCGCTGGTGATCGAGGAAGAGTTCTTCTTGCCTGCTGCCAAGGCCAGCAGGGAGGCTAAATGATCATGAATACACTGCCCGTGAAACAAACCGTACTGGCCAGCATGATTGCTGCCTTGTGCGCTGCGCCCGCATCCGCTGGCGCACGTGATGCATGCCAGGACAAATCAAGCTGCACTCCACCCGAGCATCCCGGCAAGACCTGGCCTGACAGCCTCGTCTTTACCCGGACCATCGGTAAGACGCCGCCCAACGTGGAATACCGGCGGCCAGACGAGAAGGTGGTCGTGAGCGCACCGGTTCTCCCGCCTGTCACGCGCCAAGTGCCAGTGATGGCGAATCGGCCCGATGGCCCACCCGTCACGCTGCCTCAGTTCCCTTCCGGCAGCGACCTGCTGAGCGAGCCCGAGCGTGTCGCTTTGCGTGCGCTGGCGCAACGGCTGGCCGGCAAGCCGGGCTTGCGTCTGCGCATCACCGGCCACGCCGACGTGCAGCGCATGACACCGGATACCCGCGCGCGCTATCGCGACAATCGCGGGTTGTCCGTCGCGCGTGCCGAGCAGGCGGCGGCCTATCTGAAGACCCTGCCGGGCATGGCGTCGGTCCCCATGGAAACGCTGGGCATGGGCGATACGCAACCGATCGTGCACTGCGACCCCAAGCAAGCGTATTCCGGCAACGCGGCCGACATGGCTGCGTACAAGGCTTGTCTCGCGCCCAACCGGCGGGTCGAGATCGAAATCTGGTACGACCAAGTGCTTGGCGTGAAGACCGAAACCGAGCCGGTTGTCGCTCCGGCTAAAGCTGTGCCCAGGCCGTGCAAGGATCAGGATGGCTCCGACTCTGGCCTGCCGCTGCGCATTTCCATCGACGGCGAGCCGCTGACGCTGGGCGACACGCCCAATACCGCTGACACCACCCGCTGCACCGACATCGCGCTGGAGAAGGCCGATATCCAGGTGCGTTTCGATGGGCTGGAAACCACGCCGGTGCTCAATCTCACTGTCAGCCCCGATGGTGCGGCGCGCGGCGAAACCGTGCGTTTCATGCCGTACAGCAACTACGCTGCCTTCATCAAGAAGGCCGAAGTGCGCGTGTTTGCCGCTGGCGAATCGACGCAGAAAACGCCATTGGCGATCATCCCGCTCGACCCGCACCTCGATACCCCAGCCGAATGGCTAGCGCCGAAAGACCGTGATGCGGTGCAATACCTGCTACGTGTCTATGACGCAGCGGGCCGCTTCGACGAGACCGCGCCCAAGATCCTGCGCCTGCTGGATGTCCGTCGTCCGCTCGGCGACGAGGACACGACCGCGCGCGAAGACCGGATCGGCTACGGCGAGAACCACCGCAGCCTGAAAAACATCCCGGTGTCCGGCGGCGCGGTCACCGTCAATGGCGAAAAACTCGCGCCGGGCAGCATGGTCTACGTGTTCGGGCGCAGCGTGCCGGTGGATGCACATGGCAAGTTCGCGGTGCGGCAGATTCTGCCCGCGGGCAATCATTCAGTCGATATCGCCATCGAAGCGCCGAGCGGCCAGCGTGCCGAGTTCAGGCGTCATCTCGTCATCCCGCACGACGACTGGTTCTACATCGCGCTGGCAGACCTCACGCTCGGCAGAAACAACGTCAAAGGGCCGATCAAGCTCGTCACCGGCGATGACAGCAAGCGCTACGACGAGAAGGTATACATCGATGGCCGTCTAGCGTTCTATCTCAAAGGCAAGATCAAGGGCGAAACACTGCTTACCGCCAGCGCAGATACACGCGAGCAACCAATCAAGCACCTGTTCACCAATTTCAACAGCAAAGACCCGCGCTACCTGCTGCGCCGCCTCGACCCCAACGCCTACTATCCCGTCTACGGCGACGACTCGACCCTGGTCGAGGACGCGCCGACCCAAGGCAAATTCTATGTGAGATTGCAGCGCGGCGATGCGCACGTGCTTTGGGGCAGCTTCCAGACCAAGCTCACCGGCACCGACCTGGTCAATTACAACCGTGGTTTGTATGGCGCGCAGGCGCGTTACATGAGCCCCGATACGACACAGTTCGGCGAGAAGCGCACCGAAGTCGAACTGTTCGCCGCCGAGCCTGGCACACTCGCTGCGGTGGAAGAATTCCGCGGCACCGGCGGCTCGCTCTATTATCTAAGGCATCAGGACATCCTTGTCGGCTCCGAGCGGCTGCGCGTCGAAATCCGCGACAAGGATTCGGGCATCGTGCTCAAATCAACCCCCCTGGTCGCCGGGCAGGATTACGAAATCAACAGCATCCAGGGACGGGTGGTGCTGCGCACGCCGCTGGCCGCGACGGCCGACGCGGACACCCTGGTGCAATCGGGTTCGCTGACCGGTCACCCAGTCTATCTGGTCGCAAGTTATGAATACACGCCTGGGGTGACGGCGATGAGTAATCTCACCTTGGGTGGCCGTGCCAGCCAGTGGCTCAACGAGCATGTGAAGATCGGGGTGACCGGTTATAGGCAAGACGGCGCCGGCACCGAGCAGAAACTGCTGGGCGGCGATCTCACCTTGCGCTACAAGCCGGGTACCTATCTCAAACTCGAAACCGCGCGCTCAGATGGCCCTGGCACAGGTGCGCTCAGCTCGCAAAACGGCGGCTTCGATTTCGGCACCGTGGCTCAAACCAGGACCACCGGCATTGAGGCACAGGCGCATCGTGTCGAGGCGGTCGTCGATCTCAAGGAAATC
>NZ_BCWK01000037.1:0-7930 GCF_001592165.1 Caldimonas taiwanensis NBRC 104434
CGGGTGCGCTTGGTCTTGCGTTCGAATCCGGTGATGCCAAGGCTCATCTGCTTCATGGCGTTACTGTCTCATCCAAGGGGCGCTGCACGGAGGGTTTGCAGATTTTCCTTAGCTGACATGACGGGCATGAAGCTTAGATTGCGCTTTCAGATGAAACCGGACGAGGTAGACGGCTAGCAAAACGCACGGCAGGGTGAAACCCGCTCCAATCGCTGTAGCGCGAAATACATCAAGAGCTTCAAATTGTTTGATTTTCGTATCCGCGATGGGCCAAAGAGCCATTCCAATAATACCGGCAAGGGTGCCATACACAGGCACCCACTTTCTAGCTGGCCTATCTATTACCCAATTGGCACTCATGACGATATGGCACACCCAAGCGAAAAGCATGACCAGTCCAACCAGCGCCCCGCACAATGACTTTGTGCCCGACATAGCTACCAGCATAAGTGACAGCACTATGCCGTACGAGGACAGGAAGTAGCACGTGGCAACAACGGCGAGGCGTCGAGCAATCTTCATGTCAGCTAACGCTCAAGCTCAGGGGCGGCCACGGCGTAGCGCAGTGGAGCCGTGGACGTCCCGCTGGAGCGCGTTGTTAGGCCTCAGTCGTCCGGCAGCAGCTGCGGATTCCACGCGACCTCCCACAAGTGACCGTCTGGATCTTTGAAGTAGCCAGCATACCCGCCCCAGAACGTATCGCGCGCGTGCTTCACGATGACCGCCCCAGCCGCCTCTGCTTGTTTCATGACGGCGTCCACCTCGCTTCGTGACCGAACATTGTGGCCGAGACTAAACTCGGTCGAGCTGGGCGGGCTCAGGGGAAGACCAGAGTCGTGCGAAAGACTAGCGCGCGGCCAGAGGGCCAACGTCAGACCACCATGGAGCTTAAAGAAGGCTACGGCACCGTGCTCGAACTCTTTACCGACAATACCTTCCGTAGCAAAACCCAACCCGTCACGGTAGAAGCGGAGGGACCGCTCGAGGTCCGCCACCCCCAACGTGAGCACTGTGATGCGCGGCTTCATGGTTTTACCTGAGGACTAACGTGCAGCTTGAGGGGCGCGGAGACAGCAAGCGAAGCTTGCTGGCAGAGCGTCCCTCTCGAAGCGATTGTTAGCCGCAGTTTTAGCGAACAACGGCACGATGTTTCCTTTCCTCACCGCGAACCATTTTCCCTTCGCGCATCAGTAGCCCAAGCACACTCCAAGCGAGGTAGTCCTTGGACCCACCAGCGTAATCGCTTTGAAGGCCAAGAGATTTCGATGCGTCGGAATTGGTGATTCCGTCAGGGTTAGCCTGGGCTAGCTCAAGAACTGCAGCCTTTAGGAGTTCCAGGCCAATTTGAGCTTTTTCCACAACGCCAGCGGGAACCGTCAGGCTGCGCCTTGCCTTAGGCGCGGCGCCAGATGGCATTACCGAATTTGTGAGGAGGCCACCCGTGTCCTCAGTACCAAACGCCGCGATTAACTCGGCTTCCAATTTCAGTGCTTGGGCTTCGGTTAGTTCATCAGCAAGTACTGCCGTCACGACTTCGTGACCTTGCTCTTGGATTTCAGCGATGCGTCTTCCTTTGCGAGTCGCATCCACGCGCAAGGTGTGATCCCAGGCGCGATTGCCTGTCCCTTTCCCGATGTAAAAAGGCTTCGCAGGGGAAGATCTTGGATCTTTCAGTGCGTAGATGTAGTAAGGATTCATAGCGCTTGGTTGATCCGTGTGGATGACGGCTAACGTTCGAGCTGAGCCGCCCGCGGAGGCAGGTGCCGCTTGCCCGCGGAAGGACAATACCAACGATGGCCTGGAGTGGGCAAGCGGCGCCTGCCGTAGCGGGTCGGCTCGAGCGAGTGGTTAGGCCGCACTCTTCTTCCACGGGCGTGCGATGGCACCTTTGGTTTCGACGTCCACGTTCGTGGAGGCGCCGGGGAAGAACGATGCGCTGTAGCCTGACAAATCTTCAGGACGGGCCACAAACGTCCCCACGATCTGAAACCGCGCGGTTGTGCCGGCACGAAGCCTGTTGAGATTTACGATGACGCGGGCCCCATCGTTGGCCAGACCGAGAGGGATGTTGAAGCGAGTCTCATCGTTGTTCAGCGTTCTGACACCAAAGATCTTGCAGCCCGGAAAATCAATAGATGGTTTGGTCCGTTCGTCAAATGCGGCCGCCGTCAAGTCAGCGCGACCCTTCAGGGAGACCTCCAAGTTGAAGACAACGATGTTCTGAAGGGGTTGACCTGCCGCGGATAGTTGAAGGTTGTTGTGATAGGTCCGAGGGTCGATGAAGCCGGCTTGAAACAGGTTGAAGATCAGCTTTGGACGGTGAATGACGTTCCGTGCGATGAGGTAACTGATGACTCCGCCACCGAGGAGGCCAATCGCAAGAAATAGGATGTCTTTGCCGTCGATGTTCATGGGGGAGATGGTAAGCGGGCGGGCGCCTGTGCGGCCTAACGTTCGAGGTGAGGCGGGGCCGACGGCAAGGCGGCCCGCCCGCTGGAAGGATGATACGCACAACCTGGAAGCGGGCGGGCTGCCTTGCCGTTGGGCCTCGCCTCGACCGAGGGGTTAGGCCTCAGACTGGTGCTCGAGGGAACTACTCCCCAAACCAGTCTTGTAGCTTCTTCTTAGCGAGCGCTCTGACGCTTTCGTCTATCTGGGTTGCCACTGTTGTGACTGCAAGTGCCAAGACACCGAGGTCGTCTGCGTAGCCAACTGCAGGGACGATGTCTGGTATCGCGTCGATCGGAGAGATGAAGTAGCCCAATGCACCAACGAACGCTGCTTTGGCCCATCCAGGCGTTTCCGGTCGTTGGAACGAGTAGTACAGCCACAAGGCCTTCTCCACGACCTCACTGCCCGCCGTTTTTGCATAGCCGCCCACTTTGGCCCAGAAGCCGTCGTCGGTGAACTCCTTTGCGTAGTCGGGTTGCTTACCTTCTTCGGTGCTCATTGTTTCTCCGTGGTGGTGAGATTTGACTCTGAGGCCTAACGCGCTGTAGGACTCAAGCTTAACCGGACGAAGCTCCCTTGTTGCTGCAAAGCTGCGGCGTTAGGCGTCGCCGTGGCGCCTGCGCGGGTGGCGTGACTGCATGAACGCCGACATGGATGTCGGGAAACCACGGGGGGCCTGCGAACCAAGGGATTGCGACGTACCCGAAGCGCTGCGATTGCCCGCTCTGGGGTTGTGGTGAGGCCTAACGTCTGAATTCACCGGCCTGCGCGGCTTTTCGCGCAGGTCCGGTGGAATGATGGGTTAGCGCAATACGGCTTTTGCTATGGCAGCCCACGGAGCTAACCCCACAAAAATTTGAAGGCCAACGGAAATCTTGCGCTGCCAAGGCGCACGCATGATGTGTTCAAACGCGGTTAGCTGGGGCGAGGGCATGTCCTTCAGAAACCATACGAAGCCGACCAACGGAAAGCCAAGAAGGAGCACGACATGAACGCCGCCAAGATTGCTGCTCGGTGCAGCAACGAGCAGCCACAAGGCAAGCAGGCAGCCCACCACAATATTCAGCTTTCCGAACGCCAGCAAAACACGGCCATCAGGCTGTGCCGCCACCACCTCGCGGAAATAGCGAGAAACCGGCCAGCGTGATACATCTTCAAAAGATTCAGACATAAGCGCTAACGTCCGCCATAACCGGCAGTGAAAAACGGCGCGACGAAGAAGCGCCGCTTTTCACTGTCCGCGTTGATGGCTTGTTAGCTGTTTGTGTCGACATACCTTTCACTACCTTTACATCCGGTAACATCGTACTGTGTACAGCCCCAAAATGGTTTCCAGGTATGACTCGGTTTCCACGGTCGTTTAAGACGCATAGGCGCACCGCATTTTGGGCACAACGGTGCGGACTTGGACGTTTCGACTTTTTCCTTATGATGCTTACGTTTTGCTGAAACTGCATGACCACTCCATATGCCCCATGTGGAGTTTTTTCTTTCGGAAAGCATATCCCATCTAGCTTTCCATCTGCCCTTGTTTTGAGTGACGCCTAATACTTCCGCGAGGAGCGGGCCAGTTTCTTCTGTAAGTTGTTGTGGGACTTCGGCTGCTTTCTGGCAGGTGGGGCACTCTACCTTGATAAGGTTCTTGTCGCTAAACAGGAGAAACTTGATTTTCGTTTCTCCGCAACTAGGGCAGCAGAAGCCATATGTCTTGGTCAATTCACGCAGTTCATCAAGCGTGACAAGTTGCAACCGGCGGAGGTGTGCTTTGACTTGATGAGTCCCACCGCTTGCCCGGTTACTTCTTTCGTGAGTGCAAACAAGCGTGAAATATCTCGTTTTGATGTCACCCCAAATCCTTTCGTGGCCCTTTTCCGGCTCAAGCGCATGATGGAAGTCACATAGCGATACGAGATTGTCTGGGGAATGGGTTCCGCCTTCTGCGACCGGGCGCATATGGTGAACATGCAATTCCAGGCGAGAGGGACATCCAGTTACTTGGCAACGATTGGAATCTCGACTGATAACCACAGAGCGAAGGTACTTCCAAAATGGCGGGTATCCAGGCCAGTGATTGAAGATCTTGAGAATCTGCCGATCTCTTTGCGTCAACTCCGCTGTTGGATCGTGAAAGTGTTTTAGCGTTGGCTCGGCCGGAATGGGGTTGCTCTGCTCCCATTGCTTCTTTCGGCTTAGCCACTCTTCAGTCTTCTGTTTGTTGACGGAGTTTTTCGAATAGCCGACGGCTAAGAGAATGGCAGTCAAAATTAAAAATGCGGGATTTGCGAAAGCGAGAAGGGTGGACGCCCAGCCGAGGAATACCAAAGCGCTTTCTTCCGACTTGTGTTCATACTTTTCACGAAAGCCATCCCATGCAAGTCTCCGTGCTTCCATTGCCACAACAAATTGGCGGCGGAGTACCTCATATCTCTCGGGGTATGAAATCAGTGCTACCTCTGAATAGCACTGCTGACACAGGAACGATTTGTCATTCAATAGAATTCCACGAGCGTAGGTCTTCCCACACAGGATGCAGGGAGCCTTTGCATCGCTTATGGTGTTTTCGTTGTACGCCTCGTTTCGTTCAATAAGCTGCGCTAAGTTTACGCGACTCAGGAACTTCGAAGGGTTGAATTCAGAATGCCAAGTCTCTGTGGTCATGTGAAACAGCTAACACCTGAATTAAGCCGCGCCGCGAAGCGGCGTCGGCTTGAATGAATTGTTAGGCGGCTGAGCCACCGTAGCAATCAGTCGCACTCGATTTCTCGCGTCCCAGTCCATACATACGGATCTGAGCAAACTGTCTCTCCGTTGATGGAGACATCCCAGCCCATCAAGTAGCCGTTGTCTCCAACTAATTGAGCGGCGGCTGCGGTGATCGCTATGCCAATGCAAAGCCCAAAGATTGCCCCGGCCAAGAATCGCTTCATCTGAGTTCCCCTTTCAGTAGCTGATCGGAATCATCTGCCGCCTAACGTAAAGGTGACCGGCCCATTGCCGCAACGTGTCCGCGTCGACCGACCTGTTAGACGTCACGCCGTCGGTCTCGCGCCTAGACATCTGTCCCTCCGAGTGCCTTCTCCACGAGCTGGTCGAAGATGGCTGCCTCTAGCGCAAATTCCAACAATGCCGTGGCCACGTTCCACTCTGATACTCCACCCGACACGGTGAGGGCGCGCGTGAAGATGAGGTCACCTTCCTCGGAAACGTACGCCCCTCCTATGAAGGCCAAGTCTGAGTTAAGACTGTTGGCGGCACTCAGAAGCGCAGCTTCATTCCCAATGTGCCGAGGCGCTACGGCGGACGGCCGAAAAAATCGCACCTGGTGAGGGCCGATCACAGCGACTACGAAGGTTTGGTCGTGAACCCTGACCTTCAAACAGCCGTTCTCGTCGATGTCCGCGGACTTTACGTCTGCCTGGACAAGCGCATCCCGGAGTTGCTCGATCGACAGATTGTCCGGAGAGATCACTGATTGAACTCCAATCGAGGCCAAGCTTGGGCTTCGTGACGTCTAACGTTCGCCATAACCGGCAGTGAAAAGCGGTGCGACGAAGGCGCGCCGCTTTTCACTGTCCGCGTTGATGGCGTTGTTAGCGTTCATTGGTTCTGCGGCCAATTTACTACCGCCATTTGGATAGGACGTTTACCTTCAAGAACCTGTATTAAGCCTGCACGAAGCGCCTTTTGTTCGTCTTCAATGTTTCCGTGCGCCACTGGAGAATACGATGAATTCTTGATGTGTGTTTTGTCAAAGTCGTAGTCGAGAACCTGCGCCATTTTGTGCAACAACTCCACAAGGAGATCAACGCGCTTAACGGCCCACTGTTCTGGGGGCATGGTTTTGTCACCGAGCAAATCTAGATATGCCTTCCAGGCTTCGATAACGGCTTTTTCCTTTTTATTATCTTTATCAAATTCGAGGTCTATTCGGTTGAGCGCGACTACGTGATCCCACGAGACGGTATACGCACGAGTGGCCATTAATGTTTTGAAAACCTGAAGCTTGCGCTCGCGCTCTTCTTTTTTGTTGTCGAGGTAGCGAGTGAGCTGAACCGCGATGATTGGGCCGAGTAAAACGGCTGAGATCATAAGCCAGTCCGCTATTGTCATTGTTTTCTCCGGAGTCATTGAACGCTAACGCAAATTCGACTGCACCGGTAGCGCCGTGTCACATGACAAATCGCTGTGTCACACGATTCCTCCCATGCCAGACGAGACCCCCACCAACCCCAGGCCGCCCCGTCTGTTGGACCCATTGCGCGAGGCCTTGCGAGTGCGTCATCACAGCCTGCGCACCGAGCAGGCTTATGTGCATTGGACGAAAAGATACATCCTTTTCCATGGCAAACGCCATCCTCGCGAACTCGGGGCCGCCCAAGTGCAAGAGTTCCTGACCTGGCTTGCCGTGGAGGGCGGGGGGTCGGCTTCCACCCAGGGGCAGGCCTTGGCGGCCTTGCTGTTTCTTTACAAATAGGTGTTGGGCGTGGACCTACCTTGGCTCGACGAGCTGGTTCGGGCCAAGCGTCCGCAGCGTCTGCCCACGGTGCTCACGCCCGAGGCGGTGGCCGCTGTGTTGGCCCGCCTGGATGGTGTGCACCAGCTGATGGGCAGACTGTTATACGGCACGGGTATGCGGCTCATGGAGTGCCTGCGGCTGCGGGTGAAGGATGTGGATATTGCCCGGCGCGAGATCACGATCCGAGAGGGCAAGGGCGACAAGGACAGGCGCACCCTGCTGCCCGCGGTCCTGGTGCCATACATCGAGCGGCAGCTCGCTGCGGTGACGGCCCTCTGGCGCAAGGACCGGGCCGCCGGTCTGCCGGGGGTGCAGATGCCCGATGCGCTGGCGCGCAAGAAGCCGGGGGAGGATGAATCCCTGGCCTGGTTTTGGCTTTTCCCGGGGCGGCAGTTGTCGGTTGGACCCAAGAAGCGGCATCCGGTGACGTCACCATGCCCATGAGCAGGGCATCCAGCGGGCCATCCGCCGGGCGATGTTGGCCGCAGGCATCGCCAAGCCGGCCAGCGTCCATACGCTGCGCCATTCCTTTGCGACCCATTTGCTGGAGTCCGGGCAGGATATCCGCACCGTGCAAGAACTCTTGGGGTATTCCGACGTGAAGACCACCATGATCTACACCCATGTGCTCAATCGCGGCCCCATGGGTATGGTCAGTCCTCTGGACCGCCTACCGCGGTCGTGACGGGCCGCGCAGCGAATCCCCGTCGGCATACGTCTTCGCATCGAGGAGGGTTACACCAAAACCCGCGCGGTTTGTTTGTACGAATCGCCTCCGCCTAGGAAAGGTCAGCACAACCGCCACTGAAGCGGCTGTTGTCGGCTGATGTGTCAAATGGCGATATCTCGGGCTGTTCGAGCGTCACATGCGGGGGCTTTCGGCCCCGCTCGTGGCGCCGTAGGCCATTTGGCCAAGCCTTTTCAGGCTTTCGGGCGCACTCATCCCTGCGCCCCCATGTTCAA
>NZ_BCWK01000038.1:0-7778 GCF_001592165.1 Caldimonas taiwanensis NBRC 104434
CTCTCGATCATCACCGACGAACTGCTGAAGTTCGAACTCTCCGGCCAGGTGCTGGCGGATCTTTCCAAGCCCGCCGACGGCGAACTGGGCCAGTTCGGCCGCCTGGTGCTTATGTAGTTCAGGACATAAGCACCATTATGTGGAGTGGATGGTTATGCATTGCAGGTCTCCTTTCGGGTTGAAGTTACGGGGGTAGCGGGTTGGAGGGACTGCGCATAAACCTGAGGAACCGCCCGGCCCGTCGGCCGGGGGATTCCAAAGGAGAAGCGCGATGCTCGAACAGTTCTTTCATTGGCCGCCGCAGGTTGCTCGCTTGCGCAGCAATCCAGGCGTCGAATTGCTTGATGCCTTTGCCGACCATCTGAGCCAGTGCGGCTATTCCCGCAGTCAGGGAAGCCGGCACCTGCGTGCGGCGGCACACCTGCTGTACTGGCTTGACCGAAGCGGGGTTGCGCCCAGCGAGATCGGGCCCGCCGCCATGGGCCAGTTCGCTCGGCATCTGCAACGATGTCGCTGTGCCGGCTTTGCCGGCATGCACCGCGACAAGCTCTTGCGTGGTGTCCGTGCCTTTACGGCCTACCTCGAGGGGCAGGCGCTGTGCACTGCGCGTCACGACACTGAGAACGCTGTCACCTCCGTGTTGTGGGAGCGCTTCTGTCGCTGGATGCGCGAGCAGCGGGGCATCTCCGAGCGCACCCTGCGCGACTACCGCCATCGCCTGCGTCACCTGCTTGCGGATCTGGGCGATGATCCACGCAAACTCGATGTCGCTTACCTGCGGCGCTTCACCCTCGAACTGGGGCGCAATGGCGGGAACGCCGTGGTGAAGTCGACGACGACGGCGCTGCGCCAGTTCGTCCGCTTCCTGGTTGCCGATGGTCAGTGCCCAGTCGGCCTGGAAGAGGCCATCCCGGACATCGCCTACTGGCGCCTGTCTACGCTGCCCCGGTATCTGCAGCCGGAGGAGGTCGAGCGCGTACTGGCCAGTCCGGATACCCGAACACCGGTCGGCAAGCGGGACCGGGCCATTGTGCTGCTGTTGGCGCGGATGGGACTGCGCGCGGGCGACGTGGTGCAACTGCGTCTTGCCGACATCGACTGGCGTGGGGCCACGCTCAGCGTGTGCGGCAAGAACCGGCGGCAAACGCTACTGCCGCTGACACAGGAGGTGGGCGACGGCATCGTGGACTATCTGTTGCGCGGACGCCCAGCGACCGCCTCCGATTGCGTCTTCGTGCGGGCAATCGCTCCGTTCCGACCGTTCCGCGATGCGCGCGGCGTCTCCGACGTCGCCAAGCTGGCACTGCGACGGGCCGGGGTCGACGCGCGGGTGCACGGGGCGGCACATGTGCTGCGGCACTCGGCGGCCTCGTCCATGCTGCGGCAGGGGGCAAGCCTGAATGAGATCGCGGCCGTGCTGCGGCACCAGTCCGTGGTCAGCACGCAGATCTACGCCAAGGTCGATGTCATCGCCTTGCACGAATTGGCGCAACCGTGGCCGGAGGTGTTGCCATGCTGAGCCGGACCGTGCAGGACTACATCAGGGTACGCCGGGCGGCCGGTTTCAAATTCGAGGCACAGGCCGGACTTCTGCGCAGCTTCGCCGCTTACGCCGATGCCAGAGGCGAGCACTACGTGCGTGCCAGCACCGCCGTCGAATGGGCCGGCCTGGCAGCCCAAGTGCCGCAACGCGCCCGCCGTCTGTGGGCCGTCACCCGGTTTGCACGGCACGCCCGGGCGGACGATCCGCGACACGAGGTGCCGCCGCCGGCATTCGGTGGCGCGCGCGGGCCGAGGCGGACGCCCTACATCCTGAGCCAGGATGAGATTGCGCGCCTGCTACAGGCGGCGAGGTGTTACGGCAAGAATCCGCTGCAAGGGGCAACCTACAGCACCCTGTTCGGCCTGCTCGCCTGCACCGGCTTGCGGATCTCGGAGGCCATCCGGCTGCGTCATTCGGACATCACGCCCGACGGCCTGCTCATCCGCAACACCAAATTCCGCAAGAGCCGCCTGGTGGCGCTGCACGACAGTACTCGTACCGCCCTTGAGCGATATCTGTCGCAAAGGCAGGCACTCGCGCCCCTCGACGACCATGTGTTCGTGTCCTTGCGGGGCACACCGCTGATCCGGGAACCTGTGACCAGGGTGTTCCACGACTTGGTCAAGCGTATCGGCCTGCCCCAAGGCGCCGGCCTGCCACGCATCTCACCCCATTCATTGCGCCACACCTTCGCGGTGAGAGCGCTCCTGGCCTGCCCGGACGGACGTGAGCGGATTGCCCGCCACATGGTGGCGCTGTCCACCTACCTCGGGCACGTGGACGCGGCGGCGACCTACTGGTATCTGCAGGCGACCCCGGAGTTGCTGCGGGACATCGCATCCTGTAGCGAGCACTATGTGGAGAGCGCGTCATGACCCCGATCGCTCCCCACATCACCGCGTTTCTGCGGCAACGCCTGATCGAGGAACGTGATGCCAGTCGAAACACGTGCGAGTCCTATGCCTACGCCTTCAAGTTGCTGTTCGAATTCGCGGCGGAGCGGCTCAAGACCACACCGGCGAAGCTGTGTTTCGAACAGATCGATGCCACGCTGGTGGCCGATTTCCTGGCCCACCTCGAGCGTCGTCGCGGCAACGGGGCAAATTCCCGGAACCTCCGTCTGGCGGCCATCAAGTCGTTCATGCGATTCATGCAGTACCGGCTGCCGGCGGCGCTCGACCAGATTCAGCGTGTGCTGGCCATCCCTGCCAAGAAGACGGAGAGCCGGCTGGTCAAGCATCTGACGGTGGCAGAGATGCAGGCCATCCTGGATGCCCCGGCTCCCACGAGCCGCGAGGGGATTCGTGATCGCGCCATGCTGCACCTGTGCTTCGCGGCGGGCTTGCGCGTCTCCGAACTGGTCGGCCTGCAGATGGCGGATTTGCGGCTGCAGCCGGAGGCCAGCATCCGCGTCGAGGGCAAGGGGCGCAAGGAGCGCTGTCTGCCGCTGTGGAAGCAGACCGCGACGGCAGTGCGCGCCTGGCTGGCGGTGCGGGGAACCGTCCCGTCATCCCATCTGTTTGTCAACGCACGCGGTGAGGTCATGACGCGCTCCGGTTTCGAGTACATCCTGGGCAAGCATGCCAGTGCCGCAGCAGCCGTCTGCCCGTCGCTGTCGCAGAAGCGGGTATCGCCGCATTTGTTGCGCCACACCTGCGCGCTGACGGTACTGCAAGCGACCAAGGACCTGCGCAAGGTCTCGCTGTGGCTGGGGCACGCAAGCATTCAGACCACCGAGATCTACACGCGGGCCGATCCGTCCGTGAAGCTGGAGGCACTGGAGTCCATCGTGGCGCCGGCACTGCGCACCGGACGCTTCAAGGCCACCGATGCGCTGATCGCTTCTCTGCATCCGCGTGCGTTCGCCGATGCCGACGATCCGTCTCGACGATAGCAGTCCAGGGCGGTGTCGTCTGGCACGGGTCGGATGACACCGCTTTTTATGCGCAGCCCCGCCAACCCGCTACCCCCGTAACTTCAACCCGAAAGGAGACCTGCAATGCATAACCATCCACTCCACATAATGGTGCTGCTGTGAAGGAGGGTGCGATGAAGGAGGGTGCGATGACCCCAGGCAGCGACGACTTCACGACCTTCCCGCCCGTGCCCCGGGTGGTCACGGTGGCGGGCACCGCCGTGGAACTCACGCCGATCCGGCTGGGCGAGTTGCCCCGGATCCTCTCCGCGGTGCGACCCATCGCCGCCGATCTCTCGGCCGAGCCGGATTGGCTCGACCTCTTGGCCCGGCACGGCGAGGCGGTGCTGGAGCTGCTGGCCATCACCACCCGGCGCGAGCGGGCGTGGATCAACGATCTGTCGCTGGAGGATGCCGTGACGCTCGCGGCAGCTGTGTTCGAGGTGAACGCGGATTTTTTCGTGGGGCGGGTGGTGCCGGCGATCCAGGGCGCGGCGCAGCATCTGGCGCCGATCCTGGAGCAGATGCAGGCTGGGACCAGGCGGTTGCCCGCCTGATCCGCGCCGGGCACCGGCTCGATGAGGTGATGCGCTACACGCTGCCGCAGGCGCGGGCCTTGCTGGAGGCCGACGCACGGGTCGAGCGGCAGCAGCTCGCCCTGCGGCTGGCCCTGCACGCCGTGGCCGCCCAGGGCGACCGGGCGGCCATCGAGCGGTTGCAACGCGAGTTGTGGGAGGACGTGCGGCCATGAAACTGACGCTGGCCACCTCCGGACTGCTCGATCCGCGGCAGCTCTCGGCCTGGAGCACGCAGCAGCGGCGGGCGATCCACGCGGCGGTGGCCAAGGGGATGGCGGTAGGCGGCCGTGAGGTGCGCGAGGTGGCGCGCGCCCAGATGCGCAGCGCCTTTGCGGTGCGGCGCGCGAGCTTCGTCTCGTCGATGCAGACCAAGGTGTTCGACAAGAAGCCCGAGCGCCTGCCCGCGCTGTGGGTGGGCAGCCGCATCCCGTGGCTGGACATCCACGCCCAAGGCGGCGCCGTGAGCGGCAATCTGTTGATCCCGCTGCTGCCGGGACGGATCGGCCCCAAGCGCTTCAAGGCCGTGATCGACGGCCTGATGCGCTCGGGCAACGCCTTCTTCGTCGAGAAGAACGGGCGCGTGCTGCTGATGGCCGAAAACCTCCAGGAAAACGCCGCGCAGCTCAACCGCTTCAAGCGCGCCGAGCGCGAGCGCAGCGGCGTCAAGCGCCTGCAGCGCGGGCAGGAGATTGCGATCGCCGTGCTGGTGCGGCGGGTGGATCTCAAGCGCCGGTTCGATCTCGCGGCAGGCGTGCAAGGCGCCTTGCCGGCACTGGCGCGGGCGATTCAACGGGAACTGGACCAAGCCTGATGGCAAACAACCGCGCCCAAATCCTCATCCGCGCCGTCGATGAGACGCGCGGCGCCTTCGACTCGGTCAAGCGGGGCTTGGGCGGCTTGGCCGATGCCGCCCGCAGCGTCAACGGCGTGCTCGCCGGGCTCGGGGTGGCGGTGTCGGCCGCGGGCCTCGGGGCCATGGTCAAGTCCGCGCTGGAGTCGGCCGATGCGCTCAACAAGCTCTCGCAGCGCGTGGGCATCACGGTGGAGTCGCTCTCCACCCTGGTGCCGGCGGCCGAACTCTCCGGCGTCTCGGCGCAGACCTTCGAGACCGGGCTCAAGAAGCTCGCCACCGCGATGCTCGAGGCGGCCACGGGCTCGGAGGCGTCCGCCCGGCGCTTTGCGGCACTCGGCGTGGCGTTCCAGGACCAGGACGGCCGGCTTCGCGCGACCGACGCGGTGCTGCTCGATCTGGCCGAGCGTTTCCAGGCCATGCCCGACGGGGCGCAGAAGTCGGCGCTGGCGGTGCAACTGTTCGGCAAGAGCGGCGCCGAGCTCATCCCCTTCCTGAACCAGGGGCGCGAAGGCATCGCGGCGTTGACCGGCGAGATGCAGGCGCTGGGCGTGCAGATCGGCGGGCAAACGGCTGCGCAGGCCGAGGCGTTCAACGACGCCTTGGCCAAGGTGAAGCTGGCCACCACCAGCATCGCCAACCGGGTGATCGAGGCCTTCCTGCCGGCGATGAACGAGATGGCGGGCGGCATGGTCGAGTCGGCCAAGCAAGGCGGCGCCTTGCGCGCGATCCTGGACGGCATCGTGCTGGTGCTCAAGACCCTGGCGCTGGGCGCGGCCACGGTCGGCAAGGCCTTCGTCGCCCTGGGTGAGGCGATCGGCGCTGGCATGGCCGCGGCGGTCGAGGCCCTGCGCGGCAACACCGCCGGGGCCAAGGCCATCATCGCCGAACTCAAGGACAGCCTCGTGCGCCGCCTGGACGAACTGGCCGAGTTCCGGGACAGCCTGTTCGACCCCAAGCCCCTCGAGGTCCAGGCGCCCAAGGTGCAGGCCGACCCGGCGCTGCTGCAGCGGCTCACGACGCCGGGCAAGACCCGCGACACGGCGAGCGCCCGGGCCGAGTTGCTCAAGGCGCAGATGGATGCCGAGTTCACCCTGCTCAAAGACGGCTTGCGCCGCCAACAAACCGCGCTCGACGCCGCGCTCGAAGACCGGCTCGTTTCCCTGCGCGACTACTACGCCCGCAAGACCGCGCTGGAGCAGCAGGAGATCGACGCCGAGATCGCCCGCACGCAGCAGCGGCTTGCCCGCAGCCGGCAGGTGGCATCCGGCGGCAAGAGCGAGGAGGAGCGCCTGCGCGGCAAGGCCGAGGTCGCCAGGCTCGAGGCCGAGCTGATCGCGCTCAACAACCGCCGCGCCGACGTCGAGCAGAGCAATGCCCGCGCCGCGGCCAAGGCCGAGCGCGAACTGGCCGATGCGCTGGCCGCCGCGCGCGAGGAACTGGCCAGGCTCACCGGCACCGACACGGCGCAGGACCGCAGAGCCGCGATCGAGCGCAGTTATCGTGACCTGCGCGCGCGCCTGCTGGCCGAGAGCGATGCCGATGGCGTGTCGATCATCGACCGGCTGATCGACGTCAAGGCCGCGCAGGCCAATCTCGAGGCGCTCGAGGCGCAGTGGCGGCAGGTCACCGAGCGGCTGCGCAACGCGCAGGAGGGCATCCAGATCCAGACCCAGGCCGGGCTGCTCACCGAAGCCCAGGCGCGGCAGCAGATCGTGGCCCTGCAGCGCGACTCCGCTGCCGAGATGCAGCGCCTGCTGCCCGCGCTGGAGCAGGCCGCGCAGGCCATCGGGCCGGAAGCCGTGCTGCGCGTGGCGGCATGGCGCAACGAGCTTGCGCGCACGCGGCTGGTCACCGATGAACTCGCCCCGGTGTGGAACCGCATCGGCGAGGCCTTCGGGCAGGCGGTGCAGGGGATCGTCAGCGGCGCGCAATCCCTGCGCGAGGCGCTCTCCAACATCTTCCGCAGCATCGCGGACGCCTTCCTGCAAGAGATGGTGCTCAAGCCCTTCCAGCAGTGGGTGGCGATGCAGGCGCGCATGCTCGCCGTCAAGCTGGGCTTGCTCCAGCAGGAACAGGCCGCCGAGACCGCCGCGGCCGCGCAGTCGGTGGCGACCAAGCAGGCCGAGGCGGCGGCCAAGGTCAGCGCCAATGCGGCGGAAGCCGGCTCCGGGGCGGCCGCCTCGCAGGCCGCGATTCCCGTCGTGGGCCCGGGGCTGGCCATCGCCGCGATGGTGGCGATGGTCGCGGCCGTCATGGCGCTGCTGGGCAACATCAAGAAGTTCGCCGCGGGCGGCTACGTCACCGGCCCGGGGACCGGCACCTCCGATTCCATCCCCGCGCGGCTGTCCGCCGGCGAGTACGTGGTGCGCGCGGCGGCCGTGCAGCGCGTGGGCGTGGCGTTCCTGGATGCGATCAATGGCCTGCGCAGCCCGCCCGTGTGGGACGGGCAGCGCCTGGCCTTCGCCGCCGGCGGGCTGGTGCCGCCGGTGAGCGCGCCGCCCGCCCCGCCGCCGGTGCAGCAGGCCGTGCGCATCGTCAACGCCATCGACCCGGGCGTGACGTACGACCACCTGCAAACGCCCGCCGGCGAGCGGGTGATCCTCAACATCATCGGCCGCAACGCCCGCGCGGTCCGTGCCGCCTTGCAAGGATGACCCCATGGCCCTGCTCTTCATCGACGGTTTCGACCATTACGACCCGCAGCAGCTGGACGACTTCGGCCTGCCGTGGCTCGCGCGCGGCAAGGCGGCGTATCTCTCGCCGCAGGCCATGCGCATCCAGGGCCGGCGGCCGTCGTCCTACGCCCTGCGCCTGCCGGCAGGTGCCGGCGGCGGCTACGTCAAGAACCTCGATGCCACCAAGACCAGCCTCATCATGGGTGCCGCTGTG
>NZ_BCWK01000039.1:0-6942 GCF_001592165.1 Caldimonas taiwanensis NBRC 104434
CACGGCGGTGGGAGGGTATTGCCAGGACTTGTTGCTCGACGGGAAGCCGAGGCGCGTCTTCTCGTGCACGGGTAACAGATCCGGGAGTATGGCCGTGTATGCGCTACGTGCATTGACGTGATAGATTATGCTCTTAACGCATCAACGGCTAAGGCAATGGCGATCACCAGCGTTGGAGAACTGGTCAGGGCCGCTCGCAACGGGCGCAGCCAGAAGGAGTTCGCTGCCTTCCTGGGCGTGAAACAGTCCTCCGTGAGCCGCTACGAGAGCGGGAAGGCAAGCCCGCCGATCCGAGTGATCGAGCAGTGCATGCAGCTGGTGCATGCGGCAAAGGCGGAAGACGCCCCCACCGCCGACCAACTGGCAGAACGCATCCGCGCCGCCCTGGCGGACCCCGACCTGCGGCAGGCGCGCTTGGCGCTATCTCGGTTGGTGGATGCCTTTGTGTCCGAACACACGCAGACTCGCGTTACGCGTGCTGCGCCTCAATGATCACTGGAGGCTGACGTGGCGACTCAATCGACCATCGAGTGGACTGAGCAGACGTGGAACCCGACCACCGGTTGCACCAAGGTTTCACCGGGGTGCAAGAACTGCTACGCGGAAGTGATGGCGCGCAGGCTCCACGCCATGGGTGCGCCTGGCTACGAGAACGGGTTCAAGCTCACCTTGCATGAGAGCCGGCTCGAACAGCCACTGCTACGCAAAAAGCCGACGACGTACTTCGTCAACAGCATGAGCGATCTGTTCCACGAGGCCGTTCCGGACGCCTTCCTGGATCGTGTGTTCTCGATCATCGAGCGCACCCCTCACCACACGTACCAGATCCTCACCAAGCGAGCGGAACGGTTACCGGAGTATTTTGCTCGCCGTGCCTGCCCGAGAAATGTTTGGCTTGGGGTGTCGGTCGAAGACAAGAAGTACGGTGTTCCGCGCATTGCACACCTGCGCAAAGTAGATACGCACATTCGATTCTTGTCCGTCGAGCCGCTGCTGGAAGACCTCGGGCGGATCGACCTGCGCGACATTCACTGGGTCATCGTCGGTGGCGAGTCCGGGCACAAAGCCCGGCCAATGCGAGAAGAATGGGTGGCGAACCTACAGGCCCAGGCCGAGGCCGCTGGTGCGGCATTCTTTTTCAAGCAATGGGGCGGCTGGGGTGCCGACGGTGTCAAGCGCCACAAGAAGGCGAACGGCCGCATCTTCCGGGGCCGCACGTGGGACGAGTACCCGGAAGCGATGACTTGCGCTTAGGGAAGGTCTGAACAACCCGCTCTGCCGCCCGGATTGCGGCATCGTGGCGCCGGCCTGGCGTCGCTTTCGAGCCGGATTTCGCCCGTGCAGGGCGGTTTTTGGCGGGTTTCCCCGCCTTACGGACGCACTGCTCCCGTCGTCGGCAACAAACGCCGGCGCGCCATCCACAGGTTCGACAGCGCGAACAGCGTCAGCACCTGCGCCGCGTTCTTCGCCAGGCCGCGGTAGCGCACCTTCGTGTAGCCGAACTGCCGCTTGATCACCCGGAACGGGTGCTCCACCTTCGCCCGCAGACTGGCCTTGTAGCGCTCCCACCGCTCGGCGTAGCGCCGCTCGCGCTCGTTCTTCATCGCACGCAGCTTCGACGGCTTCTCCGCGATCAGGAATCCAGCGTCCACGTCCTGCAGCTCCTCGCGCTTCTCGGCACCCGTGTAGCCGCTGTCGCCGCACACCGTGTCTTCCCGGCCGTGCAGCAG
Source organism: Caldimonas taiwanensis NBRC 104434 (assembly GCF_001592165.1). Lineage (NCBI taxonomy): Bacteria > Pseudomonadati > Pseudomonadota > Betaproteobacteria > Burkholderiales > Sphaerotilaceae > Caldimonas > Caldimonas taiwanensis. Next base: position 1,731 of record NZ_BCWK01000039.1, read on the forward strand.
CTTGTACACCTGCGTCACGTCGGCCACGTTCGCCGCCGTGCATTCCACGTGGTGCACCAGACCGGACGCGTCATCCACGCCGATGTGCGCCTTCATCCCGAAGAACCACTGGTTGCCCTTCTTGGTCTGGTGCATCGCCGGATCGCGCTCGCCCGCCTTGTTCTTGGTCGAGCTCGGCGCACTGATGATCGTGGCATCCACGATCGTGCCACTGCGCAGGCTCAGGCCCTTGCGCTGAAGATGGGCGTTGACCTGCTCGAAGAGCTTCTCGGCCAGCCCGTGCGTCTCCAACAGCCGGCGGAAGTTGAGGATCGTCGTCTCGTCCGGGATGTCGGCAAGCCCGCCCAACTGCGCGAAGCGGCGCATCACCGGCGTGTCGTACAAGGCTTCTTCCATCGCCGGGTCGCTGAGCGCATACCACTGCTGCAGGAAGTGGATGCGCAGCATCGTCGCCAACGGATAGGGCTGGCGACCGGGACGGCCCATCTTCGGGTAGTGCGGCTCGATCAGCGCCAGCAGCGCCTGCCACGGCACCACCTGCTCCATCTCCGCCAAAAACACCTCGCGCCGCGTGCGCTTGCGGCTCCCCAGACCCTCGGCATCACCGAACGACAGCTGCATCGCACTCACCCCGATCACGGTGAGGCATTGTCGCGCAATGGGGCGGAGTTGTTCAGACCTTCCTTAGAAGTCGAACTTACCCTGGCCTTCCACATTGGACGCGGTTGCCCAGAACTTGTGTGCGAGCTCGTGTTTCGCTGCTAGCAACAGCCAATATAGAGGCTGATTCTTCCCGCCCTTGAGCAGCCTCATCTCGGTGGATGGCCACACCCCGAGGTCTGCGACCTTTCCTCGCCAATACTGGAGGACCTGCTGCCGCAATGCTTGCTGCGATTGGCCTCGGGCCACCTTGTCCCGCCATCCCGGCGCAAAGGAATCGAAGGCAGATTCATCGGCAATCGCGTAGGAAACCGCATTCCGCTGCAAGTCCATTTGACTGACGTGAATCAGCATGTCGATTCGCTTCAGGCTGGCTAACGCGACGATGATGTCGAAGCTCAGGTTGGCCAGGTCAAACGGATCAAGGAAAGCCAGATTCAGAGCATGGGTGGTGTTAGGCTGCGTGACGATTTCTTTCACAGCTTGCGCGGCAGCCCCATCAATTTCAATGACCGGTGCATTCAACCGTCGCAGTCGTTCGGCGGCCGCCCGCCGCCGTTGTGCATCGAGGTCGGCAATGTAGATCTGCGTGAAGGGTGCTCCGCCTTCACAGCTTTTTTTCCACGCGGCAACAACGCCACCGTCAATCCACTCCCCAGTCTCCCTGACCTGGCACCTGCCTGGCCCGCAGAAGAGGTCGATATACGTAGCGCCCCCGCAACATCACCTCACCAACTCAGTGTCTATGCGGCTTGAGGGCGTTTTGCAGGGCCGACTTCTTCGAAAGCAGCCCCCCTGGTGCGTTCGAAGAGTACTTTTTCAACGGTCTGGTAAACTTACGGAGTCGCTCCTGCAAAACCCCTGACGCCCGCATGAATGCTTATGTTTCGGGGTGATCACGGATACCCAGAACTCCCAGTTTGAATTTCAATAGCGATCAGTTTCTGGGAGATTTTGATGTTTGCTGATGCTGCCACCGACGACTTCTTTCGCGCCCGCCTGGACCACATGATCGACCTGCGCCATTCGCTGGCGGTGTTGGCCTCGCGCATGCCGTGGCAGCAGATCGAAGCCTCTGTGGCGCATCTGTTCTCCCGCCGCGCACACACCGGTGAGTCCTTGCCCGATCTGGACCTGTTCGGTGAAGCGCCAGCGCCCGTGGGCCGCAAGTCCAACGCCGGGCGCCCGCGCGTGCCCCTGCGCACCATGATCGCGCTGCTGTACCTCAAACACGCGTTCAACCTCAGCGACGAGGCCGTGGTCGAGCGTTGGAGCGATTCGCCCAACTTCCAGTTCTTCTCGGGTCAGGCCTACTTTGAACCCCGCCTGCCCTGCGACGCCACCACCCTGGTCAAGTTCCGCCGCCTGCTGGGCGAAGAAGGCGTGGAGGAGTTGCTGGCGCAGACCGTGAACCTGGCCGTCTCGCTCAAGCTGATTCCAGCGTCCGCGCTGGCCACCGTGGTGGTGGACTCCACCGTGCAGGAGAAGGCGGTGGCGCACCCCACGGACTCCAAGCTTCTGGAGACGGCGCGTGCCAAGCTGGTGGAAGCCGCGCAAGGAGTTGGCATCGAGCTCAAGCAGACCTTCGCCAAAGAGGGCCAGCTGCTGCGCTTCAAGGCCGGGCGGTACGCGCACGCCAGACAGTTCAAGCGCATGCGCCGCGTGATCAAGCGCCAGAGCACGGTGGTGGGCCGCCTGGTGCGTGAGATCGAGCGCAAGGCCAATGGGTTGAGCACAGCGGTGCGCCAAGCCTTGGACGGTGTGCTGGGCAAGGCGCAGCGCATTGCCGATCAATCGCGCAGCCGCAAGAACACCAGCGGATCATCCAAGCTCTACGCTTGGCACGCTCCCGAAGTGGAGTGCATTGCCAAGGGCAAGAGCAGGACGCCCTACGAGTTCGGGGTGAAGGTGGGCATTGCCGCGACCTTGAAGCACAACCTGATCGTGGGGGCCAGGGCGTTCACCGGCAACCCATACGACGGCCACACGCTGAGCACCCAGCTGGAGCAGGCAGCCATCCTGATGCAAGACACGGGGGTGAAGCCCGCCACGGCGTATGTGGACCTGGGTTACCGGGGCGTGGATGCGGACAACCCAGGGGTGGCCATCAAGCACCGGGGCAAGTACAAGACGCTCACGACCCAGGAGAGAAAGCTGCTCAAGAGGCGCCAGGCGATCGAGCCGATCATCGGGCATTTGAAGGCGGACCACCGCATGGATCGGTGCCATCTCAAAGGCGAACAAGGGGACAGACTGCACGCGGTGCTGTGCGCGGCGGGCTACAACATCCGCTGGCTGCTTCGGATGATTGCCAAGAAGGGGGTGCCCTTCTTGCGGCGGCTTTATTTGCGCCTGTGCCAAGCCGCAGCCCTATCGCCCAACTGGCCTCGCATGCTGCGCAACCTCGCCGTCAACGCAATCAGAGAGCCGGCACCACGACTGACCGCTGGCTGAAAACGAATATTTCAGGGCCGACTACGGATTCAGTCCAGTAAAAGGATAGAAGTGGCCCCGCTTGTCTGAACAGATTTACCCCGAGAGATAAAGAGACTGCGTGCGGGTTGAAGAGGTGCAGAGTTGTCCACGGCGGCGGTGGTCGCTGTGCGACGAACCGACCGACGCGGTGGGCAACTCGGGGCGCACCGGGATTTTCATTCTAGGCAGCCACGGCCAGCTCGGGCAGCAGCGCCCAGTAGGCCTGCTCGGGCGTGCGGTCCTCGATGCGCGAATGCACACGCTCGCGGTTGTACCAGTCGATGTAGGTGTCCAGGTCTGAGCGTGCAGCGCTCACCGCCTCGTAGGCTTGCAGGTACACTTCTGATTGCCGAGGCATCAATTCACAGCGGAGTCACAATGAGTCATGCGGACTGCAGGAAGTTCAGTCGATTTGTGCGAACGCTCGCCTTGATCGGGCTGCTCGGTGCAGGAGCTGCGCACGCCGGAGTCGATTGGGTCGTTAACAACAGTGATACCGGCTTTGATCCGGTGCCGGCTGGAGGTGATATCACCTATACCGTGCGGGTGTCGAACAACGGCACCAGTGCCGCACCGCCCACCACGCTCACGTTGAGCATCCCGCCGACGACGAGTTTCGTCAGCGCCACCGGCTTAACCTGCACCGGCACGGGGCCTGTGACGTGCAGCGTTCCTGCGCTCGCGGCCGCAGGAAACCCCGGCGATGAGGCGACGGTGTCCGTCACGATTCACACCACGGCGCAAGGTACGGTGGCCTTGGGGGCATCGGTCCCGACGGCGGGCGATGACGACGGCAGTAACAACGTCGACAACGAGACGACCACGGTCAACGCCGGGGCGGATATTGCGCTCGCTCTGTCGGGGCCGGCGAGCGCGGCATCCGGCAGTACGGTGAGCTATACCTTCACCGCGACCAACAACGGACCGGACCCGGCGAGCAATGTCGTCCTTAGTTTTCCCGTGCCCACCGGGCTGGTGGGCGTGACGCCGCCCGCCGGCTGCACGCTTGCCGGCAGCACCTACAGTTGTACCATCGCCGGCCCGCTGGCCGTTGGGGCGAGCGTGACGCGCATGTTCACCGGCCAGATCGCCGCGGCTTCGGGCTCCACGCTCACACCGAGCGGCAGTGTCGGCGGCGGCACGCCGAGCGATCCGGTCGCCGGCAACAACACCGCCACTTTCAATACCACGGTCACTGCCGGCAGCGATGTGCGTATCACCAAGTCACGTGCGCCGTCCGGTTCGTTGCTGGTCGGGCAGCCGGTTACGTTCACGCTTTCCCCGTCCTATACCGGCGACTCTCCTGTTGGGCTGACGATCACCGACACGATTCCATCCAATTACAGCATTGGCACGGTCGCAAGCCCGCAAAACGGCTGGACCTGCTCGGTGTCGGGCCAGACCGTGACCTGCACCAAACCTGCCGGCAGCGGCGCGGGCGGCAATGTGCCGCTGGGCAACATTTCGATTCCGGTCACGGCGGCAAGCCCAGGCAACCCGACCAACAGCGCGAGCATTGCCAGCAGCGGCCCGAGCGACCCCAATCCCACCAATAACACCGCCACCGACGGCGGCGCCACGATCAATGCGCCCACAGTCGATCTGCGCGCCAACAAATCGGGTCCCAATCCGCCACTGGTCGTGGTCGGGAACAATTACACCTACAACATCAGCGTGACCAACGTCGGCAATGCCGGCTTCTACGGCACGCTCGTCATGACCGATCACCTGCCGGCCGGGCTTACAGTCAACAGCTACACGCTGAACGGCTGGTCGTGCACGCCGGCTGCGTCGGTGACGGGGCCGGCGACCATCACCTGCCAGCGCGCCTACACCGCATCCTCTCCGCTCGCTGCCGGTGCCACCACACCCGCTGTCACGCTGAATACCACCGCCACCGCCACCGGCAGCATCGTCAACAGCATGACGGTGAGCTCGCCCAACCCTAACATTCCAGACACCAACCCCGCCAACGACACCACGACCTACACCGTCACCGGCAGCGCGCCAGGCGACAGCGCCGATGTCCGGGTGATCAAGACCGTGACTCCGGACCCCGTATCGGCCGGCGATGTCC
>NZ_BCWK01000040.1:0-5690 GCF_001592165.1 Caldimonas taiwanensis NBRC 104434
AAAATAACCGAGCGCTTGACAAGGAAATAAAAATCTTGCAATAATCTCGGTCTTCGCTGATCACTGATTGGCGACGCAAACGAAGCGAAGGTTTTGTTTGTGGTGTGGGTTCTTTAACAAGATACAGCCGATAAGCGTGGGCGTTTGAGGCGGATGCCTTGTGGGGAAGTTGAAAGACTTTCCTGAACGCTCACGGAAGCAGAAGTGAAGTTCACTTCAATTCCGGATGAGTTTTGAAGATCGAACTGAAGAGTTTGATCCTGGCTCAGATTGAACGCTGGCGGCATGCTTTACACATGCAAGTCGAACGGCAGCGGGTCCTTCGGGATGCCGGCGAGTGGCGAACGGGTGAGTAATGCATCGGAACGTACCCAGTCGTGGGGGATAACTACTCGAAAGAGTAGCTAATACCGCATACGACCTGAGGGTGAAAGCGGGGGACCGCAAGGCCTCGCGCGATTGGAGCGGCCGATGTCGGATTAGCTAGTTGGTGGGGTAAAGGCTTACCAAGGCGACGATCCGTAGCTGGTCTGAGAGGACGGCCAGCCACACTGGGACTGAGACACGGCCCAGACTCCTACGGGAGGCAGCAGTGGGGAATTTTGGACAATGGGCGCAAGCCTGATCCAGCCATGCCGCGTGCGGGAAGAAGGCCTTCGGGTTGTAAACCGCTTTTGTCAGGGAAGAAAAGCTCTGGGCTAATACCTCGGAGTGATGACGGTACCTGAAGAATAAGCACCGGCTAACTACGTGCCAGCAGCCGCGGTAATACGTAGGGTGCGAGCGTTAATCGGAATTACTGGGCGTAAAGCGTGCGCAGGCGGTTGTGCAAGACAGATGTGAAATCCCCGGGCTTAACCTGGGAACTGCATTTGTGACTGCACGGCTAGAGTGCGGCAGAGGGGGATGGAATTCCGCGTGTAGCAGTGAAATGCGTAGATATGCGGAGGAACACCGATGGCGAAGGCAGTCCCCTGGGCCTGCACTGACGCTCATGCACGAAAGCGTGGGGAGCAAACAGGATTAGATACCCTGGTAGTCCACGCCCTAAACGATGTCAACTGGTTGTTGGGGATTCATTTCCTCAGTAACGAAGCTAACGCGTGAAGTTGACCGCCTGGGGAGTACGGCCGCAAGGTTGAAACTCAAAGGAATTGACGGGGACCCGCACAAGCGGTGGATGATGTGGTTTAATTCGATGCAACGCGAAAAACCTTACCTACCCTTGACATGCCAGGAACCCTGCAGAGATGTGGGGGTGCTCGAAAGAGAGCCTGGACACAGGTGCTGCATGGCCGTCGTCAGCTCGTGTCGTGAGATGTTGGGTTAAGTCCCGCAACGAGCGCAACCCTTGCCATTAGTTGCTACGAAAGGGCACTCTAATGGGACTGCCGGTGACAAACCGGAGGAAGGTGGGGATGACGTCAGGTCCTCATGGCCCTTATGGGTAGGGCTACACACGTCATACAATGGCCGGTACAGAGGGCTGCCAACCCGCGAGGGGGAGCCAATCCCAGAAAACCGGTCGTAGTCCGGATCGCAGTCTGCAACTCGACTGCGTGAAGTCGGAATCGCTAGTAATCGCGGATCAGCATGTCGCGGTGAATACGTTCCCGGGTCTTGTACACACCGCCCGTCACACCATGGGAGCGGGTTCTGCCAGAAGTGGGTAGCCTAACCGCAAGGAGGGCGCTTACCACGGCAGGGTTCGTGACTGGGGTGAAGTCGTAACAAGGTAGCCGTATCGGAAGGTGCGGCTGGATCACCTCCTTTCTGGATGAGCCGAGGCACTGAGGATGGGGCTGCGCAAGCGGCTCGAAGCTTCAGCAAGCCTGGCGTACACAGAGAAAAGAGGCATTTCGAGTCAGGCGCCCACACTTATCGGCTGTAGCTGTTGAGAAGCAACAGTGAGTGGAACGTGAGCCGGCGCGATGGCCGAGCGCACATGAGCGGCGCCGTCCAGGCAGGCCCTGCGGTTCACGCAAGGACAACGCGGGGGTCTGTAGCTCAGTCGGTTAGAGCACCGTCTTGATAAGGCGGGGGTCGTTGGTTCGAATCCAACCAGACCCACCAGCGCGCGTTGGCGTGCGACGGGGGATTAGCTCAGCTGGGAGAGCACCTGCTTTGCAAGCAGGGGGTCGTCGGTTCGAACCCGTCATCCTCCACCACCGTCCACCACCGCATCCCTGCTGGGAGGGGTGCTCGAGCGCTCATGCCAGCGCCCTTGAGGGGGGTTGGCATGAGCGATTCGAAGAGGAATCGGCTGTTGTTCTTTAACAATTCGTAGAGTCGAATCAGCGTTGTTGCTGGAGGCGCCTGAAGGCGCTGGGTCCAGCAACGACATTTGATTGCGTCACCAGACTTCAGCTTGAAGAGATTCAAAGCTTGAAGGACGGCACAACGCGACATACTCATGAAGCCGATCGCAAGATCGGTGCGTCCTTGACGGCGGACACTGAGGTGGACGTCAACGTTATAGGGTCAAGTGACGAAGTGCATGTGGTGGATGCCTTGGCGATTACAGGCGATGAAGGACGTGATAGCCTGCGAAAAGCTTCGGGGAGCTGGCAAATGAGCTGTGATCCGGAGATGTCCGAATGGGGAAACCCACCCGCAAGGGTATCGTTGACTGAATACATAGGTCAACGAGGCGAACCGAGCGAACTGAAACATCTAAGTAGCTCGAGGAAAAGAAATCAACCGAGATTCCGAAAGTAGTGGCGAGCGAAATCGGAGGAGCCTGCACGATTTAGCCATCGACTTATCAGAACGGTCTGGAAAGGCCGGCCATAGTGGGTGATAGCCCCGTATGAGAAAAGTGGGTGGTGGAACTAGGCGTGCGACAAGTAGGGCGGGACACGTGGAATCCTGTCTGAAGATGGGGGGACCATCCTCCAAGGCTAAATACTCGTAATCGACCGATAGTGAACCAGTACCGTGAGGGAAAGGCGAAAAGAACCCCGGGAGGGGAGTGAAATAGATCCTGAAACCGCATGCATACAAAAAGTCGGAGCCTCGCAAGGGGTGACGGCGTACCTTTTGTATAATGGGTCAGCGACTTACATTCAGTGGCGAGCTTAACCGAGTAGGGGAGGCGCAGGGAAACCGAGTCCGAACAGGGCGATTGAGTCGCTGGGTGTAGACCCGAAACCAGGTGATCTATCCATGGCCAGGATGAAGGTACCGTAACAGGTGCTGGAGGTCCGAACCGACTACTGTTGCAAAAGTAGCGGATGAGCTGTGGATAGGGGTGAAAGGCTAAACAAACCTGGAAATAGCTGGTTCTCTCCGAAAACTATTTAGGTAGTGCCTCAAGTATTACCATCGGGGGTAGAGCACTGTTTAGGCTAGGGGGTCATGGCGACTTACCAAACCTATGCAAACTCCGAATACCGATGAGTAGAGCTTGGGAGACAGTGCACCGGGTGCTAACGTCCGGACACGAGAGGGAAACAACCCAGACCGCCAGCTAAGGTCCCCAAAATTGGCTAAGTGGGAAACGAAGTGGGAAGGCTAAAACAGTCAGGATGTTGGCTTAGAAGCAGCCATCATTTAAAGAAAGCGTAATAGCTCACTGATCGAGTCGTCCTGCGCGGAAGATGTAACGGGGCTAAGCCAGTTACCGAAGCTGCGGATCGTGGCAACACGATGGTAGGAGAGCGTTCTGTAAGCCTGTGAAGGTGGCTCGTGAGGGCTGCTGGAGGTATCAGAAGTGCGAATGCTGACATGAGTAGCGTTAAAGGGGGTGAAAAGCCCCCTCGCCGTAAGCGCAAGGTTTCCTACGCAACGTTCATCGGCGTAGGGTGAGTCGGCCCCTAAGGCGAGGCAGAGATGCGTAGCTGATGGGAAACAGGTCAATATTCCTGTACCGATCTGTAGTGCGATGTGGGGACGGAGAAGGTTAGCTCGGCCGGGTGTTGGATGTCCCGGTTTAAGCGTGTAGTCGTGGCCCTTAGGCAAATCCGGGGGTCTGAGATGAGGCGTGATGACGAGGCGGCTTGCCGCCGAAGCGAGTGATACCCTGCTTCCAGGAAAAGCCACTAAGCTCCAGCTACAGACGACCGTACCGCAAACCGACACTGGTGCGCGTGATGAGTATTCTCAGGCGCTTGAGAGAACTCTGGAGAAGGAACTCGGCAAATTGACACCGTAACTTCGGAAGAAGGTGTGCCCTAAGTAGGTGAAGTTGTACAGACGGAGCCCAAAGGGGTCGCAGAGAATCGGTGGCTGCGACTGTTTAATAAAAACACAGCACTCTGCAAAGACGAAAGTCGACGTATAGGGTGTGACGCCTGCCCGGTGCTGGAAGATTAAGTGATGGGGTGCAAGCTCTTGATCGAAGTCCCAGTAAACGGCGGCCGTAACTATAACGGTCCTAAGGTAGCGAAATTCCTTGTCGGGTAAGTTCCGACCTGCACGAATGGCGTAACGATGGCCACACTGTCTCCTCCAGAGACTCAGCGAAGTTGAAATGTTTGTGATGATGCAATCTCCCCGCGGAAAGACGGAAAGACCCCATGAACCTTTACTGTAGCTTTGTATTGGACTTTGAACAGATCTGTGTAGGATAGGTGGGAGGCTTTGAAGCGGTGCCGCCAGGTGCCGTGGAGCCGACGTTGAAATACCACCCTGGTGTGTTTGAGGTTCTAACCTAGGCCCCTGAATCGGGGTCGGGGACAGTGCATGGTGGGCAGTTTGACTGGGGCGGTCTCCTCCCAAAGCGTAACGGAGGAGCTCGAAGGTACGCTAGGCACGGTCGGAAATCGTGCTGATAGTGCATAGGCAAAAGCGTGCTTGACTGCGAGACTGACAAGTCGAGCAGGTACGAAAGTAGGACTAAGTGATCCGGTGGTTCTGTATGGAAGGGCCATCGCTCAACGGATAAAAGGTACTCTGGGGATAACAGGCTGATACCGCCCAAGAGTTCATATCGACGGCGGTGTTTGGCACCTCGATGTCGGCTCATCTCATCCTGGGGCTGTAGCCGGTCCCAAGGGTATGGCTGTTCGCCATTTAAAGAGGTACGTGAGCTGGGTTTAAAACGTCGTGAGACAGTTTGGTCCCTATCTTCCGTGGGCGCTGCAAGATTGAGGGAGCCTGCTCCTAGTACGAGAGGACCGGAGTGGACGCACCTCTGGTGTACCGGTTGTCACGCCAGTGGCATCGCCGGGTAGCTAAGTGCGGAAGAGATAACCGCTGAAAGCATCTAAGCGGGAAACTCGTCCCAAGATGAGTCTTGCCGGGGCCTTGAGCCCCCTGAAGGGTCGTTCGAGACCAGGACGTTGATAGGCTGGGTGTGGAAGCGCAGCAATGCGTTAAGCTAACCAGTACTAATTGCCCGTGCGGCTTGACCCTATAACCTTGATGTTCCCCAACGAACCCCAAGGACAAGAGTCAGTCCCGTTGTGACCCCACAGTGCACGCAATCAAATCCCGCTGATCGCCTGTCCCGCAAAAAAACAGGCAGCGACTCTACGAATGCGCCAGGCTGAGTCCCCACAACTCCAGCCTCAGCCCGGCAACCAGTTACGCCTGACGACCATAGCGAGGTGGTCCCACTCCTTCCCATCCCGAACAGGACAGTGAAACGCCTCAGCGCCGATGATAGTGCGGTCTTCCCGTGTGAAAGTAGGTCATCGTCAGGCTACATCCCCTCAACCCCCACCCCCAACAAAGGCGGTGGGGGTTCG
>NZ_BCWK01000041.1:0-4871 GCF_001592165.1 Caldimonas taiwanensis NBRC 104434
CTGCGGCCGAAAGCTCTCGGCGCCGCTGGTGATGTGGCCGTCGCTGCCGCGCAGCGCCCAGCCGGTGGTGGTGCCCAGGTCCAGGGCCAGGATCGTGGTGTGCATGGGTGCAGTCCTTCGTTCATGTCGTTGCCGGTGACCGAAGGTGACCGCCGTGGGGAATGAACCTTCCGCCTGCGCGCGCGTACGCGCGTAAAGAGATTCAATCCCGCAGCCAGTCACCTTCGGTCACCCTGGGAGGTCAGTCGTCGCGGTACGGCAACCGCAGGCCGTAGTCCTTGGGCTTGAGGGACAGACCCGCCAGCCCCTTGGTGCCCCCGTGCAGCCGCGTGCGTTCGAAGCCGCGGTTGGCCAGTTGCTGGGCGAGCCAGCGGCTCGTGCCGACATACTCGCCGCGCCGGGCGGCCCACTCTTGCCAGTGCTGGAACACATCGGCCACGGCCACGCGGGCCTGCGGGTGACGCTGGGCCTCCTCGTCGAGGAAGTCGCCGATCGCGTCCTCCTCGTCGAAGTACTCCTCGGTGGCGGCTTGCACGATGGCGGGCGGATCGAGCCCCTCGCGCTGCCAGGCGAGACACCCCTCGACCGCCCAGGCCAGGATGCCGTCGCGCTCGGCCAGGAGCTTGTCGGTGAGCCGGCCATCGCGCTTGTCGGGCGGGATCGTCACCGTGAAGGGGATCAGGTGCAGCCGGCGCTTCATCGCCTCGTCCACGTTGCGGATCGCGGGCTTGTGGTTGCCCGCGATCACCAGCTTGAACTGGGGCGTGTACTCGAAGAAGTCCTGCCGCATGAAGCGCGCCGAGACCTTGTCGCCGCCGGTGAGCGCCTTGACCTTGGACTCGTTCCAGCGCCGCCCCTGCTCGGTCTCGATGGAGGAGACGAAGCGCGCGCCGCGCAGGCCCGCCAGATCGGTCGGATGCCGGTCGCCGCGCGCCTCCATGAAGGTGTCCATCGGTGCGCTGGTGGCGTAGTCGCCCAGGATCGTGGCCACGGTGTTGACGAACACCGACTTGCCGTTGGCGCCGGTGCCGTAGAGGAAGAACAGCGCATGCGCCGCCGTCGAGCCGGTGAGGCAGTAGCCGACCATGCGTTGCAGATACGCTTGGAGTTCGGCGTTGCCGCCGGTCACGTCGGCCAGGAAGGCCCGCCAGCGGGGGCAATCGCCGCGGGGCGTGGCGGTGGCGAGCTTTGTCATGCGGTCGGCGCGCTCGTGCGGACGCAGCCGCCCGGTGCGCAGATCGACCACGCCGCCCGGCGTGTTGAGCGCGAAGGGATCGGCATCCCACTCGTCGGAGGTCGAGGCATGTCGCCGGTCGGTGCGGGCGAGCCGCTCCACGCCGCCCACCGTGCTGCTGGCGGCGAGTTTGGCCGCGAGCCGGTGCGAGTCGGCTTTGAGGGCGGCCTCGCGGCAGATGGCGCGGATGAGGTGGTGCACCAGCAGCGTCTCGTCAGCCTGCCAGCGCCGACCGTCCCACACCAGCCACTTGCCCCAGGCGGCGCAATAGCGCCAGTCCTCGGCATAGCGTGCGGTGAAGGTGAGCGCCAGCGCGTCGTCGGTGGCCCAGACGGAGGGCTCCTGCGTGGGCTGTCCGATGGCGGGCTTGATGCTCATGCGCGGGCCCGCGGCGATGAAGGCGCCGACATCGAAGCCCTCGGCCACGGCGTCGGCGGCGTCCCAGCCTTCGGGCCGGTCCTCCGGTGGCAGCAGCACGTCACACGAGGCGGCGCCGGCGGCCAGTGCCGCCTGCGCGGCGGCCATGGCGTACTCCCAGCCCGGCTTGTCGCGGTCGGGCCAGATCAGCACGGCTTTGTCTTGGAGCGGCGACCAGTCGGTCTTGTCCACCGGGGCATTCGCCCCGTGCATCGCGGTGGTGGCGCATACCCCGGCGTCGATCAGCGCCTGCGCGCATTTCTCGCCCTCGACCAGCACCACCTGCTCGGCACGGGTCATCCCCGGCTGGTTGTAGAGCGGCCTCGGCTCGGGCGGAGCCATCTTGCGCCGCTTGGCGTCCCAGGGCCGGAATTCCTTCTTGCGCCCGGGCGGGTCGTAGCGGTAGACGACGGCGATGAGCCGCCCCTGCGCGTCGAGGTAGTCCCACTTGGCGGTGGCGGGGCCGAGTTCGTCCAGCGGCGTCTGCCGGTTTGTCCGGCGGCGGGACGCCGGGGCCGCGGAAACGCGGCCGACGAGGTCTTCCGCCAAGTCGAGGACGCGCGCGAAGTCGCGCTCGGCATCGAGCCCGTGATGGGCGGCGAGGAGGTCGAAGACGTCGCCGCCTTCGCCCGTGGCCCGGTCGGTCCACAGGCCCGCTTTGTCGCCGGCGAGCACCACTTCCAGGCTGTCGCCGGGGCTGCCCAGCACGTCGCCGATGAGGAACCTGCCGCGGCGCGTGCGACCGGCAGGAAACAGCAGGGACAGCAGCCCCTCCAAACGCCCGAGCAGGGCGGCTCGCACCGCCTCACGGCGCTCGGCGGCCACGGCTTCGGCATGGGGGGTGGAGTCATTGAAGTCCAGCATCGGCCTCCTCCCCATGACGGCGCTGCGCGATGCCGCTGACCTGCGCGTCGTGCATCCAGGCCACGAGTTCGGTGAGCTTGAAACGCAGCAGCTTGCCGACCCGGTAATGCGGCAGCCGCAGACGCCGACGCTCCTTGGCGTGGGTGAGCCAGTACAGCGGCAGGTTCAGCGCGTGCGCGGCCTCACGGGCGTCGATCAGGCGCTCGCCCAGCACTTCAGACAACGAGGCGATCGTCATGACTGGCCCCTCCAGCACCGGTCCTGCCAGGGGCACATCCGGCATTCGACGTGGGTGGAATCGGCAAACGCGCGCGGCAGCAACTCGCCCGCCTCGGTGGCGGTAATGACCTTGACAGCCCGATCGGACATGCGCTGCGCAAGCAGGGCATCGAACAGCACCCGCTCGGCGTAGATCTCCATGGTGTCGGCGTTCACAGCCGTGAACAGCGCCGGCTGCTCGTGCAGGCCGAGATAGGCCTGGTAGATCGCCACCTGCGCGGCGTAGATGGGCTTGGCTACGGCGAGGCGCTTCTTCTCGAGTTCTCGCCAGGACTTCGCACTCAAGGCTTTGTTCTCCCACAGCGCGGGGTAGCCGAAGCCCGGCCCCAGATCCGGCCCGGCGACGAGGACGCCATCGGCGTGGCCCTGCAGGCGACCGTTGAGTGCCGAGAAGCCCCACTGCTCGCCGGCGTCGTTGCGCGTGCGCAGATCGAAGCCTGCTTCGCGCAGCCAGGCGGCCATGCAGTCCTCCATCACATGGCCGCGCTCGAAGACGCGCAGCAGACGGCCGTCGGTCTCGCGGCCTGGGTCGACCGGAGCTTCGGCGGACTCGTACTGCAGCTGCCGCTCGCAAGCCGCTCCCAGGCGCGAGGCACCCAGGTAGGTGCGGCGCGGCTGGGCCGCGCGGGTTCGCTGCATCCCGGCGTCGATCAGCGCTGTCAGCTGGCCCGAGAAGCCCTTGGAGGCGTTGAAGTCCATCATCGCCGCGCCTCCTTTTTTGCCGACTCCGGCGCCTCCCACGGCAGGTCGTCTTCCAGGTCCGCGAAGGGGTCGGACACGGGGTCTTTGAGCCCGCGCACCGGCGGATACTTGCTCGCCTCGTGGTGCGCGACCATCGCCTCGGTGTAGCCGGTGACGATGGCGTCGATCACCTGCAGCGCTTCGGCTTCCGAGTACGCCCCGAGCGGCTTGTCGAAGCCGATGCTCTCGGCCGCCTCGCCGAAGGCCTTGAGGCACTTCCGCATCGCGGCCAGTTCGACGTCAGACGGATCGATCATCGCGACCTCCGTCTTGTCGATGCGGCCTTCCTGCACCCGCAACCAGTGGCCGTAGAGCGCGTGGAACGCCTGCTGGCAGCGCCGCGAGCAGAACACCCAGTCGATGGGATAGCGCCGGGCGTCGCCCACCGGATGGCGAGAATCCAGGTGACCGTAGCCGCGCGCCTGTCGTTTGCAGACCCAACACTTCATTCACTGCCGCCCTCCTTGCGCTGTGCCGGCTCACTGCGCCCAGGCCGGCTTGCCCGGCACGGCGGGACGCTGCGCGACGGCGGGGACGGGCATCGCGCGGGGCGGGACGACCGCCGCCGGCGCACCGGAGGAGCCGCTGCCCGGGGTCTTGGGCGGCACGCCCATCAGCCGGGCGTAGTCCGGGTGGTCGGGCTCGACGGCGTTTCGGACGACGTTCTTCAGTTCCCCGCGGCCGTCTTTCTCGACGTCGATGCGGGCGAGGAACTCGATGCCATCGAGCTCATGAAAGCCCTGGATGCGCCGTGCGGCGGCCGCCTGCGGGCTCATGTCCTGGGGGTGGACGTGGCGCGCGGAATTGAGCACCGCGCGCACGAAGCTGCGCCCCATCTGGCCCCAGGCCGGGCCTTTGGGGCTGGAGAGGCCGATGTTGCTCCAGAGCTTGCGGCGGGCGTAGTCGCCCTCCAGCACCACGAACTCGGCGGCGAGATAGACGGAACCCGTCTCGAAGCTCTGCGTGGCCCAGCCACCGGTCCAGCCCTGCGCCGGGTCATCGAAGCCACCGGGCTTGATCGTCATGCGCACGCGGGCGAGCGTGCCCTTGGGGATGAGGTCGAAGCTTTGCTGTTGTTCGGCGTCGTTGAAATCGTTCCAAGCGGTCATGGCTTACTCCTGGGTGGATGGGGGAATGCGGGTGGCGGCGGCGCACTTGGCGATCAGTGCGGCCAGATTCGGCGGCTCCAGCAGCTCGAGCTGGCCGGATCGGTCCTTGGCCGGGACGCCGTAGGGATTGACGGTGTGGCAGACGAAGGCGCGGTAGCTGCTGCCGTCTTCGGCCTTGATCTCGGCCAAGGTGACGACTTCATCGACGATGCCGGGGAGTTCCGCCG
>NZ_BCWK01000042.1:0-4716 GCF_001592165.1 Caldimonas taiwanensis NBRC 104434
ATACGGCACCTCCACGGCCAGCACCAGGGCCGGCGGCAGCGGTTCGAGTGGCGGCTCCTCGAGGCGTGGTGGGGTGGGCGTGAGCACGGTCTGGCCCATGCCGAAGACGTCCTCCACCGCTTCGATGCGCCATTCGGCCGCGCCCAGCGCGCCGGTGTCGATGCCGGTCACGCGCACGACCATGCGCTCGATGCCCAGCCGTGGCCAGTGCAGCAGGAACACCTCGCCCGGCAACGGCGCACGCTCCAGCGTGTCGCGTGCCACGGTCAGGCTCATCCGGGCCAGCGGCGAGCCCAGGGCGCGCAGGTCGCGCAAGGCCAGCCGCGCGGCCAGCGGCCCGTGGTTCACGCCCGGATAGTCGCGGCGCTGGTTGATGACGCCGCCTTGCAACTGGATGGCGGCGAGGTTCTGCACGGAGACGGTCGCCTCACCTCCTGTGGCCCAGTCGGTGTAGACCACGGTGATCTCGTTGGGGAGTTCCCCCCACTGCGCGCGCTCGAAGCGCTCCACGCGCACGATCTCGTCGGGGCCCAGGAGCGGCAGGCTATCGATCCAGTAGTCGTCGCGCAGCAGTTTCAGCTCGAACGTGCCTTGCTCCGGGTCGGTGTAGAGGATGCCGCCGATGTGGTCGAGCACCTGGGCGATGAAGCTCTCGATGGGCTGCTGGCGGGTCCAGATCAGATTGAGGCCGAAGCCTTCGCTCGACAGCGCCCACGCCGCGTTCCAGAAACTCCAGCCGATGCTGCTCTGCGGATAGCCCATGCCCCAGTGCGGGTCGGTCAGGCACTGCACCAGGATGTGGGCCGGGTTCATACCGACGCTGATCTCGCGCGCCTCAATCTCATCCCAGGTGCGGACTTCAGCGTTCCACGCCATCCACGGCGTATCGAACCACCCCGCCGTGAAGCGCCGCACGCGCACGGCCCAGGGTTTGATGTAGGGGTTGTTGGCCGCGAACAGGATCTTGCGTGCCACCAAGGACAGCACACCCCGGAAGGCCGGAATGGAGGGCCCCAGGCGGCTCATCAGGTAGTCGTTGCGCTCCTGACCGGCATGGCCCGGGAGCACATCGATGGTGCCGACCACGCCGCCTTCGCGCTCGTCGCCGCCAAACAGCGCGGGCTTGTCGATCCAGAGGCTGGCGAGCCCGTGGCCGCTTGCGAGCGGCGCGCGGTCGGCATCCCCCCACGCGGTACGCTCGCCCATCTGGATTTCCTGCACCGCATCGACCGGCCCCTGGCACAGCACCAGATGCAGGCCCATGCGGTAGCGGTAGCCGACGGTTTGCTTCTTGCTGCGGCCACCCATCAGCCGTGCTCCCCTTGGCTGGATCGATGGCGGGCGTGCTCGACCACGCGAAGCGCCATCGCATCACCCGTGGCGAGCAAGACCTCGGCATCCACCCCTTCACGCAGGAAGGCGCGAAAGTCCAGGCCCTGCCGCGCAAACCAGGTGCGCGTGCCGTGCACGCACAGGCCCGCGGCGCGCACGTGGGCGATGGTGACGAGGACGTCGCTGCTCATTTCTTGCCGCCTTTCTTCTTGATCGGTTCGGCTTCCAGGTCGCCGTACCAGACGACGTTGGCGCCCCGGATGAGCACAGAGCCGAAGACGACGGGAATGGGCCGGCCTTCTTCGGCCGTGGGGGCATCGATGTCGGACAGCGACGCCGGCTTGGGCTCGGGCGGTTTCGGCGCGAGCGCGACCGAAACCAGCGCCGCCACCACGATGACGACGAGGTACCACATGGCGATCTCTCCAGGGATTCAGAACACGCCGGTCGAGAACGGGTTTTTGCTCGGGATGAACGGGAAGCCGCCGTAGTTGTCGAGGTTGCCGAAGCGCGACGCGCACGTGGCCGTGCTGTGGTCGCAGCCCACCGTCAGCAGCACCTCGGTGCCGGGCTCGATGGTCGTGGGATAGAGCAACTCGACGCCGCCGCCCGTTTCACTCACGATCATGTGGCGCGCACCTTCCGGGGTTTGCAGCCAGCCACCGGCCAGGCCGCCGCTGACGCTGCCGGGCACGCCGCCGTCGAGATCGACGCTGCGCCCCGTGCTGTTGCTCACGATGGCGCTGGCCGTGATCGGTGTCGCCCCGCAGGCCGCCGAATACAGCACGTGGGAACACGTGCGGCTGTAGAGCCGCCGCAAGCCGATGCGCTTGAGACTGACCTGCGCGGACTCGCAGCGCACGCGCGCCGCATCGTCCGCCACTTCGACGCCCAGCACCCGGCCCATCCAGCGCGTGCCGGCGATCCACCAGGTGTCGCTCAATGGGTCGCGCCGGGCGATGCGCAGGGTAACAGAGGTAGCCTCCCCGGTCAGCGAAGCCGCCAGCAGATGCCGCACCAGATCACAGTTCGGCGGCAGCTTGAGTTCCAGCGCGGATTTGGCGGCCTCGGCACCCAGCGCGAGTTCGTTGCGCTCGATGGGCGTACTCACGTACACCGTACCGCCCAGATCGACGTCGAACTCGTGCGGGGTCAGGTGGAACTGCGCGCTGTTGCTGGCGAAGGCGTAGAGCTCGACTTCGGCAAGTGTCGTTGTGCTCATGGTCAGTAACCGACATAGAGGACGCGGTCATTGCCGCGCGGATGCGGCAGTTGACACGCGGTGATGGGCATCTCGACCAGCGTGGGCGTGTGCCAGTAAAGATCGACGGCGTCGTGGTCGAGGCGGCAGCGCGCAAGCCGCACCACGCGGCTGCCGGCGGGCACCGGCACGTCCAGCCCCGAGCGCAGCACCAGCACGCCGCCCGCATCGCGATGGGCCGTGGCCGTGAGCGCGTGCTGGCGCGTGCCGTCCGGGTGCAGGATCAGCGCGGCGGCGGGGCGGTGCCAGAAGGCCGAGATCTCCTCGCCCGTCACCCGCAGGAAGCCATCATCGGGGTCAGCCTCTGCCGTCACCCGCAGCACCGGCGCCAGCCCATCGGGCAGCCAGAAGGCTTCCAGGCGGCCTTGCGTACGCCACAACCGCGCGCGCCAGCGTTCGATCTCCTCTGCGCCGGCCGCCAGATAGCGCCGCTGGAACGTCGTCGTCGGCCACGGGTCATCGCGGCGCGCCCACGGCTCGGCGGGCGAGAGGTCTTGCCGGGTGAGCGCGGCCTGCGCGGTGGCGGCCGGATCCTCGCGCCAGTTGCCGTCGGGCCAGACCGGCAGGCCGTCGAGCATGGGATCGTCGAGCAGGTCCATGTCCGGCATCGCCGGCAGCGTGAGGCTGGCTGTCACGCGGCCGCCGGCCACGCCGGGCACCCACTGCGCCAGATCGGCCGCCTCCAGCGCCCGGCCCCACACCAGCGGCAGGACTGCCGCGCCTGCCGGCACCGCGCGCGCCAGCGGCGCATCCAGCCAGAGCAGGTCCGGCTCCACTTCGGAGATTGCCACCACCTGCCAGCCATCGGCGGCGATCACCAGCGCCTGCGGCATGGCGGTGTCCACGCGCGCAAGGCCGAAGTCTGTCAGGCGCAGCTCTGCCGTCGGCGGCTCCCACCAGGCCGCGTCGAACGCCGTCACGGCCAGCGCCTCATCCCCCGCCTGCGCCGGCTGCACGAGCGCGCACGCCCGCTGCGGCAGCGGCCACAGCGCCAGTTGCCCGAGATGGTCGGCCAGCCAGTCGGCCACCAGCGCATCGCTGGCGCGTCCGTGGCCCACGTGGTAGGTCAGCGTACGGCGCGGCGCCAGGCGCAGCGCCTGCCGCGCCTCGTTGCCGCTGGCCAGCCGCGCGACGGCCGTCTGCCACTGCAAGCGCTCGATGAGCGGTTCGGCCCAGTCGTGGCGGAAGGCAAACACCCCGCGCGGGGCGTCCGGCCAGGGCGCATCGCCGAAGGCATCCATGCCGGTGGCAACGATGGCGCTGGATGCCGTGTCGCGGCGCAACACTTCAACCAGGAAAGCTGGCGCATTAACGGGCGGAATCGGCGCAGCCAGCGATTCCGCCAGCAGTATTGCGGCCCGATCGGGCGGCCAGGGCGAGGCGGCCGTCTCCAGCGTGAAGTCAGCCGCGGCCGCACCGAAGGCCGCCCGGGCGAGCACTTCGCCACGCAAGGCGGCCAGCCCGCCGCCTGCAACCGGCGCGCTGCTGAGCTCTACCCGCTGCTCGGCGACGGTGCGCTCGGTCATGCCGACTCCACGCCGAACTCAGCCGCGTTGAAGACGGCTTCCGTCCACTGCACGTTGCCGTTCGGGTTGCGCTCGAACAGCGCCGTGTGCCAGGCCAGTTGCTCTTGCAGGACAAGGCTGGAACTGACGGCGATCTGCGTGCCGCTCTTGACCAAGCCCTTGACGCTGCCCAGACCGGCATCGGTCTTGCGCGCCAGCAGCGTCACCTGCACGCCGTGGATGGCGGGCGTGGCCATCGCCGGCAGCGGCGCGATGTCGAAGCTCTGGCGCAGGCCGGCCGCATCCGCGCGGATGCCGCTGGCCTCATCGCCGTCGCTCACCGCAGCCCAAGCGCTGGATGCGCCTTCGACCGTCCACTGGTTCAGTGCCCCGTCGGCCTGGGGCTGGAGCGCATCGACCCGAACGTCGCCGAGGAAGTTGTTGTTGATCGTGCCGCTGGTGTCGGCGAGGTACAGGTCGTCCACATCGACGGTGACCGGGCAGGATTGGCCCGGCACGCTGCCTGCGAAGGCGGTGAGCAGCGGCCCGCCGCCCTGGGTGGTGTTCTGCGCCGACAGGGTGATCGCGAGCACGCCGTTGAGGCGCACGTTCAACGTA
>NZ_BCWK01000043.1:0-4153 GCF_001592165.1 Caldimonas taiwanensis NBRC 104434
GCTTGCAACCCGCCATGGAAAGCTGAGCCCCGCCTCGGCCACACGCCGGGGCCTGCGGCGCACAGGGCCAAGCAACGCTCAAGTCCACGCTCGATTTGCCGAAGTCACCGACACCTGCGTCATCAGGAAACAGGAGCCAACATGGGCATGATGCACCCCCCCGCCACTTTGCAAGCCCCCACGGCACGCCACACCGCCATGCAGCGCGTGAGCGGACCCACCCGCGAATACCTCACCTTCCGCGTGGGCAGCGAGGAATATGCGATCGACATCCTGAAAGTTCAGGAAATCCGGGGCTACGAAGAGCCGACCCGCATTGCCAACGCCCCAGCGCACATCAAGGGTGTGCTCAACCTGCGTGGTGTGATCGTCCCGATCGTGGACATGCGCATGCGCATGGGCTGCGAGAAGGTCGAATACAACGACTTCACCGTCTCCATCATTCTCACCTTCGGTCAACGGGTGATTGGCATCGTCGTGGATGCGGTCAGCGACGTGACCGAGCTGAGCGCCGACCAGATCCGCCCGGCCCCCGAAATCTCCGCCGCCGTCGATGCACGCTACATCACCGGCTTGGGGCAAGTGGGCGAGCGCATGCTCATCTTGCTCGACATCGAAAACCTGCTGTTGTCCGCCAGTGTCGGATTGGCTTGCACCGACGCCATCACCCCCTGATCGCCGCCAAAAAAAAAGAACACCGGAGACCATTCATGCACGTCATCGAGTCTGAGAATCTGACAGGTCATTTCGACGACAAATCATCCGGCACACACAACGAGCCACCGTCTGCCCAAGGGGGGTTTTTCGCATATCACGGAGTCTGGGCACTCGGGGTGCGTTGGTTTCGCAATCTCAGGTTTCACTCCAAGGCATCGGTGGTCAGCGCCTTGTTGTTGCTGCCCTTGTTGGTGCTCGTGATCTGGACCGCCAAAACCCAATGGACTGAATGGGAAACCCTGTCCAGGCACACCCTTGGCACACAACTGCTTCGACGCAGCATCGAAGTACACCATTTGATGCTCGAACGGCGCAGACTGTCTGCAGCCGGCCTCGCCGGAACGCAAGCTGCGTTGAGCAACGATGAAGCCTTGAAACAGGCCAACGCGAAGCTGCAAAGCGTGTTGCAACAGGCCGAGTGGAAACCCCTGGGCGACGCGTGGGAAGCCTTGGCGCGCGCATGGCAAGAGCTGCCGATGACCGGGACGCCCACCGAGGTGTTTGCCCGCCACAACGCGTGGCTCGATCAGCTTTACGACTGGCAGTCCCAGGCCAGCAGCGTCTCACGCCTTCATTACTCGCCATGGCCGCACATCCAAGACGCATGGCATGCCGCCGACGTCGAACTTTCGCGTCTGGCCGACCATGTGGCCCGGCTGCGCGGCGCCTTGGCCGCCGTCAAGTCCGGCCGCGTGTCGCAAGATGAAGCCGCGCCGGTCATCGCCGCTGCCAGCGCCGCCATCCAAGAACGTCTGTTCGATCTGAACCGCACCTTGGCCCGCATCGACGAGCATCATCCTCTGGCCCAGAAGACATCCGCCGTGCAAAGCATCGAGCGCCTGATGCGCGATGGCGCTGCAGCGCCAGAGGCTCAGGTGCTGCAACTCGGAACGCAGGCCATCGAATCGGTCGCCAAACTGCAAGATGAACTCCTCGATCGATTGGAAACCCTCGTGGCGCACGAGCGCAGCGCCAATGCAGCCAATCTGCTGGCCTACCTGGTATTGCTGCTCCTGAGTTTGACCCTGGCGGCCTACTTCATCTATTGCTTCTTCCTCGTGGTCGATGGCGGCCTGCGGGAAATCTCCAAACACATCCGCGCCATGGCCAACGGAGACCTCACCACACACCCCACGCCTTGGGGCAAGGACGAAGCCGCCCGGGTCATGAACGATTTGCGGTCCACCCAGGAGTCCTTGCGATCGATGGTGCGTGACGTGCGAGACACCAGCGACGAGATCACGCACTCTGCCGAGGAAATCGCCAGCGGCGCCATGGATCTTTCGGCCCGCACCGAACGCACCGCGGCCAATCTCGAGCAAACGGCCGCCACGATGGAGCAGATTTCTGGCACTGTGAAGTCCACCGCCCTTCACGCCGAAAAAGCAGCCGATCTGGCCGCGCGAAATGCCCAAGCAGCCGCCGACGGCGGGCAAGTCATGCAGCAAGTGGTGCACACCATGCGAGGCATCGAATCTTCGGCGCAACGCATCGGCGAGATCATCGGCACCATCGACGGCATCGCCTTCCAAACCAACATCCTGGCACTCAACGCCGCCGTCGAGGCAGCCCGCGCAGGCGAGGCCGGCCGGGGATTCGCCGTGGTGGCCGCAGAAGTCCGCAACCTCGCCCAAAGGAGCTCGTCGGCCGCCCGCGAAATCAAATCGCTCATCCAGGCCAGCATCGAACGCACCACCGAAGGGTCCCACGTGGTCGCTCAGGCCCACCAAGCGATCGAAACTCTGGTGAGCGACGCGCAAGAGCTCGGGCGCGTGATCGGTCAAATCGCCACTGCAGCGCGTGAACAAGCTCTCGGCGTGGAACAAATCGGACAGGCCGCTCAAGAGCTCGACCAAAGCACGCAACAAAACGCCGCCTTGGTCGAAGAAACGGCAGCCGCCGCGCAGACCATGAAGCGGCTCACCGACCACCTGCAGCAACGCATGCAACGCTTCCGCCTGCCACAAATGGCCGAGCGGCAAGCCTCGGCCAGTCTGGTCACCGAGCGAGTCGAAGACTTCGATTTCGCGCAAGCCGTCGAAGCCCACCGGAGCTGGAAAGTCAAGCTGCGACAGGCCATTGCGAAGAAAGAAAAGCTCGACACCAACACGCTGTGCCGCGACGACCGCTGCGCGCTGGGACGCTGGCTGCATGGCCCCGGCGGCGCACGCTGGGGGTCACGCCCCAGCTTCCGAACCCTCGTGGATGAGCACGCGCAGTTCCACCGCACGCTCGCAACGGTTGCCGAGCACATCAACGCTGGACGGCAGGACCAGGCACTCAAAGCCATCGGCCCCGGCAGCCCATTCGCTGAAGCCAGCAACCGCACCATCGAAGCCATCATTCGACTGCAGGGCGAATTGGGCTGATGGCCTGCGGCTCGAATGCGCATGGCTTCCGTCTGAAAGCCATGCGCTCATGCATGCCGCCCTCACAGAGATGGCCTCGCGACGGCCGTGAGTTTCATCACACCTGCCGATCCGGTGGCGCCTCAAACCTTGTGCGCTCGAGCCGATAACGTACCCACGACACAGCGCCGCTCGTGCGCCCTGCCCCCAAGGATTTCGGAGTCGCCCCATGTTCGATCGCTTGAGCTTCCAACAGAAAATTTTCAGCATCATCCTCACCAGCCTGGCTGGCGTGGTGTTGCTCACGCTGTACCACGGCTACAACACCTACCAGCGCTTGCTTGAAGACCGCCGCGCCATGCTTCAAGCCGCCGTGGAATCCATGTATGCCATCGCCAGCGGCTTTCATGCCAAAGCACAAAAAGGCGAGATCACCCAGGAGCAAGCCCAGCAAGCGGCTGCGGCCGCCATCGAACAAGCACGCTATGGCGGCCAGGATGGAAAATCAGAGTACTTCTATATCTGGACTTTGGACGGCGTGGGCGTGATGCACCCCATCCGCCCCGAATGGCGCGGCCAGCACATGGCCGACAAAATCAAAGACGGCCTGGGCCGTCATCCGATCAAAGACATCGCCGATGCCTTGCGCGCCAGTTCGGACGGGCGTGCTTTCGTCGACACGCACTTCCCCCGCCCCGGTCAAACCGAACCCGTGCCCAAGCTCCAGTACGCCATGGCGTTCAAACCTTGGAACTGGATGATCGGATCGGGCTTGTATCTCGATGACCTGGCCGCCGCTGCTCGCGCAGAAATCGCCCAAGCCGCGCTGTTGGGCGGGCTATTGCTGAGCGTGATCATCATCGTGAGCCTGCTGGCGGGCCGCAGCATTCGGCAGCAAATCGGTGGCGATCCGGCCGAGGCGCAACGCTGCATGAGTGCCATTGCACAAGGTCGCCTGGATGTGGACTTGGGCATGCCGCCCAAAGGCAGCTTGCTCGACAGCCTGGCACAAATGAGCGCGTCGCTGCGCCGCTTGGTGGCTCAAGTGCGCGCCAGCACCGACTCCATTGCCACGGCCTCCAGCGAGA
>NZ_BCWK01000044.1:0-3584 GCF_001592165.1 Caldimonas taiwanensis NBRC 104434
CTCGCGCACGCGCTGAGCAATGCGCACGATCGCTCGCAACAAAAGATCGTGCAAGCTCGCGTGGTGGGGCTTCACACCCCGGACAAACCAAGATGGACGCTGTGCTCAGCGCTGCGTAGTGCGGCTGGCCAAGCCAGGGCAACATCGCTGAGATCTTGCTGCCCTTCAAGCTGCATGTCGCGACACCACACAGCCCAGTCCTCACTCTGCCCCAAGAGCCCAATGCCCGATCACAGCCGGATCACAGGCTCCCATGTCCGCAAATAATGGGTCCGCTCACGCGCTACATCAGGGGCTGTCGGAGGACGGGCGACGTATCCGGCAGGTTAACGAGTATGGCCTGTGGAGGTTTCCGTTGTGCGACGCGATTTGCCTCAGGATCGGCTGCATACGCATATTGAATCGTGTCGTCCCCGCCCTGATACAGCCGGCGTGGATCGGTCGCCCGGGTTCTGTCAGCCGCAAACCCAGCCAGGGAGTCGGTGATATGTTCATCAAACAAGGCCAATACATCCGGGTCGGTCAACGGCTCCATCTCCCAGGCTTCTCGCAAAATGCGATCAAACGGCCGCAGCGTCTTCGGATCTTTGGTGCGCACGCGCTCGCTGTCTTCCAGAAATTGCTGATCGTATCGGTCCAGCGCAGCGATCCACTGCTGTGCACGACTGGGCATCGTCTCCAGAATGGCTTGCTGTTCCAACAGAGCCCATAGGGCCTGGTCGACACGCTCGGTTGCCTGTTCAAAGGCTGCCCGGTGTGTCGCGCTGGCTCGGCGGCGGTTGTACATGCTTCGCGCTGCGGCTTGCGCATCCTCCGCCGCTTCATACTCTTGCCGCAACCGATCGACCTGCGCCTGTTTGGATTGGCGTTCGCGAGCCAGCGCCGCGTCATACTCGTTCAGTCGGCGAGTGTCGATGTCAGTCTCCCCCTGGCGCCGCGCCCGCAACTTGCGCTCAATATGCACGATGCGCCAACGGAAATACAGCTTCATGTGAGCCAGAATGGTCTCACCAATGGGGCGAGCCTGCGCACCGACGACCTGCAGGTAGCGGTTGAACCTGCGGGACAGCAACTGCCGGGCTTCGCGGTCTGCTTGGGTGGGAGGCAGGAAGTCGTCCTTCACGACATTGTCCAGCGCTTCTAACCGCCTCAACGGCACGCCCGCCTTGACCGCCTCGTCATACATCGCTTTCAGAGGAATGAGGCTGAGCATGGCAAAGCGGTTGAGGTTGCGCCCCCCCTCGCCCGGCCTGTAACCACCGCCGACGTCGGAGTGAGCCCCCGGGTAGAACACCTCCACACAATTGTCCGGATAGCGCCCCGCTTCAAGCACGGAATCTAACGGGAACGAGTTGCGGATCTCGTGCGCCGCACAGTAGTGAACGCAGCGCTCCACCATCGATGGAATCCTCAAGTCGCTGGCCCAGGCGCCGTGCCCATCGGCTTGCGAGGCCACCAGCACCGGGATCGCCCCCGTCAGTGGCATCAAAGCGGCCGCTTCCGTGGCGTAGTGGCGAGCCGAGGCAGGCACCCCCACCGAGGCCACGGTGTCGAACAGACCCATGAAATACAGTCGAAACGGATAGCCGCCATCGGCCCAAATCCACCCTGCGCCTGACCGCTTACAGCGCCGAGCCACCCGGCGCGCAAATGCACGCGCCAACGCCGCTCCACGGGAAAAACCGAACAGCGCCAGATGGATGCCGCGAATCTTGTTCACCGGGTTCTGGGCGCGAGCGGCAGCTTGACGAATTCGTTGCTCCAAACGCTCCATCGCCCATTCCAGCCGCGCCTCGCCGCCTTGGCCC
Source organism: Caldimonas taiwanensis NBRC 104434 (assembly GCF_001592165.1). Taxonomy (NCBI): domain Bacteria; kingdom Pseudomonadati; phylum Pseudomonadota; class Betaproteobacteria; order Burkholderiales; family Sphaerotilaceae; genus Caldimonas; species Caldimonas taiwanensis. The sequence goes on from NZ_BCWK01000044.1 coordinate 1,809, forward strand.
ACCGCCATCGCCAGCTTGCCGCCTCGGTCTCCGATTTCTCGGAAAGGGGTGCCGATGCCAGGAACATAGATCGGAATACGACCCATGGACGGCGAATCATCTGCGGCCCGATATAGCCGAGCAACATTGCTGTGCTCGTAAGTCGGCGCGTCGATCTTCTCGTTGTTGCCGGTGCCGTCAAAGAAGATGCTGATCCAAAGGTCCTGCTGGCAGTCGGCAACCGCACTGTGGGGGCGGTCGGCTTGCTGAGCCAAGCGTGCAGCCAAGACATCGACGGCCGATCTGGTCGACATGCGGTCCGCCGTGGTGGGCGTCGTAGGCGACCACACGGGAATGGCCAAACACTCACTCATTTTTCGCTCCCTGCTGAACCGACGCCTTCGGCTCAGGCGAGGGCATCGAGGTGATGCGCAACTGCACCGTGCCATCCGGCATGAAGTGAACCTCTAGGTTTTGCGGGTCTTCAGGGACTGGGCCATCGAGAATGGCCTTCTTCTTATGAGTCTCACTGGGGACAACGATCTCGCCCTGCTCGTTTCGCTTGTACCCAAAAGTCCACTCCACCTCCATCTCGATCGGCAGCTGCAGGTTTCGGCGGTAGCCCATGCAGCAATAGACTCGTGCCCCACCGGACATTGGGTACGCATTCCCTCCGCCTTGCCCGTTGACACTGAAACTGTCGATGTAGCGCTCCGTGTGGTTGTAGCCCATGATGCCCAGCAACACGGGTTCGTTGTTGCTGCACCCTGTCAGCGCAAACACTGCCAGCATGCAGGCCGTCAGCCACGATGTTTTCATTTCACCTCCTCGTGCGTCAGGGACACATAGGCTTGCACCAAAGACCGCCTTTCCTGTGCTTTGGCTACGCAAGCGCTCCAGGCAGGGGCTTGCCACCAGTTCATCCCGTATTGGATAGCCAGCGCAAGCGCCAAAGCATGGTCCCGCGCTGCCCAAAGACCACGCTGACAACACTCCTTGATCTGTGCGCAGGCCCAGGCATGTCGCTGGGCATCGGGCAAGCTGTCGAGCAAGGCCGCATCCTGTTCGCGCAGCAAGCCCAGCACCGCATCGGGGGCGGTCGCCTGGACCAAGGCGTCGAGTTGCTCGCCAGTGCACACCACTGGACGCTGCGCCAAAGGATCGTCCGGCGGGCAGTGCAGCGCCACCGCGAGATGTCCACCTCGGCGATTGGGCAGCAACATCTGCGTCCCGAAGGCCAGAACATCGTGACGCAATTGACCAGACCAGGCCTGACTCAAAGCCAGCATCACGCGAGGGTCCCAGCAGCGCAAAAGGTAGGCAGCCTGCTCTGACTCCAACTCCATGCGACGCACCAGGCGTTGCGCAACACCTCCGGCGTCCAACGGCGAGGCGATGAGCAAGATCGTGCATGACTCTGCACTCTGGGATGCGTATGCATGCAGCATCTGCACCTCGACAAAGCCGTCGTCCAGCGCAACCAGTACGGGCGCAGTGGGCAACGCTTGTGGTTGTAGACCAAGCAATGAGAACAGGTTGGTCACGCAGCGATCAAACTCCCGAAGCCACGCCAAATCAGAGGCTGACTCGCTGCGGTCGACCAGCGCGTAAAGACGATCCTTGTGGGTCTTTCTCCCCACAACCCAGGCATGTACATCCACGGGATCGTCGCTGCTTTGTGATTTGAACTCTTCCATGACGCTCACCGCTTCACCACTGGCGCACCTTGCGCACGAGCCTTGAGCAAACATTCCACACACACTTGTTTGGGCATCAGCGGCAAGGGCGGCTGTACCC
>NZ_BCWK01000045.1:0-3311 GCF_001592165.1 Caldimonas taiwanensis NBRC 104434
CCGCGGAACTGCCCGGCATCGTCGACGAGGTGGTCACCTTGGCCGAGATCAAGGCCGAGGACGGCTCGTCCTACCGCGCCTTCGTCTGCCACACCGTCAATCCCTACGGCTATCCGGCCAAGGACCGAAGCGGCCAGCTCGAGTTGCTGGAGCCGCCGAACCTGCGCGCGCTGATCGACAAGTGCGCCGCCGCCACTCGAATCCTGACATCCAAGGAGTGATCCATGACCGCCTGGAACGACTTCAACGACGCCGAACAACAGACCAGCTTCGACCTCATCCCCAAGGGCACGCTCGCCCGCGTGCGCATGACCCTCAAGCCCGGGGGCTTCGACGACCCGGCGCAGGGCTGGACGGGCGGCTACGCTACCCAGAGCTTCGAGACGGGATCGGTCTATCTCGCCGCCGAGTTCGTGGTGCTGGAGGGCGAGTACGCCCGGCGCAAGCTCTGGAGCAACATCGGCCTGCATTCCCCGAAGGGCCCGGCCTGGGGTCAGATGGGCCGCAGCTTCGTGCGCGCGATCCTCAACAGCGCCCGCAACGTCCATCCCCAGGACAACGGCCCGCAGGCCGCCGCCGCGCGGCGCATCCAGGGCTTCCACGAGCTCGACGGCATCGAGTTCCTCGCCCGCATCGACGTCGAGAAGGACGGCCGCGGGGAACTGAAGAACGTCGTCAAGAGCGCCGTCGAGCCCGACCACCCGGACTACGCCCGGCTGATGGGCGTGCCGCCCAAGACCCCGGGCAGCGGCTCCTCCGGCGCGCCAGCGGCGGTGGTTCCGCCCCATGCGATGCCCGCGCCTGCCGTCGCGCAGCGTCCCGCCGTGCCGGGCAAGCCGACCTGGGCGCAGTGAGGAGGTGACGATGGCAACACACCGCATTGCCCGTGTGGGCGCGTTTCCGCCGTGCTTCTCCAGCGAGGCCCAGTTCCGCCAATGGCGCGAGACCGCCCGACGCGTCCCTCCGAGCGAGAGCCAGTACTGCGCAGACTGCACACCTGCGTACCAGAGCGAGATGATCCGCCTGTGCCGCTGTGCGCATCCTGGCACGACCTTTCACCTGACAGCCGATGGCTTCCTGGAAGGTGTAAGGCCGGGATGCCCCCTCTCCAAGCGCAAGAGGGAGGGCGCGTGAAATGCTGGGTCTGCCAACGACAGGCGCGCGGCTACGGCCACCTGGATCTACGCCATGCGGTGGGCGACGCGCGGCGCTATCCCATCGACTGGGTGTTCTGCTCGCGGCGCTGCCAAGAGGCGTTTCACGCGCTCTACGGCAACTGGCTGCGGGCGCAAGAAGGGCGCATCGACAAGACGGAGGTCGCGATGATCGATCCGTCTGAAGTCGAACTGGCCGCGATGCGAAAGTGCCTCAGGGCCTTCGGCGAGGCGGCCGAGGGCATCGGGTTCGACAAACCCCTCGGGGCGTACTCGGAAGCCGAGGCGCTGCAGGTGATCGATGCGATCGTCACCTGCTACACCGAGGCGATGGTCGCGCACCATGAGGCGAGCAAGTACCCGCCGGTGCGGGGACTCAAAGACCCCGTGTCCGACCCCTTCGCGGATCTGGAAGACGACCTGCCGTGGGTGGAACCGGAGTCTGCCTCCAAAGCGGCACGCAAGGGCGCACCACAGGAGGCGCGGCGATGATGGACTTCAACGCCTTCAAGAGCTTCTCGGGCCAGCTCACGGCCTTGATCGACGCGGCCATGCAGCGGACCCGCGCGGCCCAGCCCCGCCGCACGTATCTCGGCGCCTCGCGCCTGGGGGCGGCGTGCGAGCGCGCGCTGCAGTACGAGGTCGCCGACGCGCCAGTCGATCCGGGCCGCGAGACCGAGGGTCGCCTGCTGCGCGTCTTCGAGCGCGGCCATGTGATGGAGGACTGCATGGCCGCCTGGCTGCGCGAGGCGGGCTTCGATCTGCGCACGCGCAACGCCGCCGGCGAGCAGCTGGGCTTCTCGGCGCTGGACGGCCGCCTGCAGGGTCATGTGGACGGTGTTCTCGTCGCCGGGCCGGATCTGGGCCCGGGCTTTGGCTACCCGGCGCTGTGGGAGAACAAGTGCCTGGGTGCGAAGTCCTGGCGCGAGCTGGACAAGCACCGGCTTGCGGTTGCCAAGCCCATCTACGCCGCGCAGGTGGCGATCTACCAGGCCTATCTCGGCCTGCACGAGCAGCCGGCACTCTTCACCGCGGTCAACGCCGACACGATGGAGATCTACGCCGAGCGGGTGCCCTTCGATGCAGGGCTTGCGCAGCGCATGTCCGACCGGGCGGTGAAGGTGATCACGGCCACCGAGGCGGGCGAACTGCTGCCGCGCGCATTCGCCGAACCTACCCACGTCGAATGCCGGATGTGCCCCTGGCAGGACCGGTGCTGGAGGACCACATGAGCCAGGACGCGCCATTCACGGGTGGCGTCGAACCGATGATCGACGCCAAGCAAGCGGCCGCCTCGCTGCGGCTGCCGTACTACTGGTTTGCCGACCCGGCGATGCGAAACCGCTACCGCATCCCGCACTACCTGCTGGGTGGACTCGTTCGCTACCGGCTGTCTGAACTGTCGGCCTGGGCGGCCCGCAGCACGGCTGCGCACAAGCGGGATGCGCTGCAAACGGATGGAGTCGAGGTGGGCGAATGATCGACTTCAACGACCCTGCTGCCGCACCGCAGCGCAACCTCGATGGCGAACGCGACCAGATCCGCGCGGCCTTGTTGGCCCGGCTCGAGCCGCTGCTGTTCACCCTGTTGCCGGCCGGCAAGAAGCGGCGAGGCAAGTTCCTCATCGGCGACGTGCTGGGCAGCCCCGGCGACAGCCTGGAAGTGGTGCTTGCCGGCGACAAGGCCGGCCTGTGGACCGACCGTGCCACGGGTGAGGGCGGCGACGTCTTCGACCTCATCGCCGCCCATCACGGCCTCGATACGCACACCGAGTTCCATCGGGTGCTCGAAGCCGCCGCGGACCTGATCGGTCGTGCTCGACCCGTCGCGTCGCGTGCGCGCAAGAAGGACGCGCCGGTCGATGACCTCGGCCCCGCCACCGCCAAGTGGGACTACCTCGACGCACAAGGGCAGCTCATCGCCGTCGTCTACCGCTACGACCCGCCCGGGCGCAAGAAGGAGTTCCGGCCCTGGGACGCCAAACGGCGCAAGATGGCCCCGCCCGAGCCGCGGCCGCTGTACAACCAGCCGGGGATCCAGGACGCCGCCCAGGTCGTGCTGGTCGAGGGCGAGAAATGCGCCCAGGCCTTGATCGACGCCGGCGTGTGCGCCACCACCGCGATGCACGGGGCGAATGCGCCCGTGGACAAGACCGAT
>NZ_BCWK01000046.1:0-3309 GCF_001592165.1 Caldimonas taiwanensis NBRC 104434
AAATCGGGCAAGACGCTGCGCCCCCGCAACCCGCGGCGCCCACCACACCGGCCACGACGCACGCCGCCTCGCTGGCCCAAGCCGCCATCCGCAAAGCGGCCCAAAGCTCGCCCCCCGCGGCCGCAGGCCCACGCGAAGCGCCCAAGCGCCCCACCGTGACCGCCAGCCCCGCCCCCAGCACGCCCACCGCTCGCACCCCCCAGCCAGCGGCCACGGCTCCCGATGACGATTGGGAAACCTTTTGATCGATACCGCTGAGACTTGTCGAGGAGACCATGATGAATTTGCTGCGCACCATGGTGCACGCCCGGATCGCGACCCGCCTGGCTGCGGCCTTGGGTGTGCTGATGCTGCTGATGATCGGCGTCAGCAGCTATAGCGTGAAGAAACTCTATGACACCACCGCAGTGATCCAACGCCTCACCGAACGCGACGGCGCGCTGCTGCAACTGGTGACGGAGTGGAAGTCCCTGGTGGACATCAATGTGCTGCGCATCGTGACGCATTCCCGTTTGGGCACGGGCGATTTCCCGGATCAGCTCATGAAAGACTACACCGCCGACTCGAAGAAAATCGACGCCCTGCAACAGCGTTTTCGCGCGGCGATCGACGACCCCGGGCTGATTGCTCAATACGAGCAGATCGACAAGCTGCGCAAAGCCCTGCTGGCCTACGGCCCGAAGATCTTGGAGCTGCGCAACAGTGGCGACTACTACGCCCTGGAACAACTGTTGCAAGGCGACTTCGAGGACACTCGCAAAGCCTATATCGCCAGCATCGAAGCGCTGCAGCACGCAATCCAAGCCATGGCCCAACGCGCCTATGCCGACGCTCGGGCCGACAACCATGCAGCCGTGCTCGTCTCCGTCGGCCTGGTGCTGGCCAGTTTGGTGTTCGCGGCGGCCTTCGGTTGGCGTCTGAGCCGATCGATTTCCCGCCCCATCGCCTCGGTCGTGCGTCACGCCCATGCGATTGCCCAGGGCGACCTCTCCAACCCCGTGGAAGTCAATGCCGACGGGGAAGCTGGCGAACTGCAAGCCGCCCTGGCCCAGATGCAAGACTCCTTGCGTCGCATGGTGGCCCAAGTACAGCAAGCCACCGAGAACATCCGCACGGCCAGCGACGAAATCGCCACCGGAAATCAGGATCTGAGCAACCGCACCGAACAGGCCGCCTCCAGCCTGCAGCAAACCGCCTCATCGATGGAGCAGCTCACCGGCACGCTGGCCCAAAGCGCGCAGCATGCCACCCAGGCCAGCCAACTGGCGCGCGGTGCGGCCGAAGCCGCACAACGCGGCGGCCATGTCGTCTCGCAGGTCGTCTCTACGATGGAGGAGATCAACGCCAGCGCCAAGAAGATCGCCGACATCATCGGTGTCATCGACGGCATCGCCTTCCAAACCAACATTCTGGCGCTCAATGCCGCCGTGGAATCCGCCCGCGCGGGCGAGCACGGCCGCGGCTTCGCGGTGGTCGCCGGCGAGGTGCGCACCCTGGCTCAGCGTTCGGCCCAAGCCGCCAAGGAAATCAAGGCCCTGATCGGCAACTCCGTCGACAAGGTCGAAAACGGCGCCCGGCTGGTCCACGACGCCGGCGCCTCGATGCAAGACATCGTGGCTGCCGTGCAACGCGTCACCGACATGATCGGCGACATCTCGGCGTCCACCCGCGAGCAAAGCGACGGCGTGGGTCAGATCAACCAAGCGGTCGCGCATCTGGACCAAATGACGCAACAAAACGCCGCCTTGGTCGAGCAATCGGCCGCTGCGGCCGCAAGTCTGCGCGAGCAAGCCCAACGCTTGGCCGACCTGGCATCGCAGTTCCGCCTTGCCTCGGCCTGCGCGGTCTAGGTGCGACCCTCAAGTCAGCCACAAAGCCGCCGATAAGGTCGGAAAGTGCCGGGCGGCATGCCCGGCCTCCCCACCAACCGCCCCTCCCATCGAACGGAAAGAAGCCATCATGGGTGCCAAAGAAGCCTTCATCGACCAGTCAGCCCGACCCAGAGAGTATTTGACCTTCCGTCTGGGCAGCGAGGAATACGGCATCGACATTCTGCGCGTGCAGGAAATCCGCTCCTATGAAGCGCCGACCCGCATCGCCAATGCCCCAGCTCACATCAAGGGCGTGGTGAACCTGCGCGGCGTGATCGTTCCCATCGTCGATTTGCGGGTGCGTTTTGCCACGGCCAAGTGCGATTACAACGATTTCACGGTCGTGGTCGTGCTGCACGTGGCTGGCCGGGTGGTCGGCGCCGTGGTGGATGCGGTCAGCGACGTGTTGGAAATCGCCCCCGACAGCATCCGCCCCGCTCCCGAGATGAGCGCCGCGGTGGATGCCAGTTGCATCGTCGGGCTGGCCAATGTGGGTGAGCGCATGCTGATCCTGCTCGATATCGAAAAACTCATGGCCGATCCAGCCATGGGCCTGACCGACTGAGTCTCACGGAGCGTCCTATGCAGTTGATGAGCTTGATGCGTCGATTCACGATCCGCACGCGCATGATCGGCGCGATTGCCGTGGTGCTGTGCCTGCTGGCCGTCGTGGGCGGCGCTGGATTGTTCGGGATGTTTCGGATGCAGGCGACGAGCCAGGCCTTCATCGACCAAGCCTATGCCAAGGCATCGCTGGTGTCGGAGCTGCGCCACAGCTTGGCCTTACTGCGCCGCTACGAGAAGGACATGATCATCTTCTACGAGCAGCCGTCGCGAGTGTCGGAAACCCACGAACTGTGGAAGCAAGCCGCGGCCAAAATCAATGAACAAGTCCAGTCCCTCAAGGCACTGGCCAGCGCTCAAGACGCCGAGCTCTTGCAAGCCATTGGCAAGCATCTGGAAGACTATCAAACATCCTTCGCCCCGGTGGCGAATCAGCTTCTGGCCAGTGGCTACGACTCCGCCACCACGGCCGACAAGGTCATGTTCCGGGCCTATGCCGCGCTCAACGAGCTGGACAAAGCCTTTCAGACCTTGGTGCGCCAGCTCGATGAACAAGCCACCGCCGCCGAACAGGCGGCCCGCGAGGCGGCAAAGCTGACCATCGGCCTGTTTGCCTTGTCGGTCGCCGTGGCCATTTTGGTGGTCGTGCCGTTGACGCTGATCAACATGCAAAGCATTTGTCAGCCCATCGTCCAGGCACAAGACCTGGCTGCTGCCATCGCCTCCGGCGACCTGACCCGCGAGGTGCAAGTCCAAGGCAGCGACGAAGCCGCACAACTGCTTGCAGCCTTGCAGCGCATGCAGGCATCACTGCGACACATCGTCGGTCAGGTGCATCAATCGACGGAGTCGATCTCCACCGCATCGAGCGAGA
>NZ_BCWK01000047.1:0-3036 GCF_001592165.1 Caldimonas taiwanensis NBRC 104434
CGGCGGAACTGCCCGGCATCGTCGATGAAGTCGTGACGCTGGCCGAGATCAAGGCGGAGGACGGCTCGTCCTACCGCGCCTTCGTCTGCCACACGCTGAACCCCTACGGCGTCCCGGCCAAGGACCGCTCCGGCCAGCTCGAGTTGCTGGAGCCGCCGAACCTGCGCGCGCTGATCGACAAGTGCGCCGCCGCCACTCGAATCCCGACATCCAAGGAGTAAGCCATGACCGATTGGTGCGATTTCAACGACGCGCAGCAGCAGCCCAGTTTCGACCTCATCCCCAAGGGCACGCTCGCCCGCGTGCGCATGACGCTCAAGCCCGGGGGCTTTGATGACCCGGCCCAGGGTTGGACCGGCGGCTATGCCACCCAAAGCTTCGAGTCCGGCTCGGTGTATCTGGCGGCCGAGTTCGTGGTGCTGGAGGGCGAGTACGCCCGTCGCAAGCTCTGGAGCAACATCGGCCTGCATTCCCCGAAGGGCCCGGCTTGGGGCCAGATGGGGCGCAGCTTCGTGCGCGCCGTGCTCAATTCCGCCCGCAACGTCCATCCGCAGGACATGAGCCCGCAGGCCGCCGCCGCGCGGCGCATCCAGGGCTTCCACGAGCTCGACGGCATCGAGTTTGCGGCCCGCATCGACGTCGAGAAGGACGGCCGCGGCGAGTTGAAGAACGTCATCCGAAACGCCGTCGAGCCCGACCACCCGGACTACGCCCGCCTGATGGGGCTGCCGCCGAAGAACCCCGGCAGTGGTTCCACCGGCGCGCCCGCCGCAGCAACCCCGCCGCGCACGACGCCGCCCGTCAACCCGCAACGCCCCGCCATGCCGGGCAAGCCCGCCTGGGCGCAGTGAGAGGAGGGTCAGTGAAGTGTTGGGTCTGCAAACGACAGGCGCGCGGCTACGGCCACTCGGACCTTCGGCATCCGGTGGGCGACGCCCGGCGCTATCCGATCGACTGGGTGTTCTGCTCGCGGCGTTGCCAGGAGGCGTTTCATGCGCTCTACGGTCAGTGGCTGCGGGTGCGGGACGGACGCCCACCCCTCGGGGAGGTCGCGATGATCGACCCGTCTGACGTCGAAATGGCCGCGATGAGGAAGTGCCTCAAGGCCTTCGGCGCGGCGGCAGAACGCATCGGCTTCGACAAGCCCCTCGGCGCGTACTCCGAGGACGAGGCGCTCCAGGTGATCGACGCCATCGTCACCTGCTACACGGACGCGATGGTCGAGCACCACGAAGCGACCAAGTACCCGCCGGTGCGGGGCTTGAAAGACCCGGTGTCCGACCCCTTCGCCGACCTCGAGGACGATCTGCCGTGGGAGGAGCCGAAGGCTCAAGCGCAGACGGCACGCACGGCAGCACCCAAGGAGGCGCGGCGATGATGGACTTCAACGCCTCCAAGAGCCTGTCGGGTCAGGTCACGGCGCTGATCGATGCCGGGATGCAGCAGTCTCGCGCGGCGCAGCCTCGCCGCACGTACCTGGGCGCCTCGCGCCTCGGGGCCGCGTGCGAGCGCGCGCTGCAATACGAGGTCGCCGACGCCCCGGTCGATCCGGGTCGCGAGACCGACGGTCGCATGCTGCGCGTCTTCGAGCGCGGCCACCTTATGGAGGACTGCATGGTCGGATGGCTGCGCGCGGCGGGCTTCGATCTGCGCACGCGCGACGACGCGGGCGAGCAATTCGGCTTCTCGGCGCTGGACGGGCGCCTGCAGGGCCACGTCGATGGCGTGCTCGTCGCCGGGCCCGACCTCGGCTTTGGGGCCGGCTATCCCGCGCTGTGGGAGAACAAGTGCCTGGGCGCCAAATCGTGGCGCGAGTTGGAGAGACATCGCCTCGCGGTCGCCAAGCCCGTCTACGCCGCCCAGGTCGCGCTCTACCAGGCCTATCTCGAACTGCACGCGCACCCGGCCCTGTTCACGGCGGTAAACGCCGACACCATGGAGATCCACGCCGAGCTGGTGCCGTTCGATGCGGCGTTGGCGCAGCGCATGTCCGACCGGGCGGTGAAGGTCATCACGGCCACCGAGGCGGGCGAACTGCTGCCTCGTGCCTTCGCCGATCCCACCCATGTCGAGTGCCGGATGTGCCCGTGGCAGGACCGGTGCTGGAGGGCCGCGGCATGAACGACACACCGCTGCACCAGGTGCTCGGGGAGCGCCTGATCGACGCACGCGAGGCGGCACTGGCGCTCAATCTGCCGCACTACTGGCTCACGCACGCGAAGGAGCGCCGACGTCTGCGCCTGCCGCACTACCGGGTGGGCAAGCTGCTGCGTTTCAAGCTCTCCGAACTGATGGCGTGGATGGAGGAACGTCAAGCCCTGCTCACGGCCGACGCAGGGCACGAGGAGGAGTCGGATGCTGGACTTCAATGACACCGCACCCGCGCCCGAGATCCCGGCGTCCGAACGCCGCGAGGCCGTGCGCGCCGCGCTGCTCGCGAGGCTGGAGTCGGTGCTGTTCACCCTGTTCCCCGCTGGAAAGAAGCGCCGCGGCAAGTTCGTCATCGGCGACGTGCTCGGCAGCCCGGGCGACAGCCTGGAAGTCGTGCTCGACGGCGACAAGGCGGGGCTGTGGACCGACCGCGCCACCGGCGATGGTGGCGATGTGTTCCACCTGATCGGCGGCCACTACGGCGTGGACGTGCAGGCAGACTTCGCCCGCGTCCTCGATCTGGCCGAGGAGCTCGTCGGCCGTGCCCCCACGGCCCCGGCGCGCAAGGCAGCCAAGGAGACCCCGGTCGACGATCTCGGCCCGGCCACCGCCAAGTGGGACTACCTCGACGCACAAGGGCACCTCATCGCCGTCGTCTACCGCTACGACCCGCCAGGGCGCAAGAAGGAGTTCCGGCCCTGGGACGCGCGCCGCCGCAAGATGGCTCCGCCCGAGCCGCGGCCGCTGTACAACCAGCCGGGGATCCACAACGCCGCCCAGGTCGTGCTGGTCGAGGGCGAGAAGTGCGCCCAGGCCTTGATCGAGACTGGGATCGTGGCCACCACCGCGATGCACGGGGCCAACGCCCCGGTGGACAAGACCGAC
>NZ_BCWK01000048.1:0-2848 GCF_001592165.1 Caldimonas taiwanensis NBRC 104434
GTCACACCCTGTTTCCAAAACCTGCTGGTTTTGCGGGGGTGGGGCTTGCTAGCATCCGGCGGCCGTTTTGGAAGGCCCAAGGACAAGAGGGTCAAGGGCCACGAGGCCGAGGACGAGACAGGGAGGAGTTGCATGTCCGAGCCGAAGGAGATGGCGGCGCTGGCGGCGGACTGGATGGGCTGGTGCGCCGAGGCGGGCCGGCTGCACCGCGTGCGAGGGCCGCGCCTGGGCGGGATGCTGCTGGAGAGCTTCGTGGGCTGGGAGGCGCTCAACGAGCCCTACGAATACCGCGTGCAAGTGCTGTCGCTGCGGGCCGATCACGTGCTGGAAGACTGGCTGGACAGCCGAGCCGAGGTGCTGACCGTGGGCGCGCAAGGGCAGCTGTACCGTGTCAGCGGCCACATTGCGCAGGCGCGCGCGCTGGCCAGCGACGGGGCGCTGGCGCGCTACGAACTGCTGATCGTGCCGTGGCTGTGGCGGCTGCGGCTGGGCGGGCGCCAGCGCGCCTGGCAGCATTGCAGCCTGCGCCAAATCATCGACGACGTCTTTGCCCAGTACCAGCCCCAGGCGGCCTGGCGCTGGAGCCCCGAAGTCCACGCCCACCTCCAAGCCCTGGGCCCGTGGGACTATGTGGTCCAAGGCCGCGAGAGCGACCTGGCCTTCGTGCAGCGGCTGCTGGCGCGCGCCGGGCTGGGGCTGCGCTTCGAAGAAGTCGACGGCGTGCACGACGATGCGCCGGCCCTGGGCCACCGCGCGGTCATCTTTGCGCACAGTCCCGACGAAGCCGCCTGTCCCCAACACCCCGACAGTGCGCGCGGCGGCGGCATTGCCTACCGCAGCGCCCACAGCCAACAGCCTGGCGACGGCGTGCAGACCTACCACGAACACGCCAGCCACACGGCCGCGCAGCACACCGCGCTGGGCTGGCACGAGCGGGCCAAACGCGCCCTTGCGGCCCAAGCAGTCGGTGCGGCTGCGGCGGCGGCGGCCTACGAAGACTACGAACCGCACAGTGCCGCCCCCGATGAAGCCAGCGCGGCGGCCCGCGCGCGCCTGCGCGGCCAAGCCCTACAAACCCAGGCCCTGCACTACAGCGGCCTGGCCAACGTGCGAGGCGCCCGCTGCGGCCAATGGTGGCAGCTCCAGCACCTGCCCGAGCGCGGCGCGCAACAACTGCTCCTGACCGAACTGCTGCACGTAGGCTGCGCCAACCTGCCACATGCCGTGCAACGCGCCAGAGCCCGCCTGGGCCCACCGCTGCAAGCGCTGGATTGCCCCCTGGAGCCGGCCCTGTGGGCCCAAGCGCAAGCCAGCGGCTACGCCCAACACTGGCGCGCCGTGCCGCGCCAGCAGCCCTGGCGCCCCCTGCGGCGCCCAGCGCCGCGGGCCACCGGCGCGCAAAGCGCCGTGGTCGTCGGCCCCGACGGCCAGCCCCAAGCGCCCGAAGGCTCGGCGCTGTACACCGACCGCCTCGGGCGCATCAAAGTGCGCTTCCATTGGCAACACGATCTGCAACACGACCTGCCACACGATCTGCCACACGATCTGCCACACGCCCCGACGCGCGGTGGCAGCAGCCGCAGCAGCGACCACAGCGTGTGGGTGCGCGTGGCCCAACGCTGGGCCGCCGGCGGCATGGGGGCGCACTTCCTGCCGCGCATTGGCGACGAAGTGCTGGTGGACTTCCTCGACGGCGACCTGGAGCGCCCGGTGGTGGTGGGCGTGCTGCACAACGGGCGCGGCGCCGGCGCCGTGCCTGCCACCCCGGGCGGCCGCCGCGGGCGAGCCGCCGCACCGCAGCCCTTTGCCGGCGGAGAGGACCACCGCAGCGCCGGCCAAGCCAACGAAGTGGCCGGCGGCCACAGCCCGGCCTGGCACGGGGCGGCGCCCAGCGAACACGCCCATGCCGGCGCGCTCAGCGGCGTGCAAAGCCGCGAGCTGGGGGCCGGCCCGGGGGCCAACCGGCTCGTCTTCGACGACAGCCCGGGCCAACTGCGCGTGCAAGCGGCCAGCAGCGCGCACGCCAGCTGGCTCAGCCTGGGCCACCTGGTGCACCAAGCCGGCAACCGACGCGGCAGCGCCCGCGGCCTGGGCCTGGAGCTGCGCAGCGACGCCTACGGAGCGCTGCGCGGCGCACGCGGGCTGCTGCTGAGCAGCTACGGCCAAGCCCCCGAACAACCCGCCGGCGACCCCAGCGCCGGCTTGGCGCTGCTGCAGCAAGCGCTCACCCAGGCCCAGCAGCTGGACCAAGCCAGCCGCCGCCACCGCACCGCCGCCCTCAGCGCGGCGCAAGAAGCCCTGCAAGGCCTGCAGCGCAGCCTGCAAGGCCAAGTCGGCCCCGACGCGGCGGCGCAAGCCGCCCAGACGCCGCCGGGCCACGGCGCACTGCCCCACAGCGCCACGCCGGTGCTGCAAGCCCAAGCGCGCGCCCAGCACCTCTGGGTGGCCGGCCAAGACCTGATGGCCAGCGCCGAGCACGGCGTGCACCTGGGCGCCGGGCAAGACCACCACCAGCACAGCGGCGGGGCCTGGCGGGCGCACAGCGGCCAAGCGCTGAGCGTGCTGGCTGGCGCCGCGGCGCTGCCGCAGCAGCCCGGCGGGCTGCACCTGGTGGCCGCCCAAGGCCCCATCGAACTGCAAGCCCACAGCGACCGGCTGGAGCTGGCCGCCCAACAGGCGCTGGAGCTCCAAAGCGCCAGCGCCCAGCTCCAGGCCACGGCCGCCCGCACACTCACCCTGGCCACCGCCGGCGGGGCACGCATCACCCTGCAGGCCTGCGGCCTCAGCGTGCAATGCCCCGGCACCTTGCGCGTGCAGGCCGCGCAGATCCGCATGGTGGGGCCGGCTC
>NZ_BCWK01000049.1:0-2702 GCF_001592165.1 Caldimonas taiwanensis NBRC 104434
TGGGCCGCTTCAAGCGCGCCGAGCGCGAGCGCCGCGGCGTCAAGCGCCTGCAGCGCGGCCAGGAGATCCCCATCGCCGTGCTGGTGCGGCGGGTGGATCTGAAGCGCCGGTTCGATCTCGCAGCAGGCGTGCAAGGCGCCTTGCCCAAGCTCGCTGCCGCGATCCGGCATGAGCTGGACAGGCTCTGAGGGTCAGAGCAGACCGCGCACCGTCGCCAGAGGCAAGAACAAGGTCAGCGGGGTCTCGGGCAGAGCGATGAACCCGTGGTGCCGGTAGAAGGCTGCGGCCGTCTCGTCCTTGGCATCGACCGTCAGCGCATAGGCGGCGATCTCCGCACGGGTTGCACGTGCCAGCGCGTCGGCCAGCAGCGCTCCGCCCAGACCCTGCCCCTGAAAGCGGCGATCGACCGCCAGACGTCCCATGCGCACGGCGGGGACGGTGGGATAGCGCGGCAGCTTCTTGGCGGTGCTCGGCGGCAAATCGGACAGCCACAGGCTGGCCGAGGCCAAGGTGTAATAGCCCGCGATGCAGCCATCCTCGGCAAGGGCCACGAAGCAAGCCGCAACGCGGCGGCGAACGTCCTGCGAGACCTGCTCGCGCAGGTAGCGGTTCAGCGCCGGGCTGTCGCAATCGAAGGCCGAGCGGTCGTGCGTGGCGTCCAGCGGCACCACGCGAAACGGCGCCCGGCTCATTCAGCGCGAAGCAGTTTGCGGCGACGCGTGAAGGCGCGCTTGAGTGCCGGGGCCAGCGCGGGCGGCGACAGCAAGGCTTGGGCGAAGCACTCCTGATCGGCGACCGAAAGACGGATGGCGGCTGCCTGCTCGATCGCACGCTGAGCGGCCTCCTGCACGGCGGCGACCACGAAGTCGGTCATCGTGCGACCTTGCAGTTCGGCGGCGCGCTTGAGTTGCGCATGCAGATCGGCACTGATGCGCGCTTCGAGCCGGGCGGTGGTGGGGTGGGCAGCCATAGGATGATCCTCCATGACTCCGACTATACGGCAATTTGCCGTACATCGCCAGTCAGGATGTGGGGGTGAAACAGGCGATTTCAGGCAGTGACCGGTTGGACACCGATGGCGCAGTAGGCGTCCAGGTAGCTCTCGGCCTCGATGAACTCGCCCACGGTGGCCACGTCATTCTCCTTGGTCCGGCCTTGCGGCTTGAAGTCGAGCGAGAGGTGATAGCTTTCGCTGTTCGGAAACTGGCCGTTGAAGTAGTAGTGCAGACCTCGGGCCACGACGGCGGCCGGGAACACGTACACCCGCGGCTCGCCTTGCGCCACGGCCAAGTCCACGCAGCAGATGAAGCGACGGTCGAGCGGGATCGCCTCTGCGTTGGGTTCGGCGTATTTCTTTTGCAGGATCCAGCGGCGCGAGTACTGCGCCGAGGACTTCACTTCGAGAAACGCCACATTGCCGACCTTGTCGAACACCAGAATGTCGTAGCCGATGGTGGTTCCCCACTGGAGGGTCACCATATAGCCGCGTTGGGTCAAGCGCGAGGCGACGAGGAATTCCCCGGCCAAACGGTTCAGGTTCTTCTTCTCATTGCTGACACGCACCCCCTTCACTCCAAATCGACCTCGCGCGGCAGGGATTGATCCCGCTGACGGAGCAGCGCCACTTCTGCATCGGTGATCTGCGCCTCACGCGCAACGGCGGTTAGAAGCGCGCCCAGGTTGGAAGGACTTTCGGTTCGGACGGCTGCTTCCAGGATGGCGCGCACCTCGGCTTCGAGGCTGCGCCCGTGCCGCACCGCGCGCTGGCGCAAGGCGCCGAGCACGGCATCAGACAGGTCGTCGATCGTCAGCACAGGCATGAGACGCATTGCACCACATCCCCACGTCAGTCGCCATGACAGCGAACGCCCGGAGCCTCTCGGCCCGAGTGCTTGATCCCGACACCCGTTCAGCACCATGACCGCCCGCGCCCAAATCCTCATCCGCGCTGTCGATGAGACGCGCAGCGCCTTCGACTCGATCAAGCGCGGCCTGGGCGGTCTGGCCGACGCGGCCAGGAGCGTCAACGGTGTGCTCGCCAACCTCGGTGTGGCGGTGTCCGTCGCCGGGCTCGGCGCGATGGTCAAGTCCGCACTCGACTCGGCCGATGCCCTCAACAAGCTCTCGCAGCGCGTCGGCATCACGGTGGAGGCGCTGTCTACCCTGATGCCGGCGGCCGAACTCTCGGGGGTGGCTGCGCAGACCTTCGAGACCGGGCTCAAGAAGCTCGCCACCTCGATGTTCGAGGCGGCTACCGGTTCGGAGGAGTCCGCCCGGCGCTTTGCCGCGCTCGGCGTGGCCTTCAAGAACCAGGACGGCACGCTGCGGGCCACCGACGCGGTGCTGCTCGATCTGGCCGAGCGCTTTGCGGCCATGCCCGACGGGGCGCAGAAGTCGGCGCTGGCCGTCGAACTCTTTGGCAAAAGCGGCGCCGAGCTGATCCCCTTCCTCAACCAGGGGCGCGAGGGCATCGCGGCGCTCACCGGCGAGATGCAAGCCCTGGGCGTGCAGATTGGCGGCGAGACCGCCGCGCAGGCCGAAGCCTTCAACGACGCCCTGGCCAAGGTGAAGCTGGCGACCACCAGCATCGCCAACCGGGTGATCGAGGCCTTCCTGCCGGCGATGAACGAGATGGCCGCCGGCATGGTCGAGTCGGCCAAGCAAGGCGGCGCCTTGCGCGCGGTGCTCGACGGCGTGGTGCT
>NZ_BCWK01000050.1:0-2550 GCF_001592165.1 Caldimonas taiwanensis NBRC 104434
GTACGGCACCTCGACCGCCAGCACCAGGGCCGGCGGCAGCGGTTCCAGCGGCGGCTCCTCGAGGCGCGGTGGGGTGGGCGTGAGCACGGTCTGGCCCATGCCGAAGACGTCCTCCACGGCCTCGATGCGCCATTCGGTGGCGCCCAGCGTGCCGGTGTCGATGCCGGTCACGCGCACCACCATGCGCTCGATGCCGAGGCGTGGCCAATGCAGCAGGAACACGTCCCCCGGCAGGGGCGGACGCTCCAGGGCGCCGGGGACGATGGTCAAGGTCATGCGCGCCAGGGGCGAGCCCAGTGCGTGCAGGTCGCGCAGCGCCAGCCGCGCGGCCAGCGGACCAAAGTTCACGCCCGGATAGTCGCGCCGCTGGTTGATGACGCCACCTTGCAGTTGGATCGCGGCGAGGTTTTGCACCGTGACGGTGGCTTCCTTGCCGGTGGCCCAGTCGGTGTAGACCACGGTGATCTCGTTGGGCAACTCGCCCCACTGCGCGCGCTCGAAGCGCTCCATGCGCACGATCTCGTCGGGGCCCAGAAGCGGCAGGCCCTCGATCCAGTAATCGTCGCGCAGGAGCTTGAGCTCGAAGCGGCCCCGTTCGGGGTCGAGGTAGAGGATGCCGCCGACGTGGTCGAGCACCTGGCCGATGAAGGACTCGATGGGCTGCTGGCGCGTCCAGACCAGGTTCAGGCCGAAGCCTTCGCTTTCGAGCGCCCAGGCCGCGTTCCAGAAGCTTGCGCCGAGGGTGGATGGCGGATAGCCCATGCCCCAATGCGGGTCGGTGAGGCACTGCACCAGGATGTGGGCCGGGTTCATGCCGACGGTGAGATGGGTGCCGGTGTCGGCATCCCAGGTCCGCACCTCGGCGTTCCAGGGCATCCAGGGTTCGTCGTGCCAGCCCGCCGTGAAGCGCCGCACCCGCACCGCCCAGGGCTTGAGGTAGGGGTTGTTCGCGGCGAACAGGATCTTGCGCGCCACGATCGACAGCACCCCGCGAAACGCCGGGATGGCCGCGCCCAGGCGGCTCATCAGGTAGTCGTTGCGGTCTTGCGCGGCACTGCCTGCGAGCACGTCGAGGTCACCCACCACGCCGCCTTCGCGTTCGTCGCCGCCGAAGAGCGTGGGCTTGTGGATCGAGAGCCGCCCCAGCCCATGGCCGCTCGCCAGCGGCGTGCGGCTCGCATCGCCCCAGGCGCTGCGGTCGCCGATCTGGATCTCCTGCACCGCATCCACCGGCCCCTGGCACAGCACCAAGTGCATCCCGATCCGGTAGCGGTAGCCGACGGTCTGCTTCTTGCGGCGGCCGCCCATCAGCGCGGCTCCTCATGGCAGGCCTGCGCGACCTCGACCACGCGTGCGGCCATCGCGTCGCCCGTGGCGAGCAAGCTCGAGGCGGGCAGCCCCCGGGCGAGGAAGTCACGGAAGTCCAGGCCCTGGCGTGCGAACCAGGTGCGCGTGCCGTGCACGCAGAGCCCCGCGGCGCGCACGTGGGCGATGGTGACGAGGACGTCGGTGCTCATTTCTTGCCGCCCTTCTTCTTGATCGGTTCGGCCTCCAGGTCGCCGTACCACACGACGTTGGCGCCGCGCAGCAGCACTGCGCCGAAGACGACCGGGATCGGTCGGCCCTCCTCGGCCGTGGGTGCGTCGAGGTCGGAGAGTTCGGCGGGTTTCGGGGCGGGCGGCTTGGGCGCCAGCGCCGCCGAGACCAGCGCCGCCACGACGATGACGACCAGGTACCACATGGGAGGTCCTGCGGGTTTCAGAAGACGCCCGTCGAGAACGGGTTCTTCGACGGGATGAAGGGGAAGCCGCCGTAGTTGGCGAGGTTGTCGAAGCGCGCGGCGCAGGTGGACACGCTGTGATCGCAGCCGGCCACGAGGTCGACCAGCGTCTGCGGCGCAAGCCCCACCGGGTAGAGCAGTTCGACGCCCGCGGTCGATTCGCTCACGATCATGTGGCGTGCGCCTGACGGCGTCTGCAACCAGCCGCCGGCGAGCATGCCGGCCACCTCGGGCGGGAGGCTCGCCAATTCCACCTGGCGGCCTTCGGAGCGGATCACTTCGGCGGTGGCCGAGATCGGCGTCGCCCCGCACGCGGCCGAATACAGCACGTGCGAGCAGGCGCGGCTGTAGAGCCGCCTGAGACCAATGCGCTTCAAGCTCACCTGGGCGGACTCGCAGCGGATGCGCGCAGAGTCATCGGCCACCTCCACCCCGAGCACGCGGCCCATCCAGCGCGTGCCGGAAAGCCACCAATACTCGCCCCAGGCCTCACGTCGGGCGATCCGCAGTCGCACCGCGGTCGCCTCGCCGGTGAGGGTCGCCTGCAGCAGATGCCGCACGAGGGCGTGGTCGGGCGGCAGCTTCAACTCCAGCGCCGACTTGGCCGCCTCGGCGCCGAGCGCGAGCGCGCTGCGCTCGAGGGGGCAGCGCTCGTAGCGCTGGCCGCCGATCTCCACGTCGAACTCGTGCGGGGTGAGCCGGAAGCTGCCGCTCGTGCCCTCGAAGGCGTAGAGCTCGACCTCGAACAGGGGGCCCTCGCTCATGGTCAG
>NZ_BCWK01000051.1:0-2448 GCF_001592165.1 Caldimonas taiwanensis NBRC 104434
CCATACTGCGCGCCGCTTGCCACGGCGAGCAGCACACCATCCACAGGGAGGATGCATGGACCAGGCCCAAGCCGCCGCGGCGCGACAAGCCGCGCGGGCCCTCTTTGGCGTGCCCATCGAGCAAGACCGCCGCTTGCTGAGGCTGCACGCGCAAGCGCTGCCGGGGGTGGCCCCGGCGGGGCTGGTGGCGCAGCGCGTGCGCATCGAAGAAGGCCTCAGCCAACCCTTTCACATCGACATCGAAGCACTCAGCCCGGCCGCGGGGCTGCCCGTGCAGCACTGGGTGGGCCATGCGCTGTGGCTGCAGCTGCAATGCGCCGACGGCTCGCTGCGGCCCTGGCACGGCCATGTGCTGCAGGCTGAATTCGCTGGGGCCGACGGCGGCTGGGCCCGCTACCGGCTGCGCCTGGGGCCCTGGCTGAGCCTGCTGCAAGCCCGCCGCGACAGCTTCGTCTACCAAGAGCTGCACGCCCTGGACATCGTGGCCGACGTGCTGCGCGACCATCCCCAGGCGCGCTGGCGGGCCCACGTGCGGCGCCACTTACGCCCCCGCCCGCTGTGCTGCCAGTACTTGGAAAGCGATGCGCAATTCATCGAGCGCCTGCTGGCCGAAGAAGGCTTGTGCTACCACTTCGAGCACCACGGCCCCAGCGGCCAGGCGCCCGCGCAGCACGTGATGGTCATCACCGAAGCGCCGCACGACGACGCCCCCGATCTGGGCGTGCTGCCCTTTGGGCGCGGCGACCTGCGCCTGGGCGAACAAGGCCGCGACGCGGTGTATGCGGCGACCCAGCAGCGCTGCGGGGCGGCCAGCCAAGTCGTGCTGGGCAGCTGGGACCCGCAAAGCCTGGCCGGGGTGGCGGCCCAAGACGGTGCCAGCCCGCTGCCGCACTGGCCCACACTGGCCGTCTACGACGGCGCGGGCCAGCAGCGCTACGCCGATGCGCAGCATGCCGCCGAATGCGCCGCCCAGCGCGCCCAGGCCCTGGCCTGGCCCCAGCACAGCCTGCACGGCCGCTCCAGCGTGCGCCGGCTCAGCCCCGGCGCCGTCTTCGCACTCGGCCAGCACGAACGCCTCGGCCGCCGGCGCTGGCGCCTGGTGCGGGTGGTCCACCACATCGCAGACGCCTGGCTGCCCGCCCAAGACGACGCCCCTGCGCCGGGCTACCACAACGAATTCCAAGCCATCGAGGCCGAACAACCCTGGCGCCCGCCGCTGCGGCCCAAGCTGCGGGCCAGCGGCGTGCAAGCCGCCGTGGTCACCGGCGTGGACGGTGCGGCCCTCCACACCGAGCGCAACGCCCGGGTCAAGATCCAATTCCCCTGGCAACGCGGCCAGCGTCCGCTCAGCGGCGGGCTGCCTCACCCCAGCGCGGCCGACCCCGCAGGGGCGGCCCCCGGCAACGAGCGCGCCAGCGCCTGGGTGCGCGTGGCCCAAACCGCCGCCGGCCCCAACTGGGGCGCCGTCTTGCTGCCGCGCATCGGCTCCGAAGTGCTGGTCGACTTCATCGACGGCGACATCGACCGCCCCCTCATCATCGGGCAGCTCTACAACGACCTCGACCCCCCGCCCTACGCGGCCGGCCAAGACGGCGGGGTCAACCACCCCGGCACCCTCTCGGGCTGGTTCAGCCATGGGCTGGACGGCGGGCATCACAACGCCTGGGTCCTCGATGATGCCAGCGGCCAGCTGCGCATGCGCTTCATGTGCACCCAGCCCCTCAGCGAGCTGGGCCTGGGCCACCTCATCCAGCAAGCCGCCTGTGGCGCGCAGCGCGGGCCGGCGCGCGGCAGCGGCTTCGAGCTGGCCAGCGACGGCTGGACCTGCGTGCGCGCGGCCGCAGGCTTGCTGCTGAGCAGCACCGCACGCGCGGCCCAGGGCGACAGTGTGCACGGCGCGCAAATGGACGGCCAAGAAGCCCAAGCGCAGCTGCGCGCCGCGCAAGCCCTGCAGCAGCGGCTGCAGCAGGTTGCCGCTGCCCAGCTGCCCGAGGTGCCGGCGCCCGAGGCGGCGGCCTGGACCGAGGCCGTGCAAGCGCTGGACGGCTCGGCCCAGGCCGGCGGCGGCTTCACCCAGCCGCTCATGCTGTGGGATGCGGCCGCCTCGGCGCTGTACAGCACCGAAGGCCCGCTGGGGGCCTATGCCGCACAAGACCAGCACTGGGTGGCCCAAGCCGACATGCAGCTCAGCGCCGCGCAGGCGGCCAGCATCGCCGCCGGGGCGGCCGTCAGCCTGTACGCCCACGACGGCGGGCTGCAATTCAAAGCCGCCGCCGGGCCACTATCCTTGCGCGCGCACACCGACACGCTGAGCCTGCACGCCGATGGCCAAGTCACGATCACCAGCACCAACGACGAGATCCACGTCCAGGCCCAAACCCGCATCGAGCTCACCTCCGGGTCGAGCCGCATCGTGCTCGACGGCGGGGACATCACCTTCACCTGCCC
>NZ_BCWK01000052.1:0-2380 GCF_001592165.1 Caldimonas taiwanensis NBRC 104434
GCTCCTTGCCGCTTTTGCCACAAGAGTGGACTGTCGCTGCTGCTATTGCGTCCCAGCCCGCTGGCGCTGCACAGCGCGCTGCAGCCGCCGGGGGCGGCCCACACCCGTGTGGATCCGGAGCTGGTGGCGCCCTTCGTGCCTGAGGGGCTGACGCAAAGCCGCCCGGTGCTGCGCCTGCTGCGCGCCGGCTATGTGCACTTGTACATCCCCAAGACCGATCGGTGGTACAGCTGGCGCGTCACCCCCGAAGCCCACCTGCTGGGGCCAGATCACCCGGCCTTTGAGGTGCCCTCGGCCGACACCGTGTGCACCCGCCCCGAGCACAACCCTTCGGGATTCGGGTTGCTGTACATTCCACAGGCGCACGAACTCATCGGCCAATCCATCTGGTTGGCCTTCAGCGCCAACCTCTGGAGCGACAAGCTCAAGGCGCGCAACCGTGCCAATGCGCAAGCCATGGTGGAAGTGCGCCTGGGCTCGGCCACGGCGCCGGCCTTCAAGCCAGATGTGCACAATCTCAAACGCCAGCTGCTCGAATGCAACGTGCCGGCCTGGTATTTGCCGCAGATCGAAGCCAAGCTGCAGCCGACGTATCCCTTCCGCAGCCTGGCCAAGCCCCAGCAGATCGAGCACCTGGTCCAGACCCTGCGGCAAGCCGCCGCTGCGCACCCCAAGACCGCCGGTCACGAGCTGGCCGTGGTCCTGCCCGACCCGCTGGGCTATGCGGCTGAACTCAATGCCCTGCGCCTGGCGCGCCATGAGCTGACCAAGCAAGCGCTGGCGCAGCCCGAGCATGCCTACCCCATGGCCAGCCTGCACCTGCTCGAAGGCTTGCGCCAATCCATCATCGACGACATGGAGGCCCGCAGCAGGAAGCTGGAAGACCTGGTGATGAGCCGCGGGGCGTTCGAAGACATCATGCGTGTGCAACCCAACCCGCGCGGTTGGCCCGCCAACGCCCGCTGGGAGCCGCTGACCGAGCGGCAAGACATCTTGCGGTACGGCCCCGGCATGGGCCGGGTGGTGTTCCCTGATCGGGCCGAGCGCTGGGCCCTTGCTGCGGCGCAGCGCACTTGGCAGCGCTACCGCAAGTATGTGGACGAAGACCGCATCGAGCGCTGGAAGCAGCAGTTCGAGCAGACCATGCGCGTGACCCATGCACAGCCACAGGCGCGGCTGG
Organism: Caldimonas taiwanensis NBRC 104434; assembly: GCF_001592165.1. Taxonomy (NCBI): domain Bacteria; kingdom Pseudomonadati; phylum Pseudomonadota; class Betaproteobacteria; order Burkholderiales; family Sphaerotilaceae; genus Caldimonas; species Caldimonas taiwanensis. Next base: position 1,181 of record NZ_BCWK01000052.1, read on the forward strand.
AAGCCGACTGGATGACTGCGCTGCGATCAGCGCAGCTGCAGCGCTACTTGCGCCTGCACTTTGACGACCAAGACCCCAACGCCCTGGGCACCGCGCAGGACCACAGCCCGGGCGAAGCCTTTGCATGCGAAGTGGCCAGCGCCTGGACGCCGGCGCCGCTGAGCGATGACGCTGCGGTGAACGAGACCTACTGGGCCCAACTGCAAAAAGCCCCCACCGAGCCCGACGCCCATGTCTGGCACGCTCTGCTGGGCAACCAGGCGCAGCTCAAGCAAGAAGTGGCTCAGTATCTGCTGGAGCAACGCTCCGACAAGCTGCTCGACCTGGGTGCGGGCCTGTTCCTCGCTTTGGAGGAGGACATGCCGCTGCATCCGTACCTGGCGCGCTACAGCTGGTTGACGCGGCCGGGCTTCGTGGCGGCCTCACTGACCATCACCCAGTCCTGGGCCTCGCTGCTGGGCCTGGCGGGGCCGAGCGCGCCGCTGGTCGCGGCCTGGAGCGGGCAGATGAGCGCGCTGCGGCAGCGCCTGACGGCTGCGCTGATGGTGAGCCACACCGTGGCGCTGGCGGGCCACAGCGCCATGACCCAGACCGCCTTGCGCCGGCCGCTGCTGGTGGAGATCGAACTGAGTTTGGAGCAGGCCCAAGATCTCATGGCGCAGCGCCGCTCGGCCGGGGCCGATGCCCTGAGCCGCAGCCAACTCAAGCGCGCAGCCGCCGCCAATGGCCAGCGGCGCATCCGGCTGCGGCTGCTGACCGACACGCTGCAGGCGCGTCAAGCGGGCTTGAGCGCAGCCGAGCTGGCTGCCGCTGGCGCTGGGCGGCTGATTGGCGCCTCGGTCGCGCGGGGGACGGCTGCGCTGCGCGTCAACGAAGACCTGTTCGAGCGCCTGGTACGAGCCCAGACCCAATGGCACCACAAGGCCGTGGCCCTGGTCGACGAACTGGCCCGCGCCGTGCCCCTCACTGCCACCACGCTGGAAGGCATGGTCGGCCTGCTGGGGATGTGGATCAATGGGGCGGGGGTGCTTGATACCCTGAATCGATACAGCTCGACGGGTGACAAGTTGGACCTGTTCAACGCAGCCGACGCCATCTTCGGCCTCGTTGCCAGCGTGGCCCTGGTGGCCGAAGCGGCCTGGAGTGCCAGCCTGGCGCACCGTTTGGGCGAGCAAGCGGTCAAGCGAGCGGTGTCTGTGG
>NZ_BCWK01000053.1:0-2351 GCF_001592165.1 Caldimonas taiwanensis NBRC 104434
TCCCGACCCCTCGCTACCGTGGCCCGCTGGCACGCCTGCAGCCCGAGCCGATGGACGTGGAAGCCGTCAAGCGCCAAGGCTGGCGCGAGCAGCGCCTGCTCGTCGTCGGCCTGGACGATGAGCGGCTTCACTGGACGGAGCGCGAGATGATCCGCCGCATCGGCGAGCGGCTCTATGGACAACGGGATGGAGACCGGGAGGCACGCCATGGCTGAGTGGACCGTCGAGCGTGTGGCCGAACGCTTCCGGGAGGCGGCCATCACCGCCCACCGCTTGCCGTCCGTGCGCGTGCAGGGCTACTTCAACACCTGGCCCGCGATCCGGCGCATGCCGTGGGAGACGCTTGGCGCCGAGGCCCCGATCCGGCGCTTCCCGCCCAGTCCCGAGGCCATCGAGCGCATGCTCGAAGCCATGCGCTGGGTGCAGTGGCTGGAGGAAGAGGAACGGCACCTCGTGTGGATGCGCGCCGACCGCCACCGCTGGCGCGACATCTGCGCGCGCTTGGGCTGCGACCGCACCACGGCCTGGCGGAGGTGGCAGCGGGCGTTGCAGACCGTGGCTGACACCCTCAACGGCAAGCGAGAAGCAGACCGCCTGCCCAGCCGTTTGCTTGACAAGACGGGGCTGCAGGGGTCCAATAACCGTTATCAACAGTTAATAACAGTTATGGCTCGAGAGGAGTCACCGCGTGAAGCCAAGGATCACTGTAATCACCATCGGTGTTGATGACCTTGAGAGGTCGCTGCGCTTCTACCGGGACGGCCTCGGGTTCGCAACGGAAGGCATCATCGGCAAGGAGTTTGAGTATGGAGCCGTGGTGTTCATCGACCTCCAAGTGGGCTTACGGCTGGCGTTGTGGCCGCGCAAGAGCATCGCGCATGATTCCGGTCTTTCCGTAGGCGCGGCGAGTCCAACGGAGTTCACGTTGGGGCACAACGTGAACTCAAAGTCCGAAGTAGACGCTGTGATGAACCAGGCACGTTGCGCGGGCGCTGTCGTTGTGAAGCCAGCCGCGGACACTTTCTGGGGTGGCTACGCCGGCTACTTTCAGGACCCGGACGGCCATCTGTGGGAGGTTGTGTGGAATCCGCAGTGGACCGCACCGGATTGAGGCATAACAACAGCATGCGGCGGACGGCGCTGCGTGCCGCCGCTGATGCTGAGCGTTAGGAGCCATTCCCATGCCGACGAGTGTCGCCCTCAGCCCCCATTTCGAGGCCTTCATCAAGGAGCAGATCGCCTCGGGTCGCTACAACAACGCCAGCGAGGTGGTTCGCGCCGGACTGCGCTTGCTGGAAGAGCAAGCCCAGCGTCACGCCCTGCAGCTGGAAGAACTGCGCGCGGCCATCACGGCCGGCCGATCCAGTGGTCCGGAGCAGCCGGCCGAAGAGGTCTTTGACCGACTGGAGACGAAGTACCGGGATCAGTCGAAGCGCCGCACGAAATGACCCGGCTCGTCATCACCCCGCTGGCCGCAAGCGACATCGAGGAAATCGGCGACTACATCGCCCAGGACAATCCGAGCCGAGCCGTCAGCTTCGTGGCAGAACTTCGCATGCAATGCAGCAAGATCGCCGCGGCGCCCCAGGCGTACCGGCTGCGCCCCGAACTCGGCGAAGGCATTCGGTCCTTCGCCCACGGCAACTACGTGATCTTCTTCTGCGCGTCCGACGATGAAGTGAGCATCGTGTGCGTCCTGCACGGCGCACGCGATATCGGCGCCCAGTTTGGTGGCTGACGGCGGCTTGGTGAGCGTATCGGCGGGTTGCAGAACCTCTGATGGCTATGAGAAAGCGCAAAGGGCAGATCTTGCGGGAGGTCCATGAGATGGCCTCGGACCTGAACCGGATCGGTCTGATCGACAAGCGCCGTATGCGTGAGTTCGATGCTTTGTGCCACCTCAACGTTCAGGAGATGCCGCCACAAAAGATCAAGTCGCTGCGTGAGCAGGCCCACATCAGCCAAGCGGTGTTCGCTGCCGTGCTCAACACCAGCATCTCGACCGTCCAGAAGTGGGAGATCGGCGACAAGAAACCCAGCGGCCCTTCGCTCAAACTGCTCAACCTCATCGAGCGCAAAGGGCTGGAGGCGGTGCTCTGAAGGGGCAGCCCCTCCAAACCCATGCGCAACGTTGATGAACGCAGGGCGCACTGACCGACAGTTTCGGATTGGATGCGAATCCGGGGGCGTTCAGCGGTGCAACAAAGCAGGCCGATCAGGGGTAGTATCTCGGCTAACCTCTGGACAGCGGTGACGCCCGACGAAGCCGCCCAAGCATCAACGGGTCCTTCCTGCCGAAATCGCGATGCGGGGGGCGCGAGCGCGGCGCTTCGCCACCGTCAGGATGCAAA
>NZ_BCWK01000054.1:0-2307 GCF_001592165.1 Caldimonas taiwanensis NBRC 104434
CCGGTAGACGCGCTCGCCGCCCGGGGATTTCTCGGAGACGATCGTCAGGCCCAGTTTCTTCTTCAGCGCCCCGGCCAAGGTGCCGCGCACCGTGTGCGCCTGCCAGCCGGTGCTGTCCATGATCTGGCGGAGGGTGGCGCCTTCGGGACGCTGCAGCATCGCGATCACCTGCGCCTGCTTGCTGTCGGCGCGGGGGCGGCGGGGCTCGGCGCTGCGATGCGCATCCTGCGCCCAGGCCGCTTCGGCGGCGTTCACCGCCGCCTCCAGGTCGGCCTCGTCGCGCGCCGTCTGCGCCTGCTCGGCCCGGGCGATCACCGCATCGAGTTTCGCAACGAAGGACTGGCGCGGGGCGGTGCGGGCACCCGGGCGCGGCACGCCCAGGGCCTCGTAGCCTGCGTCGGCGACGACCCAGACCTCGCCCTGGCGGGCGATCAGGGCGCGGTTGGCCAGGCCATCGAGCACCTTGCGGCGGGCACCGCCGTGGATGTGCTCGGGGAACCAGTCGATTCGGCCGTCACTGTGCTCGAGCGCATGGGCCAGGATCGCGTGCTGGGTGGGGGTGAGGGTGATGGTGCTCATGGTCTGCTCCTGGATAGGGGTGGATCGGCGCGAGTCAGTCTTCCCACAGGTGCTCGCCATCGAGGCTGATCCACAGGCGCGCATCGCGCGCGGTGGCCATCTCGCGCACCGCCAAGCCGGTCTTGAGGTGGGTGCCGGTCTTGCCGGTGAACTCGTAGCGCTGGCCGTCGTGCATCACGGTCGCTGGGCCTTGCTCGTCGAACTCGATTCGGATCAGGCGGGTGCCGAGTGCGTTGCCGTTGGTGTCGGTGACCTGGGGTTGGCGGATGCGCAGGGTCATGGTCTGCTCCTTGGTGCGTGGTGATTGGGTGAGGTGATGAACGCGCTGTTCGCGTGAGAAGCCAAGCGTTCTTGCTTGGCTTCGCATTGCTCGTCAGACCTTGCGCAACACCGAGATGCCGGCCTGCGCCAGTTCGAGCGCGGCGGCGTGGAAGGCCATCTCGCCGACCCAGGGCGCAGCCCTTGCGTCGTCAAACAAGCGGTCGATGACCGGCCGGGCCTTGGCGCGCATCGCGGCGCAGGCGGCTTCGAGCTCGTCGCGGCTGGCGGCGGCCACCTCCTTGCGGCAAGTGCGCACCAGCACGGTCAGGGCGGCCTCGGCGAGCTTGGTGGCGAGAAGGTCGGGGATGTGGGGGTTCATCGGGCGTCCTTTCGGTCGGGTGGTTCGGAGTGACGTGATGAACGCGCTTCTCGCCCGTGAAGCCAAGCGTTTTCTGCGGGTGTTGGCCAAGAACTGACGATGACTTGATCGAAGAGGGCCATGGGCATCTCGATTCGCGCCTACGCCCGCCACCGTGGGGTATCGGACACCGCCGTGCACAAGGCCATCCGCACCGGGCGCATCACGCCCGAGGCGGACGGCACCATCGACCCAGACCGGGCCGACCGCGACTGGACCCGGAACTCCGAGCCGCCGAAGGCAGGAACGGGCTCCCGGACCGTGAAGGTGCGGGTGGCGGAGGATCCGGCCCCCAACCTCGCCACCGGCCTGCCCGCAGGCGGCACCACGCTCGTGCAGGCGCGCACGGTCAACGAGGTGGTCAAGGCGCAGACCAACAAGGTGCGGCTGGCCCGCCTCAAGGGCGAACTGGTCGATCGCCACCAGGCCATCGCGCATGTGTTCAAGCTCGCCCGTACGGAGCGCGACGCTTGGCTCAACTGGCCGGCGCGGATCTCGGCGCAGATGGCGGCCCGGCTCGGCGTGGAGGCTCACACCCTGCACGTGGCCCTGGAAGCCGCCGTGCGCGAGCACCTCGCCGAGCTCGGGGAACTCAAGGTTCGGGTCGATTGATGGACGAGTTCGCCTATGAGGGCTGGGACGCCATCGAGCGCGCTTGGCGCGAGGGCCTCACGCCGGACCCGCTGCTCACCGTCTCCGAATGGGCCGACCGTCACCGGGTGCTGTCGAGCAAGGCCTCGAGCGAGCCGGGGCGCTGGCGCACCAGCCGCACGCCGTATCTGAAGGCGATCATGGACTGCCTGTCGCCGACCTCGCCCATCGAGCGCGTGGTGTTCATGAAGGGCGCGCAGGTGGGCGCAACCGAGACCGGCTCGAACTGGATCGGCTACGTGATCCACCACGCCCCCGGGCCGATGATGGCGGTGTGGCCCACCGTGGAGATGGCCAAGCGCAACTCCAAGCAGCGCATCGACCCGCTGATCGAGGAGTCGCCGGTGCTCTGCGAACTCATCGCCCCGGCGAGAAGCCGCGACTCGGGCAACACCATT
>NZ_BCWK01000055.1:0-2294 GCF_001592165.1 Caldimonas taiwanensis NBRC 104434
AACACCACGCCATCCAGGATCGCGCGCAAGGCACCGCCCTGCTTGGCCGACTCGACCATCCCGCCCGCCATCTCGTTCATGGCCGGCAGGAACGCCTCGATCACCCGGTTGGCCAGACTCGTCGCGGCGAGCCGCAGCTTGGCCAGCGAGTCGTTGAACACCTCGGCCTGCGCGGCGGTGTCGCCGCCGATCTGCACGCCGAGCGCTTCCATCTCGCCGGTCAATGCCGCGATGCCTTCGCGTCCCTGGTTCAGGAAGGGGATGAGCTCGGCGCCGCTCTTGCCGAACAGTTGCACCGCCAGCGCCGACTTCTGCGCGCCGTCGGGCATGGCCTTGAAACGGTCGGCCAGATCGAGCAGCACCGCATCGGTCGCGCGCAGCGTGCCGTCCTGGTTCTTGAACTCCACGCCCAGCGCTTTGAGGCGCCGGGCGGACTCCTCCGAGCCCGTGGCCGCCTCGAACATCGTGGTGGCGAGCTTCTTGAGCCCCGTCTCGAAGGTCTGCGCCGAGACACCGGACAGTTCCGCCGCCGGCACCAGGGTAGAGAGCGACTCCACCGTGATGCCCACGCGCTGCGAGAGCTTGTTGAGCGCATCGGCCGAGTCCAGCGCCGACTTCACCATCGCGGCCAATCCCGCCGCCGACAACGCCACGCCGAGCCCGGCCAGCACGCCGTTGACGCTGCGGGCGGCGTCGGCCAGACCACCCAGGCTCCGCTGGATCGAGCCGAAGGCCGCGCGCGTCTCGTCGACGGCGCGGATGAGGATCTGGGCGCGGGCGGTCATGGTTCTGGACGGGTGTCTGGATCAAGCCCTCGGGCCTCGACGGCCTGGGCGTTCGATGTCATGGCGAGTGAGGTGGGGATGTGGTGCAATGCGCCTATGCCTGTGCTGACCATCCGCGACCTGCCTGGTGCCGTGCTTTGCGCCTTGCGCCAGCGCGCGGCGCGGCACGGGCGCAGCCTCGAAGACGAGGCATGCGCGATCGTGGAAGCAGCCGTCCGAGTCGAAGAATCCCCGGCGCTGGGTTCACTCCTGATCGATGTCGGCCGAGACTTGCGGCTCACCGATGAAGAGGTGGCACTGCTTCATCAGCGGGACCGATCCCTGCCTCGTGAGGTGGCATTCGAATGAAGGTGGCGCGCGTTACTAACGAGAAGAAGAACCTCAACCGCCTGGCCGGGGAGTTTCTGGTCGCCTCGCGCCTGACCCAACGCGGCTACATGGTGACGCTGCAGTGGGGCACGACCATCGGTTACGACATCCTGGTGTTCGACAAGGTCGGCAATGTGGCCTTCCTCGAAGTGAAGTCCTCGGCGCAGTACTCCCGCCGCTGGATCCTGCAAAAGAAGTACGCCGAGCCCAACACCGAGGCGATCCCGCTGGAACGCCGCTTCATCTGTTGCGTCGATCTGGCCCATGCGCAGGGCGAGCCGAAGGTGTACGTTTTTCCCGCCGCCGTGGTGGCCAAAGGGCTGCATTACTACTTCAGCGGCAAGTTTCCAAACAGCGACAGCTACCACCTCTCGCTCGACTTCAAGCCGCAAGGCCGAACCAAGGAGAACGGCGTGCAGACCGTGGGCGAGTTCATCACCGCCGAGCGCTATGTCGATGCCTATTCAACCCTCGGCATCGAGCCGGTCACTGCTTGAGAACGAACGAGTAGGCGACATGGACCAGGGCGACCCCACCCCCAAGAAGAGGCGCGCGGACGGGCAAGTCACCGGCCTGGCTGGTGAGTTCTTCGTCGCGGGCGAACTTCTGAAACGCGGTCTGCAGACTTCGATCACCTTCGGCAACGCCAAGGCCATCGACATCTTCGCGCACAGCGAGTCCTCGGGCGTGACCTACACGGTGCAGGTAAAGGCCCTCCGGCAGCGCAATTACTTCCCGATCAAACGCTCGGCGATCGAACCTCATCACGTCTACGTGTTCGTCATCCTCAACAAACCGGGCGATGCCGTGGACTACTTCATCGTCGAAGGCCAAATCCTGGCCGAAGCTGACGGCGATCTCGGTAGGTACCTCGACGATCCCAAGTTCCCCGGCATCGGTTGGCGCTCGCTGGAGCCTTTCCGGGACAACTGGCAGATCTTCAAGTAATCACATCCCTGTGGCCGAATTCCCGCTCGATCGCCCGCGCCAAGGCCGGCAAGGCGCCTTGCACGCCTGCTGCGAGATCGAACCGGCGCTTGAGATCCACCCGCCGCACCAGCACGGCGATCGGAATCTCCTGGCCGCGCTGCAGGCGCTTGACGCCGCTGCGCTCGCGCTCGGCGCGCTTGAAGCGGCCAA
>NZ_BCWK01000056.1:0-2142 GCF_001592165.1 Caldimonas taiwanensis NBRC 104434
GGTGCTCAAGACCCTGGCGTTGGGGGCGGCCACCGTCGGCAAGGGCTTTGTCGTGTTGGGTGAGGCGATCGGCGCCGGCGTGGCGGCGGCGGTCGAGGCCTTGCGCGGGAACACCGCCGGGGCCCGCTCCATCATTGCCGAGCTCAAGGGCAGTCTCGTGCGCCGCCTGGACGAACTGGCCGCGTTCCGCGACAGCCTCTTCGACCCCAAGCCGATCGAGGTCCGGGCGCCCCGGATCCAGGCCGATCCGGACCTGCTGCAGCGGCTGTCTAAACCCAAGCCGGCCCAGGACAGCACCGGCGCGCAGACCGCTTGGATCAAGGCGCAGCTGGACGCCGAACTCGCCCTGCTCAAGGACGGTCTAGGCCGGCAGCAAGCCGCGCTGGACGCCGCCTTGCAAGACCGCCTGATCTCGCTGCGCGACTACTACGCGCGCAAGACCGCGCTCGAGCAGCAGGAGATCGACGCCGAGATCGAGCGCAAGCAGCAGGAACTGGCCCGCAGCCGGCAGGTGGCCGCCAGCGCCGGCAGCGAGAACGATCGCCTGCGGGCCCGGGGCGAGGTCGCGCGGCTCGAAGCCGAGCTGATCGTGCTCAACAACAAGCGCGCCGACATCGAGCAGGCCAACGCCAGAGCGGCCGCGCAGGCCGAGCGCGAACTGGCCGATGCCCTGGCCGCCGCGCGCGAGGAGCTGGCCCAACTCACCGGCACGGCCACCGACGCCGACCGGCGAGCGGCCATCGAGCGCAGCTATCGGGATCTGCGCGTGCGCCTGGCGGCCGAGAGTGACCCCGATGGCGTCTCACTCATTGACCGGCTGATCGACGTGAAGGCCGCCCAGGCCAACCTCGCCGTGCTCGAAGCCCAGTGGCGGCAGGTCACCGAGCGGCTGCGAAACGCCCAGGAAGCCATCCAGATCCAGACCCAGGCGGGCTTGCTCACCGAAGCGCAGGCCCGCCAGCAGATCGTGGTCTTGCAACAGCAGTCGGCGGCCGAGATGCAGCGGCTCCTGCCCGCGATGCAGCAGGCGGCTGAGGCCATCGGGCCGGAGGCGGTGATCCGCGTGCAGGCCTTCCGCAACGAGCTGGAGCGCACGCGCATCGTGACCGACGAGCTCGCGCCGCTGTGGAACCGCATCGGCGAAGGCTTCGGGCAGGCCGTGCAGGGCATCGTCACTGGGGCGCAAAGCCTGCGCGAAGGGCTCTCGAACATCTTCCGCAGCATCTCGGAGGCCTTCCTGCAGCACCTGGTCATCCAGCCCTTCCAGCAGTGGGTGGCGATGCAGGCGCGGATGCTGGCGATGAAGCTGGGCTTTGCCCAGCAAGAAGCGGCCATCGAGCAGGCCGCGGCCGCCCAGTCGGTGGCCACCAAGCAGGCCGAGACGGCGGCCAAGGTCAGCGCCAATGCCGCCGAGGCCGGGTCAGGCGCGGCCGCCTCCCAGGCCGCGATTCCCGTCGTGGGGCCGGGGCTGGCGCTCGCGGCGATGGCGGCGATGGTGGCCGCCGTCATGGCGCTGATGGGCAAGGTCAAGAAGTTCGCTGTGGGCGGCTATGTCACCGGCCCCGGCACCTCGACCTCGGATTCGATCCCGGCGCGGCTGTCGGCCGGCGAGTACGTGGTGCGGGCTGCCGCCGTCAAGCGCGTGGGCGTGGCGTTTCTGGATGCCTTGAATGGCCTCAAGGCCCCGCCCGCGTGGGACGGCCATCGGCTGGCCCTGGCCGCAGGCGGCCTCGTGCCCCAGGTCCAGGTGCAGCCGGCCGCGCCGCAGGTCATCCAGGCCGTGCGCATCGTCAACGCCATCGACCCGGCCGTCACCCACGACCACCTGCAGACCCCCGCCGGCGAGCGGGTGATCCTCAACATCATCGGGCGCAACGCGCGTGCGGTGCGCGCGGCGCTCCAGGGATAGCCATGGCCTTGCTCTTCATCGACGGTTTCGATCACTACGACCCGCAGGCACTCGACCCCTTCGGCGATCCGTGGCTCGCGCGCGGCAAGGCGGCGTATCTGTCGCCGCAGGCCACGCGCATCCAGGGCCGGCGACCCGCGTCCTATGCCTTGCGCCTGCCGGCAGGTGCCGGCGGCGGCTACGTCAAGAACCTGGAGACCGGGCGCACCAGCCTCATCGTGGGTGCGGCGCTG
>NZ_BCWK01000057.1:0-2128 GCF_001592165.1 Caldimonas taiwanensis NBRC 104434
CGGACAACGCGCGAGCGGACGACCTCGGGCTGGTCTTCGACTCGGATCCGCGGCACGACAGGCGGAGCGACACCGTCACTCCGCTAGCGGCGGAGGCTCACGTGAGCGAAAGCGAACGTGAAGCGATGCGTGAAGCGATGTGATCCTCTCCGGGCAGACGAGTCGGCGCGGCAACGCCGTGCCCGACGTCGGACCTCGCCGCTGCGGCCCCGGCTGCCTGGCGCGGACGACCCCGGGACTACTCGCCGTCCCAGTAGTCCAGACCGTCCTTCACCCGCCCCATGTAGGCGAAGCGGTGCTCCGGGTCCAGCACGCCGAACTTGCCGGAATCGGGGTAATGGCAGACCTCGGGCGTGCGCGCAGTGCTCACCGCCAGTACCTTCAGCTCGGCGGTGCCGGTGTTGACGATCTGGTGCGCGGTCTCCGAGCCGCCGGCCGGGCAAGCAATCACGTCGCCCGCGCGGATCGGATGCGTCTGCCCACCGACGCGCAGCACGCCCTGGCCTTCGATCACGAAGAACATCTCCTCGTTGACGGTGTGGCAGTGGTAGGGATATGCCCGCTTGCCAGGCGCGATGACGGTGACGTTGTAGCCGAGCTGGCGAGCGCCGAGCGCGCGGCCGATCAGCGCGGTTCGGCCGCCGTAGCGCTCGGCCGGCATCTCGGAGCCCCAGAGACGGGAGAGGTCAGCGAGGTCGGTGTAACTCGCGTCGTTGATGTTGAGGATGGGTCGGTCCATGCGTGGCCTCCTGGCGTTGGGTGGAGCAAGGCCTGCAGCCTACTTTAGGATTGCGGACAGTTTCGGTCCTCATTCGAAATCTGCATGCTGCCCGCCTCGTCCCGCCTCCTGAGGCTGCTCGGCCTGCTGCAACAGCGCCGCTCTTGGAGCGGGCCGCAGTTGGCCGAGCGGTTGGGTGTCACGACGCGCACCGTCCGACGGGATGTAGAGCGACTGCGCGGACTCGGCTACCGGGTGCGGGCGCTGCCAGGTGCCGAGGGCGGCTACCACCTCGAGGCAGGCACCCAGCTCCCGCCCCTGGCCTTCGAGGAGGACGAGGCTCTCGCGCTCGCGCTCGCATTGCGAAGCGCTGCCTTGGGCGGCGTGCGCGGCTTGGAGGAGTCCGCTTTGGTGGCTTCGATGAAGCTCGAGACGCTCTTGCCGGCGCGGCTGGCGCGCCGCCTCAAGAGCCTTTTCGATGCGGTGCAGCCACTGACGAACGCAGCACCGGCCGCCGACCTGGGCCATCTCGCTGCGCTGGCCGACGCCAGCGAGCTGCAGCAGGTGGTCGAGCTGCGCTACCGCGACGTACAGGGCCGCTCCAGCGTTCGTCGGATGGAGCCAGCTGGCCTCGTGTGTGCAGAGTCGCGCTGGTATCTCGTCGCCTGGGACCGCGGACGCGCGGACTGGCGCACTCTGCGCGTCGACCGCATCGAGGACGTACGCACAATGGGGGACGCCTTTTCCCCGCGCCCCCTTCCCGCCGAGGACGGCGTAACGGGCGGCAGCCGAGGCAAGGCCTCTGCCCGGCCACCGACGCGGGCCGATCTGGCCGCTTTCGTCGCACGCCGCATCTCCACCGACGTCTACCGCGTGCAGGCGCGGGTAGTGTTGCATTCGCCCGTCGACGCCGCGCAAGAGCAGATCTCCCCGTTGGCCGGCCGCCTTGAGGCGCTCGGGCCGGCTCGCTGCCGGCTCGTCACGGGCGCCCACCGGGTGGCGGCGCTGGCCGCTTGGCTGCTCAGCCTGGACGTGGACTTCGAGGTGGAGTCGCCGCCCGAACTGCAGGCCTGCCTGCGCCGCATGCAGGCCCGGCTCGAACGCACGCTGGCACCTTCCTGAACGAGCGACCGACGGGCAGCTCGGAGAGGGCATTCCAGCGTCCTCCACGCGCTGGCCGAACCGACGCGTCGCGCAAGGCTTGTGGGCGCGGCAGCCGGCCCGCACAACGTCGGCGAATCGGCCACATCGTTCGAGAGTTCGCAACTGGTTTTGGACTCCCCGCGGCACGACAACCAGAGAGACACCGCCGATCCGGTTGCGGCCGCCGGTGCCACAAGCCAAACACCGAACTTCAGGACTGACACCGATGCTCCCCCACCTCGCCGCCCGCCTGTTCGGGACGCCCCT
>NZ_BCWK01000058.1:0-2032 GCF_001592165.1 Caldimonas taiwanensis NBRC 104434
TTCCGACCCCTCGCTACCGTGGCCCTCTGGCACGCCTGCAGCCCGAGCCGATGGACGTGGAAGCCGTCAAACGCCAGGGCTGGCGCGAACAACGCCTGCTCGTCGTCGGCCTGGATGATGAGCGGCTTCACTGGACGGAGCGCGAGATCATCCGCCGCATCGGCGAGCGGCTCTATGGACAACGGGATGGAGCCCGGGAGGCACGCCATGGCTGAGTGGACCATCGAGCAGGTGGCCGAGCGTTTCCGCGAAGCCGCCATCACCGCGCACCGCCTGCCGCCCGTGCGGGTGCAGGGCTACTTCAACACCTGGCCCGCGATCCGGCGCATGCCGTGGGAGACGCTCGGCGCCGAACCGACGATCCGGCGCTTCCCGCCCAGTCCCGAGGCCATCGAGCGCATGCTCGAAGCCATGCGCTGGGTGCAGTGGCTGGAGGAAGAGGAGCGGCACCTCGTGTGGATGCGCGCCGAGCGCCACCGCTGGCGCGACATCTGCGCGCGCTTCGGCTGCGACCGCACCACGGCCTGGCGGAGGTGGCAGCGGGCGTTGCAGACCGTGGCCGAGCGGCTGAACGGGTGAGATCCACCCAGCGTTATGTATCAATAGATGATAACATTCAAGGCTCGTAGAACAAGGCCGAGCCGGACGATCCGGATCGAGCGGAGGACATGCGATGAAACAGACCGTGGAAGCCATCATCGACGAACAGGGGCATGTCCGTCTGGCCGAGCCCATCAAGATCATAGGCACGCATCGCGCCTTGGTGACCATCCTGGATGAGGCACCGGTCGAGATCGACGAGACCACTCAGCTGGCTGAGAAGACCCTTGCGGAAGATTGGCTGAAACCGGAAGAGGACGAGGCATGGACGCACCTGCAATAGGCGACGTGGTCCTCGTCCCTTTCCCGTTCTCCGATTTATCGACATCCAAGCTTCGACCGGCACTCGTTCTTGCCCATGCAGGACGGGAGGATTGGCTGTGCCTGCAAATCACCAGCCGGCCCTACGCCGACTCGTTCGCGATCGAACTGGCGGATGGAGACTTCTCCCGGGGCTCCCTGGCGCGGGCTAGCTTCATCCGTCCCGGAAAACTGTTCACTGCGCATCAAGGCCTGTTCCAACGCGTGGCAGGACGCATCAGCGACGAAAAGCTGGAGCAGGTGCGAAACCGGGTCGTCGATCTGGTACGAAAAGGCCGACTGTCCGAGTGATGGGCAACCGGAAAGATTGCCCTGCGCAGCAAGATGGAATGACGATGAAACCGATCGTGATCGGCATCCTGCCGAAAGACGAGATCCGCGAGCGCGCGCTTGCGATCACGCGCAGCGAGCACAAGCCCAAGCCAGGCGAGCCGCAAATCTGGTTCCCCTCGATGAAGTCCCTGGCCGAGGTGCTCAGCGACGACAACCGGGCCTTGATTCGCGTGATCGCCGAGAGACGACCTGGATCGATCTCGGAACTGGCCGAGGCCACCGGGCGCAAGCCGAGCAACCTCTCGCGCACGCTCAAGACGATGTCGCGCTACGGCATCGTCGAGCTCCGGCGCGAGAAGAACCATGTCCGTCCTGTGGCCAAGGCGACGGAGTTTCGGATCGTCGCGGCTTGAGCGCCCTTGGTGGCATGCAACGAACGATCGACCATGACCGTGAAGCGAGGCAAAAGTCGTATCCTGCGCGAGGTTCATGAGATGGCCTCCGATCTGTATCGCCTTGGCTTCATCGACGAGCGCAAGATGCGCGAATACGACGCGTTGTGCCGGGTGGCCAAACGCGACCGAAAGTCCCCACCCAACGCTTCCCGTCCGCGTGTTTTGGCGTGATTTGGCGCGCGGGGTCGGGCATGACCGCGCATCTGCGGGAAACCGCGACTCGAGCCGCTGCAACAGATCCGCCGCTTCAGGGGTAGGATTTCGGCTAACTTCAGGACAGCGGTGACACCCGACGAAGCCGCCCGCGCATCAACGGGTCCTTCCTGGCCCAAGCGCGATGCGGGGGGCGCGAGCGCGGCGCTTCGATAGCGTCAGGGTGCAAG
>NZ_BCWK01000059.1:0-2030 GCF_001592165.1 Caldimonas taiwanensis NBRC 104434
CCAGACGATCGCGCCGCAGTCGGCGTTGAAGGGGCGGGCACGGTGGCCGAACGAGGCTGCCTATCCCAACTACTTTCGCATCTACATTCCCGGGGTGGGCACGCCCTTTGAGGAGCTGGGCGACAGTGGCCGGGGTCTGGATGGGTTGCTGGGCTCGGCGGCGGCGCGCTGGGGCGAGCGGCGCTTGATGTGGGCCTTGGCGCAGGCCCTCAATGCCGTGCATCGGTACTTTCTCAAAACGAGTCTGGTCACGCATGCCGAGGTCGTAGAGTTGTCGAGATTGGCGGATTTGAACCGCCACGGCTTGCGCGCCGAGCCCCGTTTCGTGTTGCCCAGCGAGGATGGGCCGCAAGCGGCCAACATCATGGCGCATTGGCACAGGATTTTGCAGCGCATGCACGAGGCGCTGCGTGTGCACATGGTCGATCCCGTGACGCAGCGGCCGCAGCGCATCGACCCGGGCATCGTGCGCCATGTGTATGTGAGCGCGTTTGGGTTTTCGCGCGGGGCGGCCGCAGCGCGGGCGTTTGCCAACTGGTTCGTGGCCTTGTGCGAGCTGGATGCACGCATGCTGGGCCGCAGCGGCCGCACGCTGGCGGGTTTTCCGGTGCAATTCGATTTTTTGGGCTTGTTCGACACGGTAGCCTCCGTGGGCCTGGCCCCCCTGACCCTGCTGGCCGACGGGCATGGCGCCTGGGCCGACGCCGAAGTGTCCTTGCGCATTCCTGCGGGGGTGGCATGCACACACCTGGTCTCGGCCCATGAGGTGCGCCGCTCGTTCGCGCTGGACTCGATTTCGGTGGGTGGCGTGCTGCCTCCGAACTGCCAAGAGATCGTCTATCCGGGGGTGCACTCGGATGTGGGCGGCGGCTATGCGCCCGGCGAACAAGGGCGCGGCAACGACCCGGAAGGCGCGGACTTGCTGTCGCGCATTCCTTTGGCCGAGATGTACCGGCAAGCGCGGCTGCATGGGGTGCCGTTGAAGTTGGAGTTGGCAACGTCACCCGCAAAGCGACGCTTCCTCATCGATTCGGACACCTTGAGAGCCTTCAACGCCTACATCGAAGCCAGCGAAGCGTATGCCAGCCAGTACCCGCGCCCGGGCATGGCGCCTTTGCGCGCCTGCATGCGTACGCAGATGGAGTTGGCCATGCTGTGGCGACGTCGCTGGGCAGGGCAAGTGGCCCAGATGCCGGTGCTGGCGCGCGCGCGGCAGGAAGACCGCAACGACCTTCTCAGCGCGGACCGGGAGTTTTGCGAGGAGATCGATCGCTTCGAGCAGTGGCGGCGCCTGCAAGCGCGGGGGGCGGCCTGGTGTGGGGACGAGGTATTGGACACCTGCATGCGTGCCGAAGCGCAGCAGGTGCCGGGCTTGGACAGTGGGCGCTTCGAGGAGTGGAAAGACATTGCGGGGTTCTGGGACCGTGCCGACGTGCCACCGGCGGTGGCCGCCTTGTTCGAGACGCTGATTCACGACTCGCGGGCATGGTTCAAGCTGTCGGGCTGGGAAGCCTCGCAGGTCGAAGACGGGCTGAAGCGCTGGGTGCGGGTGTATGACGAGTATGTGGAACAGCTTGAACGGGCGCGCCGCTGGGGCGAGCCGCTGCCACCGGCGCCTTTGGGGCGTCGAGAGCTGGAATGGGTGCGGCACTACAAAGCCACAGGACAGGTGCCACCCATGCGCACACGCGGGCGCGAGCCGTTTGAGTTGGGCGGGGGGTACTTGCGTTTTCGCCGTGTGTATGCCGGTGGAGACCGGCTGCGGCTGACGCGCGCGCCCGTGCGAAACCCCGAGGCCGTGCCGGCTTGAGGCGCGCCCTTCGCCAAACCGCGCCCCCCGGGGGAGCCAGCCACGCCCGTTCGTCGATCTGCCAAAGGCCCAAGAGGGCCGGGAACGATGGCCGTGGCGCCGCGAGCCGGCTTGCGCAAGCCTCAGGCAGGCGCAGGTTCTCCGAGCGGGGGCTCGGCCAAGCGGCGCAAGGCATCGACATCCAACACCTGGACGGTGTAGCCGGCCACGTCGATGACGC
>NZ_BCWK01000060.1:0-1956 GCF_001592165.1 Caldimonas taiwanensis NBRC 104434
TTTGCGGTCGGACGCTAGGCCAATGCTGCGCTCGCGCCCCCCGCATGGCTGGGTCGCCAGGAAGGACCCGTGAATGGCCGGGCGGCTTCCTCGACCGTCACCGCTGTCCAGAAGTTAGCCGAGATACTACCCCCGGACCGGCGAATCTGTTGCAGCGGCCAAAGCCGCATCACGCCGCAGACGCACGCGGATGCACGATCCCACCCGCCAAATCACGCCAAAACACGCAGGCGCAATGGCGGTGCGCTCGTGCCCCGCGACTTCAGAGCACGGCCTCCAGCCCCTTGCGTTCGATGAGGTCGAGCAGCTTCTGCGAGGGACCGCTGGGCTTCTTGTCGCCCACTTCCCACTTGCGCACGGTCGAGACGCTGGTGTTGAGGACCGAGGCCAGCACGGCCTGACTCAAGTGCAGGCGTTCGCGCAGGGCGCGCACTTTGTCGGCATCGAATTCGGGCACCGGCTCCAGGCACAGCGCGTCGTACTTGCGCATCTTGCGCTTGTCGATGAAGCCCAGGCGATGCAGGTCGCGCGCCGTCTCATGGACGGCTTCGAGGATCCGGTCGTCGCGCTTCTTCACGGCCATCAAAGACGCCCACTTGGCCGGTGCTAGCCACCGAACTGGGCGCCGATATCCCGTGCGCCGTGCAGTACGCGCACGATGCTCACTTCATCGTCGTACGCGCAGAAGAAGATCACGTAGTTGCCGTGGGCGCAGGATCGAATGCCTTCGCCGAGCTCGGGACGTAGCCGATACGCCTGGGGCGGCGCGGCGATCTTCCTGCATTGCACGCGAAGTTCTGCCATGAAGCTGACGGCCCGGCTCGGATTGTCCTGGGCGATGTAGTCGCCGATTTCCTCGATGTCGCTTGCGGCCAGCGGGGTGATGACGAGCCGGTTCATGTCGTCCGGCGCTTTGCCTGACCCCGATACTTCGCCTCCAGACGATCAAAGACCTCTTCGGCCGGCTGCCCCGGACCACTGGATCGACCGGCCGTGATGGCCGCGCGCAGCTCTTCCAGCTGCAGGGCGTGACGCTGGGCTTGCTCTTCCAGCAAACGCAGGCCTGCGCGAACGACCTCGCTGGCGTTGTTGTAGCGACCGGAGGCGACTTGCTCCTTGATGAACGCCTCGAAATGGGGGCTGAGGGCGACACTCGTTGGCATGGGCTTGCATACTAACAGTTAATAGCTGTTATTGGATTCCTGCAACCCCGTCTTGTCAAGCGAACGGCTGGGCAGGCGGTCCGCTTCTCGGTTGCCGTTGAGCGCCTCGGCCACGATCGAGAGCGCCCGCTGCCACCGCCGCCAGGCGGTGGTCCGGTCGCAGCCGAAGCGGGCGCAGATGTCGCGCCAGCGGTGGCGCTCGGCGCGCATCCACACGAGATGCCGTTCCTCTTCCTCCAGCCACAAGACCCAGCGCATGGTCTCGAGCATCCGCTCGACCGTCTCGGGTGCGGGCGGGAAGCGCCGGATCGAGGGTTCGGCCCCCAGCGTCTCCCAGGGCATGCGCCGGATCGCGGGCCAGGTGTTGAAGTAGCCCTGCACGCGCACGGGCGGCAGGCGGTGGGCGGTGATGGCCGCCTCCCGGAAGCGTTCGGCCACACGCTCGACGGTCCACTCAGCCATGGCGCGCCTCCCGTGCACCGTAGAGCCGCTCGCCGATTCGGCGGATCAGCTCGCGTTCCATCCAGTCGAGCCGGTCGTCGTCGAGGGAGACGACGAGCAGGCGCTGCTCGCGCCAGCCGCGGCGTTTGACGGCCTCCACGTCCATCGGCTCGGGCTGCAGGCGCCCCAGCGGGCAACGGTAGTGACGAATTGGGATGCGCATGTCAGACCTCCTGCGCCGCGTCGTGGCGGTCGATGGCCCAGTGCAGCAAGGCCAGCGCGTCGGCTTCGTTGTCGTCGGCGGGGGCGTGGCCGCGAGCGCGGGCGGCGGCCAGCATCTCGTCCTTGCGGG
>NZ_BCWK01000061.1:0-1861 GCF_001592165.1 Caldimonas taiwanensis NBRC 104434
GGCGGGGCGCAGCCGGGAAGCGTCAGCGTTTACTGGGTCAAGCGCGACGATGGCTACTCGGCGCCTGGCCAACTCACGAGTGAAGGCATCGTGCAAGGCGGCATGCAGCTCAAGATGCAGGCAACCGACAAACTGGAATTGCGCGCCCGTGCAGACCTCAAGGATGGCAGCGCATCGGGCACGAGCCGATCTGCGGAAATCGACGGTCGGTATGCGTTCACGCCAGAGGTTTCGCTCGGGCTGGGAGCGCGCCACGAAGACCGTGACACGGCGCTGGCAGCAGGTAGCAGTGCCGCGCTCGCCGAAACCGGCGCGCGCACCGACGTAGCCGCCAAGCTGACCTGGCAGCCGCTCGACAGGGAAGGCAAGCCGGGACGGTGGGCGGTATACGGCCTGGTGCAGGGCACGGTGCGGCACGCTGCCACCCGCAGCGAAAACGACCGCGTGGGTGTGGGCGGGCACTACCAGATCAACGATCGCGTGAAGCTCAGCGGCGAAGTCAGCGACGGCGATGGCGGGGTGGGGAGCAAGATCGGCGCGGACTATCGTCTATCAGACCGCAACAGTATTTATCTCAACTACTTGCTCGACCCTGACCGCAGCGACATCGGCTACCGCGGCCGTGTCGGCAATCTCACCGCTGGTATGAAATCACGCTACAGTGACAGCCTGTCGGTGTACGCCGAACAACGCTACCAGAGCGCAGACCATGGGCCGTCGGGGCTGATCCATGCCTTCGGCCTCGACCTTGCCGCCGACGACCGCTGGAGTTGGGGCGCGCGCCTCGAAAAAGGCACCACTTCCAATCCCGCGACCGGCGACCTCGATCGCACCGCCGTCTCGCTCTCGGCTGGCTATCGGTTCGAGAAAACCAAGTACGCGGGTGTGATCGAGTACCGCACCGAGGACGGCAATGCCACCGGCAAGCGCACGAGCTGGCTGGTGAAGAACAGTCTGGGCTACCAGACCACGCCCGATTGGCGCGTGCTCGCCAAGCTCAACTTCGCCATCAGCAACGCCGGGGCGGGCAGCACCACGGACGCGGACTTCACCGAAGTGGTGCTGGGCATGGGCTACCGTCCGGTGCTCAATGACAAGCTCAATGCCCTGTTCAAGTACACTTACCTCGCCGACCTACCCAGCCCCGGCCAGCTCAGCGCATCGGGCGGCGCCCGCACGTTCGAGCAGCGCAGCCATGTGCTGTCTGTAGACGCCATATATGACCTGGTGCCCAAGCTCTCGGTGGGCGGCAAGCTCGGCTACCGCTTCGGCAAACTGCGCGACACCAGTGTCGCCGGAAGCGGCTGGTTCAATAGCCGCGCCTGGCTCGGCATCGCGCGGCTCGACTGGCACGTTGTGCATAAGTGGGACGCCATCGGTGAATTGCGCTATCTGAGAGCTAAAGAAGCGGGCGACGCTCGGTTTGGTGCGCTCGTCGGCGTATATCGCCACATCAACGAACATGTCAAAGTGGGTGTTGGATATAACTTCACCGATTTCTCGGATGACCTGACCAACCTGGATTACCGAAGCCGGGGTTGGTTCGTCAATCTGCTCGCTAAGCTATGAACCCCATTGGCATAATCGCGTCGACTCGTAGTGCGCTCGTAGGGACGGGCACCGCGAGACGCGCTTCGTTCGATCTAGGCGGCTTCATTGACGAGGATACGTAGGGCTTCGCCAGCACCATCGAGGCTATTGTCAAGCAGGACGGCATAAGCGGTGCTCCGCCCGCGATTCTTTTGGACACAAAATTGGGGTGGCAGTAGTGTCCCAACGTTAATCGAAGAGAATCAACTGGTTGGGATTTTCCAGTCAAGTCCCAAATCCGCTGTAAATTCGTCGGCCCTGCAAAACGCCC
>NZ_BCWK01000062.1:0-1823 GCF_001592165.1 Caldimonas taiwanensis NBRC 104434
TGGCCGAGAAAGTGGCCGATTCCGGGCGTTTCGGCAGGTGGCCACCCGCAGCACGGATGGCCGGAACCCCGCGTGGTGCGGGGATTTCGGGCAAGAAAAAGGGCCCGGAGACTGTCCGGGCCCTTGTGATTGGTGGTGCAGTCAACCACCGATTTCGAACTCATTTTCCGAACCCCTGCGCAATCCTTCGGGCCAGTGCGGAAAGTTTCGGGCGTTTGTCCGTTTCACGCCGCCCCCGCAGGAGCACGCTGTAGCCCCGCTGCTCACGGTCTCACTGGATTTCAGCGTCATCGTTCGGCCAATGCCTCGACAGATCCATACTGTCGTGAAGCAGGCGCAGCACCTCGATGACTCGCCCCGGGGCAACCCGGAACACGACGAAGTGACGGCCCTTTCTGCCCTGCCGCGCCACATGCAGGGTGCGAATGCCGGGCGCGATGTCGTCCCTCGCTTTGGCCCCCAGGATGTCGGGCCCCTCGTGCAAGGCCTCGATGGCTTGTGTCACGGTGTCGACGTAGTACCCAGCCTGCCGGGAACCGAAGCGCTCCGCCGTCCACGCCGCGATGTCGAGCAGATCGGCCTCGGCACTGGCGGCCAGGCGAACGCGCCACGGCTCGCTCATGCTTGGGCGAGCGTTTGGGCTGTCACGGCCTTCAGGTGAGCGCGCAAGGATTCCTTGGTATCGAACGTCTTGTAGCGTCCCGCCTCGATATCGGCGATGCCCGCCTTGGCGGCGGCGCGCAGCGCTTCGAGGCGGCTGGCGTCCTCGGCCTCGCGTTGTTCGACAAGACGCAAGCCCTCGCGCAGCACTTCGCTGGCGTTCTGGTAGCGGCCGCTGGCGACCAAATGCTCTACCAGCGCGGCCTGGTGATCGGTGAGGACAACATTGCGCGTCGGCATGACGATCTCCTTGCAGGAAAGATTGGCATAGTATGCCAACCCTACACCCGGAGTGCAATCCCGATGGGTCACTCCACTGGGGGCTCCGCTGGGGGTAACCCGCATGCACGGCCCCCCGTCGCAGCCTCGCCAATGCAACATTTTTGATACATCCCCGCGACAATATGCCATCTTGCTATTGACAGCCCCCATTACAATTAGTCGGACCTGCAAAACTCATTTCGCAAAGCTCAGTGAGCTGACGAGCGCGGCGCGATGACCCGGAACGCCCAAGTTCGCCGCCACGGCGCACAGCCGGCCCAAGGCGCGCAGCCATAAAAAAACCGCCCGGATGCCACGGCGGGCGATCGCCCGCAGCAGCCAGGCGATGTTGTAGCCCGCGGCGCACAGCACCGCGTTCAGCGCATCGCCCTCGGCGCCCTTGAGCCAGCACCGGCGCATGCCGTGGTCGGCCTTGAGGTGTCCGATGGCTGGCTCCACCGCCTGGCGCCGCTTGAGCCAGCGCCGCTGCACCGGCGTGAGCATCTTGCGCTTGCCGCGATGCACCAACTCGACCTCGCCGAGCTGCGCGTCCACCCCGCGGTAGCCCAGATCCACGATCGCCACCTTGGGCTTGGCTGCGATGTCTTGCAGCAGGATCGTCGTCTGCTCCAGCTGCTCGGCCAGTGTGTGACCGTCGTAGGGGTTGCCGGTGAAGCTGCGCGCTCCGACCATCAGCCCCTGCTTGGCGGTGACCGCCACGCTGACCTTCACGCCGAACTCGTAGGGCTGGCGGGCCTTGCCCTTGCCGATGCACTCGACCTCCGGGGCGTGCAGCGCGTACAGCTTGCCTTTGTCCTTGGGGCGCTGCTCGCGCAGGCGCTGCGCGCGTTGCAGCCATGGCTGCAGCTTGTGCCGCGCGGCCTGGCTCAACTGCGGCATCT
>NZ_BCWK01000063.1:0-1703 GCF_001592165.1 Caldimonas taiwanensis NBRC 104434
GGGTTCACCACGATCTGCTCGGCCCCGCCGTCGAGCCAGAACAGGTTGCCCTGATCGTCGGCTTTGACGGGAGTGCCGTTTCGATCTTTGAGTTCTTGCGACGCGGTTGTCCCCCGCCACACGCGCAAGCCTTCACCTGGCGGCACGGTGTAAGTCACAAACTCACCATTGTGGTTCCAGTGGCGCCACACGGCGAAGCGCTGACGCCACTCGGGCTTGCTGAGCAGCTTGGCGAATTCTTCGCGGGTCATCCAGCACAGGCTGTTGTCGTTGCTCTTGGGGTCCAGCACCCGGTACAGCACCGTGCCCGGCGGCAGCACGTCGGGACGCACGGTGTGGAAGGTTTGGAAGGCTTCTCTGAGCAGTCCAGGTGCCTTCTTGCCGATATCGAAATGCCCGAGGGGGACTTCAGGGGCTTCTTGCAGGGGTGTGTATTTGGCCTTCTTCCCCACCGTCACCCACTTTGGTCGGCTCTTGCGCAACGCCTCGATCTCGGCATCCAGGCTGAAGCGGTGGAAGTGGTGGGGGTTGACGGCATTGGTCTGCGCTCGGTAGTTCAGGCGGTGCTCGACGTCCAGCCGCTGCGCCAAGCGGTTGAGCCAGTTCTGTACCGGCTGGACCGCCTGGGCCAGGGCGCGGTCGGCCTTGCGGCGAACCTCGTCGAGCATCTGCAGGGTCTGCTGGGCGTGGCGCGCCAGGTCTGAGCCACCCCAGCGCTGCACCATGCCCAGCAATTGGCGCGCGGGGCTGAGCGCACTGTCCATGACGGCGGTCAGTTGGCTGACCTGCAGTTGGGCTGCGACTTTGCGCGTTTGCTGGGCCAGGTAGCGGTACGGCTGATCGATGCGCAGGGCCGACAGTGCCCGGCGCACCTCAGGGCGGGCGAGGTGGTCGTTGAGCTTGGCGATGCCATGTTCGACGTAGGGCCGCGTGGCCTGCCACAGGTCGCTGTCCAGCGCGGCGCGGCCGGCGTTGAAGACCGCCTTGCGCCCGTACGCGAACAGGATCTTCAGGCAGCCCTTGACCAGGCTGCCCAGGGTCGGGAACAGGCCGATCAGGGTGAGCACCAAGGCCACCCAGGCCCATTGGTTGGTGCGGTCCTCGTGGATCTTCTTGCAGTTGGCGATGAGGTCACGCACGTCGCAGACCTGATCCACCAGAGGGATCATCGAGATCACCGTCCCGGTGACCACCTGGGCGGTGGTCTGCTCCTCGGCAAAATCGCCTTGCAGCACCACCCAGATCCATTCGGCCGCGGCACTGAGGTCTTGCTTGGCGCTTTGTAGCCACCGTGCCGGCGCGGACCGGAACCATGCCAGTGCGTTATCCAGCTCTTCCCAGGTGGCGCTCATGGCTGGCCTCCGAGCTTGGACTGTGCTGCGGCCACCAGGTCGCTCAGCGCGGGCCATGGCTTGTCGGGTTGTGGCTGGCGAGGCTCGTATTCGACGTGCAGCGCCCGCGCAGGCACGTTTTCGTGCCATGCGCGGCCTTGTGCATCGAGCTGTCCGCTGACGACCACATGGCCCTCGAAGAAGATCTTGTAGCTCTGCCCGGCCATGGGTTCGCCGTCCGGCCCCGAGTGGCCAATGGCGATCCAATTGGGGGGGCGATCGAGCGCCCCCTCAGGCAAATGCGGCAGCTGCGCCGCCGCACTGCTGCCCCCGCCCCAATCATGCGTGGCTGCCTGCACGGTGAAGGTGCCT
>NZ_BCWK01000064.1:0-1455 GCF_001592165.1 Caldimonas taiwanensis NBRC 104434
GTTGAAGGCCGCATCGATCACCGCCTTCGGGAAGGCCACCACCTTGGTGCCTGCTGCGACCAGCTGTTTGAGCGCGATGGGGTTGCGCACGTCGTACTTGGCCTGCATTTCGGTGTGCGCGTAGGCCGCCGCCGCCTCGATGATGGCCTTGTATTCCGACGACAGCCCTTCATAGGCTTTGGTGTTGACGTACAGATCCAGCTGGGGACCGCCCTCCCACCAGCCAGGGTAGTGATAGAAGGGCGCCACCTTGTTGAAGCCGAGCTTCTGGTCGTCGTACGGTCCGACCCACTCGGCCGCGTCGATCGTGCCCTTCTCCAGCGCCTGGTAGATCTCGCCGCCGGGGATGTTCTGCGGCACGCCGCCCAGGCGCTCGATCACCTTGCCGGCGAACCCCCCGACACGGAACTTCAGGCCCTTGTAGTCGGCCACGGTCTTGATTTCCTTGCGGAACCAGCCTCCCATCTGCGCCCCCGTATTGCCCATCGGGAAGCTGATGATGTTGTACTGGGCGTAGAACTCGCGCATCAGCTTCAAGCCATTGCCCTCGTACATCCAGGCCGTCATCTGCCGCGAGTTCAAGCCGAACGGGATGGCGCAGGCCAGGGCAAACGTCTCATCCTTGCCAAAGAAGTAATACGGCGCGGTGTGGGCCATCTCGACGGTGCCGTTCTGCACCCCATCGACCACACCAAACGGAGGCATCAATTCGCCACCGGCATGCACCGAGATCTGGAACTTGCCACCCGACATCTCGCTGACTTTCTTCGAGAAGGTCTCGGCAGCGCCGTAGATGGTGTCCAAGGCCTTCGGGAAGCTGGAAGCCAGACGCCAGCGAATATTGGCCTGCGCCTGCACGATGGCTGGCGCAGCACCGGCGGCCAGCACGCCGGCCAAGCCCGTGGTGCGGATGAAGGAACGACGTTCCATGGAAACACTCCTGTATCGATGAGAGCAGAAGACGAGAGAGCGAGTTCGCGGGGTCACACGAACGTGGGCGAATTCTAGGTGGCGGTTTTCAGCTTCCTGACAGGGTTTTTCCGGTGCGCAACTTCACTTACGGGCAAGCCCTGCCGGTATCGTCAGGATGATTTCAGCTTGACACGGTCATCGCCCTCGCCGCAGTCAACCTCGACCACGCCGATGGCCGCCCGCCGGCGCGATGCGCCGCGCGCGAAGGGCGGGGGCAGGAGGGTGTGCCAAAAAATGGAAAGCCCCGCCATGCGGGGGCTTTCATCGGAACCGCGAGGGCTCAGGCGCGGTCGGTCAGTCGCGCTCGGGCCTGGGCGTCAGGCCCAAGTGGGCTGTCGTCGGGTGCACGGACACGGGCGGGCGCCGGCGCGACCGCACGCGCGCCATGGCGCGGATCGCGGATACTCCCAAGCCCCGAACCGTCGCCTCGACGGCCCGGGCCGGGCGCAGCAGGCTTACAGCTTGGCCGACTGCATGTAGCGG
>NZ_BCWK01000065.1:0-1445 GCF_001592165.1 Caldimonas taiwanensis NBRC 104434
CGCCGATGGACGCGCGTGATCCTGCCGGTCAACCTGTGCGGCTGCGCCGCGGCACAAGGCGATGACCGCGTTGGTGCGAAGGCGCGAGTGGGTCGCGGTCAGTGACGGCGACTTCGTGTGGACCGACGCCGGGCCATGCCGTGGCCGGGCGCCGCTACCGCGGGTGGCCCCCGGCAAGCATGCAGACATGCCCAGGCGATTCGACCGTCACGGGCCGTCAGGCTCCTGCACCCATGCCGGGATGTCCCTCGGGCCAGCAGCACCCGCCAGACGTCGATAGGGTCCTGGCGCTGCATCATCGACATCCCGGCCGGCCTGCTCACGCGGGATGATTGGCTTGGCCTTCACGCCTTGGTCGCGGGTTTGGCGGCCTTGCGCACCCGATCCCGCAGGCCATCAAAGTAGCCGGTATCGGCGGGTGCCGCCGGGGCCGAGGCGACTCCGGCCAGCAGCAGGTTG
This sequence comes from Caldimonas taiwanensis NBRC 104434, assembly GCF_001592165.1. Taxonomy (NCBI): domain Bacteria; kingdom Pseudomonadati; phylum Pseudomonadota; class Betaproteobacteria; order Burkholderiales; family Sphaerotilaceae; genus Caldimonas; species Caldimonas taiwanensis. The sequence continues at coordinate 460 of NZ_BCWK01000065.1, forward strand.
CGCAGTGGCTGGCGATCCTGATCCTTGCGGATCAACTCGCGCACGTACTCGCTGCTCGTGCCGTAGCCGCGCTGCCTGACCTGTTCGTCCACGAAGGACTTCAGGGTGCCGGGGAGCGAGGTGTTCATCGTGCCCATGGGGCAAGTGTGGGGTCCTTGCCAAAACTGGGTAAGCGACAGACCATCCCTGGTCAGGGATGCAGCGCCGCTGCATCAGCCTGCCGTGGTTCCAGAGGAACCCGCTGCCGACCGACTGGGCCGTGCAGTGGGACGTGGTGGCGGGGTTTGATGCCTGACGGCCATTCCTCGAATGGCTCGGCGTGTGTGCCCGCACGAACGAAGATGATCGCGTAGCCATCCAGGCGATAAATGAACAGGAAGCCGCCGCCGATGTGGCATTCGCGGTGGCCGGCCCAATCGCCTATCAGAGCGGGTGATCCAGCCATTCAGGCCCCAGCGGCGCATCGCTGCCAATGAGCAGCAACATCGCCGCCTTCAGCCGCTTCAGGTCGTCACGACCTGAACGCCAGAGGCGTTCCCAGTCTTTGAGGAAAGCCTTGGTGGAATCGCTCGCCCTGGGCAGCGGCGCCCGATTACTGCTGGCTGGCTTTTTGGCTCGCGCCGAAACGGGCGTTTTCGAGGTCATCGATCAGGGCGTCTGCAGACTCCAAACGGGCGGTGCGCGCCTTGGCCATGGCGTGAGCTTCTTCCATCGCTGCGCGGGTCTGGGCGTTTGGCACCTTCAACTCCAGCAGGATGGCCTGGTCGTTCACCACGCGCTTGAGCAGGATGCGCACGGCATCAGACACCGACAGCCCCATGGCTGCCAGCGCCTCGCTGGCTTGCGTCTTGATTTCCTCGTCCACCCGGACGTGCAGCATCGTGGAACGAGCCATGATCGAATCCTCCGTTGCCGCAATTACGCATCTCCATTGCGATACGACCAAGTCACCGCTGGCGGTGCTCTGGCGGCGTTCGATGCCTGAC
>NZ_BCWK01000066.1:0-1426 GCF_001592165.1 Caldimonas taiwanensis NBRC 104434
GGCTGGACCAAGCTCTGCCAGCGATGCCCAAGACCGTGTGCATCGAATGCCTCAAAAAATCCCTGGCCGCAGCGCCAGCCTTCACCCAAGTCGAATGAATGAGCTGGATCGACGCCTTTGACCCGCATTGGCTGGACGAGCTGGACCGCCACGCTCAGCAGACCCCCCAAGGCCTCGCAGTGCTCTTGGTGCTCGATGCCGCGTTTGCCCCTGGATTGGCCGAGCAGCTCCGTCAAGCAGGCGGCTCACCGGAACTCGTGTGGAGCCGACTTCCCTCCTCGATGAGCCCCGAAGCCCTGGCGGTCTCGCCGCTGGTGCTGACCTACCACAGCGGCCATGCAGCGCTCAGGGCGGTGCTCCAAACCTGTAGCACACGCCCCATGGTGACGGCCGTGCGCACCCATGAATCGCCTGCGGCATTGGCCGATCGGCTGGCCCGATGGTCGATCGTGGATGCAGCAGGCACCTTGTTCCACCTGCGCTGGGCCGACACCCGGCGCCTGCCCAAGCTTGCCGAAGTGCTGCAACCACAGCAGCGCAGCGCACTCATCGGAGCCGCCCAGGCTTGGTGGTGCATTGGGCGCGATGGGCGCTGGCTCACCCTTCCCCTGGGCGACGGAGACCAGGCCATGGACCCCAGCGCCGCGCTGACCCCACCGGTGTTGAGTCCGCAGCAGGTGGCAGCCCTGATCGACGACAGCGAGCCTGACGAAATGCTGGCCATGCTCGAACGCGAGCTTGAGGACGTATGGCGCACCACGCGTGCCTCATGGCGCCATGCGCAAGCAAGCAAAGCCTTGCAAGAGGCGCAGCGATGCGCCGTGCAGGAACTCGGCCAACGGTTGGCCCGCGTACGCCAAGCCCTGCAAAGCGCGGCACATTGGATGCCCCAGGAGTCAAGATGACCACACTCAAAGCAGCGAGCGCCCGGCGGTGGCGCTGGATTTTGGCAACCTGCCTGGCTGCTGCCAGCCTGGGCTGCGCCAGCCTCGGGCAAGACGAACGCGACGCGGTGGCCGTGACCGCGCTGAACTACACCGGGCGGGATCTGACCGGTTTTTTATTCATAGATCCCGAGACAGGCAAAGTCGCTGGCGGCACGTCGGTGAAACCCTATGAAGGTGCGGGGGACATGTGCTGCTACTCATTGCCGCGCCGCTGGCGGCCAGGAATCAAAGTCAAACTGCGCTACGACTGGTGGAACGGTTCGCTGTCGAACCGGCAGTTTGAATACGTGGAGCGTGAACTGCCACCGTATCCCACCGACGAGCCCGGCATGCTATGGGCCCTGTTTTACGAAGACGGCAGCGTCGAGGTATTGGCCAGCGCCGTAGACCCCGGGCATCCGCAATGGCCAGGTCGCATCAAGCACTGGCCCATCCCCAGCCGCGAGCGCCTGTTGTACCTGTGGCAGATCGAGTATGAC
>NZ_BCWK01000067.1:0-1408 GCF_001592165.1 Caldimonas taiwanensis NBRC 104434
GCATGGCCGCTGCTTGGCATCGCCCGTGCGCGCGCGGCCAGCTTCACGGCACATCTCCCGGAAGCTCCGCCGCTCCCATCCAGTAGCACAGCAGCGGCGCTGGAATGCGCATGATGCGCGTCGGGGTATCGGCATCGTCGGCCAGTGGCAGGCCCTGCATCGGCCCGAAGTCGTCCAGCGCTTTGGTGACCACGTAGCCGCGCGCGATGCGCTTGGCTTGGCACAGCTCGATCAGGCCCTTGAGGTCTCGCGCGCCGGTGTGCTGGGCGCGGTACTTGACCTCGAAGGGGATCAGCTCGCCACCCACTTCGGCGACGAGATCGACCTCGTGTTCGCGCTTGCCCCGCCAGTAGGAGAAGCGCACGTTCTGCGCGTAGTAGCGGGCGAACAGATGCTTGAACACGGCCGTCTCGGCGGCCACGCCCAGCGCGGTGGCATCCTCCACGATGGCCTTGCCCTTGAGCATCACCGCCGGCGCAATGGCGGCATCGGCCAGATAAATCTTGAATCGCGCGCGCAGCACGTCCTTGCCGTAGCCGTAGGGCGCGAGGCGGTAGATCAGGTGGGCGGCCTCCAGCAGTTCGATGAAGTGCTGCGCCGTGGGGCGCTTGACCTCGAGGTTGCTGCACAGGTCCACCATGTCCAGCAGGCCGCCATCGTGCAGGCACAGGTAGAGGAAGGTGTGCTCCAGGTCCAGCACGCGGCGCACGCCAAAGAGCGCGGTCATGTCGCGCTTGAGCACTTTGTCGATGATGTCCTCGCGCAGCAGGCGCTGCGCCTGCGTGACGCTGTCGACCTGCGCGCTCTGCGGAAAGCCACCGCGCAACAGGTATTCGTGGAAGTGGCCCACGTAGTCGCGGCCCAGTTCGGTGGCGCGGTAAAAGTCCGTCGGCGCCCAGTCGAACAGGTCGCGCAGGCTGCGCAGTTGGGGCAGCTCGGGCAGTTGCAGGCGTTTGATCTGCAGGTATTCGTAGAAGGACAGCGTGGTCAGCCGGATCGTGTGCCAGCGGCCGACGCCGGACTCGGGGGCGGCCTCCACCAAGGGCATGGCCGAGCCGGTGAACGCGATGCGTCGGTCCTTGCGGAAATCGACCTGGTGCTTGACCCAGGTGCCCCAGTCCCGGATGAACTGGGCTTCGTCGAGCAGCAGGTATTCCGGCCCCTCGGCGCGCGGCTCGCGCTCGCGCCAGGCGTCGAGCACCGCGTCGATGCCGGCGAGCTTCAGGATCGGGTGGTCAAAGGTAGCGTAGAGGATGTTGGCCGCGGGCACGCCGGCGGCCAGCAGCGCCTGCGCGGCCTGCAGCATCAGCGTGGTCTTGCCGATCTGCCGCGCGCCGGAGAGCATCACCGCCCGGGGCGCGGGCGGCACGGTCAGCCAGGTGTGCAGCTCGCGGAAGGCCGCACGCCG
>NZ_BCWK01000068.1:0-1301 GCF_001592165.1 Caldimonas taiwanensis NBRC 104434
TCCCAGAGGATTTTTATGCTCCATCAGACAGTGCTGGTTTTTACTGGCTGAAGACTGGCATGGCCCGGTATGCCGATGAAGCCCACGAGGTGCAGCGCCAGGTCGTGTGGACCGATCAGGGCTTCAAAGTGTGCTATCGCAGCGCGGCGTTTTGGCGTGCGAGTGCGGCGGTGAATTTGCCTTCGGCGGTGCAGCATCTGTACAGCTCGGCGCTCAATGGTTTTGATGCGCGCTGCTGTGCGTACGGGGTGGCGCTGGCAGTGCTGACCGAGCGGCGGCTGCCAGACGAGCAAGGCCAGCATACCCAGTGGTATCCCGAGGGCTATACGAGGAGAAGATGGTGGTGAAGCGATGGGTCGTGGGGCTGGGGGCTGTGCTGGCTCTGGGTGCAGGGCTGGTTATTGCAAAGGGATCAACTCAAGAGTGGGCGACCAAGACCGCCATGCTAGACATGGGGCCTGGATGCAGGATCAAGCTTCAGGTGCCAGCCTCGGCTGACTATGGCGCAGTTGGTCCCAAGCCGGGTTACGAGGGAGAAGGCGGTATCACCATCGAAAACCCCCTCAACCTGAAACGCAAGACGTACATCGAGCCGCTCTATCTGCGATTTTTTTGCCATGACGCCGACCCAGAAGCCTTGAGTGAAGGTGATCCTCTGAGCTATGACGCGTCTACGCACACCTGGCGCAAGGACATGGAGAAGCTGTATGGACTCTATGTCGATCCTGATCGTGCCTTCAAGAAGAAGCTGGACCAGGCGGTGCGCATTTATGAGATGAAATCTGTCAATGCCCAGGGGTTTGCTTACACCTTGGATGATGTCACTGGCGAAGAAAGCACTCGGCGCCGCGTGTTGCACTACTGTTTGTTTCGCGACAAGAAAGCCGTTTGTAGTGGTTGGGACACACGGATGGGCTATTTGCCCGAAATCCGCCGCCATCCGGCGCGTGACCTGACCCCGTACGCGCTGCGGATTTTGCGCAGCATCGAGTTTGTCGATGAGGCACCGCAGGCCGCACCGACAGCGTCGCAGCCGGCATCACAGTGAATGAGCTGCAAGGCCCCCGCAGCGTCGCCTGGTGGGGGGCGCAAAAGCCGCATGGGGCCCGCGGCGGGGCCTGGCAGGTGCACACAGCGGTCAGGCGCTGAGTGTGCTGGCCCCGCGCGCGCACTGCCGCAGCTTCATGCGAGTGCCGGTGCAGCACGAGCCGGCATACAACCCCGAGGCGGGCGAAGCCAGCGTGCGGGCGTTGCGCTTTACGTTGCGAGCGATCGTGCGCATTGCTCAGCGCGTGCGCGAA
>NZ_BCWK01000069.1:0-1283 GCF_001592165.1 Caldimonas taiwanensis NBRC 104434
TGGTCGCCGCTGGCGGGCAAGGCCGTCTTGGTCTGGCCTGACCGCGACAAGCCGGGCTGGGAGTACGCCGTGCAGGCGGCCCAGGCGATTCTGTCGGCCGGCGCGAAGTCCTGCCACATCCTCTACCCACCCGAGGAAGCCGCCGAGGGCTGGGATGCGGCCGATGCCGTGGCCGAGGGCTTCGACGTCGCGGCCTTCCTCGCCCACGGCCCGCGTGTGCAGGTGCATGACATTGCGGACCCCGGCGAGCCGGTGATCGGCGCGGATGAATCGGTGTGGGGCACCGAAGATGCCCTGGCGCTGGCCTTCACCCGGCGCTACCACCGCGACTGGCGCTACGTGGCGGCCTGGGGCCGCTGGTTGGTGTGGGACGGTCGGCGCTGGCGCAACGAGGAGACGCTGGCGGCCACCGACTTGATCCGCGGTGTCTGCCGACACGCTGCCCTGCAGGCCGACAACCCGAAGCTGGCGGCCAAGCTGGCCACCTCCGGCACCGTCGGCGGCGTCGAACGCCTGGCTCGCGCAGACCGCCGCCACGCCGCGACCACCGCCGAGTGGGACGCCGATCCCTGGCTGCTCAACACCCCAGGCGGTGTGGTCGACCTCCGAACGGGCCGCATGCGCGCGCACGACCGCGCCGACCGCATGACCAAGATCACGACCGCCACGCCCGGCGGCGACTGCCCGACCTGGCGGCAGTTCATCGCCGAAGTGACCGGCGGCGATGCGGCACTGCAAGCCTATCTGCAGCGCATGGCGGGCTATGCGCTCACCGGCTCCACCCAGGAGCACGCGCTGTTCTTCCTCTACGGCACCGGCGCCAACGGCAAATCGGTGTTCGTCAACACCCTGGCCACGATCCTGGGCGACTACGCCGCCAACGCGCCAATGGACACCTTCATGGAGACGCGTACCGACCGCCATCCGACCGACATGGCGGGGTTGCGCGGCGCGCGCTTCGTAGCGGCGATCGAAACCGAGCAAGGGCGGCGCTGGGCCGAGTCCAAGGTCAAGAGCCTCACGGGCGGCGACAAGATCTCGGCGCGGTTCATGCGGCAAGACTTCTTCGAGTTCTGGCCGCAGTTCAAGCTTTTCGTCGCCGGCAACCACAAGCCCGCCATCCGCAACATCGACGAGGCCATGAAGCGCCGGCTGCACCTGATCCCCTTCACGATCACCGTGCCGCCCGAGCGGCGGGACAAACACCTGCAGCACAAGTTGCTCGCCGAGCGCGACGGGATCCTGGCCTGGGCGCTGGAGGGCTGCCTGGCCTGGCAGCGCCT
>NZ_BCWK01000070.1:0-1280 GCF_001592165.1 Caldimonas taiwanensis NBRC 104434
GGGAAAGAGAGGCAGGTCGCCTCGAATGCGAACCGGAAGTGCTCCAGGCCATCGCCAAAGTCGAAAGCGGCGGCCGCAGCGCCTTTTGGCGCCTGGCCGATGGCCAGGGCGGACACGTGCCTGCTCTTCTGTACGAGCGCCACTACTTCAGCCGCTTGACGGGTGGCCGGTACGACCAAGACCACCCGGACATCTCCTGGCCCACGGGCTACCGCTTGCGCAAGCACCTGGGCCGAGACGACCAGAAGATGCACGACGGCAAGGTGGACGATGACGACATCTATGCCAGCTACGCCACGTCGTACCTGCGGCTGCTCAACGCCTACCGGCTGGACCCCGATGCGGCCCTCCAGTCCTGCTCTTGGGGCAAGTTCCAGATCATGGGCGCCAATCACGGGCTGTGTGGGGAGCCCTCCCTCAAGAAATTCGTCAACAAGATGTGCACCTCGGAGGTTGCGCAACTGGGCTTGTTGGCCGGCTTCATCAGACGCAAGCCGGCCGCGTGGAAAGACCCCAAGAACAAGGCGCTGGGCCAAGAAATCTCCTTGTGGGATGCCGTGAAGACCAAGAACTGGCGCGTCATCGCCTTCTACTACAACGGCCCTGCTTATGAAACCCACCAGTACCACCTCAAACTGGAGCGCGCTTATGAAGCGTACAAAAAAGCCCACCCAGCCAATCAGGCTTGACCGCACGTTTGCAAGGGGGTGCGTGGCCGCCGCGTGGCTGAGCCTTGCGGCGCTTGCCCACGCCGACATCAAGCTGTCGAGCGACTGGGACGAGAACTACACCTGCACCGGCTCTCCACGCAACCTCATCGAACTGGCGGAAATGCAGCAAGGCCGGCGCCCTCGGTCCGTGTGCACACGCACCGAAAACGAGAAAGTCCGCGATGCAGCCGCTCGATCTGCCACGGCTCGTGCAGCTGCCATCGACATTAGCAAGCCATCCCAACGTGATTTCTGGCACGATCTGGGCTTCAAGATGATGCTGGACGGCCGGCAGCATTACCTGGAGCCCATCCTCTTCATGACGAAGAGCCACCCCGATGAGGTGTGCACGCCTTCTGATTTCACAGGCCAACCGACCTACCGATGCGACGAAGGGCAGCGGCACACGAATGACTGCCATGTGCTCATCTTCAACGACAAGTTCGAGGAAGTGGGCTACCACCGCATCGAGGTCAAAGAGCCCTATCAGTTCTTTTGCAATGCCGTGCCTGCCATCGGCGTGGGCGATGCCGCCAACAACCTGGTGCTGGTCACCGTTCAGTACTTCCC
>NZ_BCWK01000071.1:0-1277 GCF_001592165.1 Caldimonas taiwanensis NBRC 104434
GGAACGACACGGCAGGTCGCCTCGAATGCGAACAGGAAGTGCTGCAGGCCATCGCCAAAGTAGAAAGCGGCGGCAGCGCCTTCTGGCGCCTGATGGACGGCCAGGGAGGGCATGTGCCCGCCATTCTGTACGAACGCCAACATTTCAGCCGGCTCACAGGCGGCAAGTATGACAACACCCACCCAGACATCTCCTGGCCTGTGGGTTACCGCAAGCGCGAGCGGCTGGGCCAAGACGACCCAAAGATGCACGACGGCCGCGTCGATGAGGACGACGTCCTTGGTAACTACGTCACCTCATACCAGCGCCTGATCAACGCCTACCGGCTGGACCCTGTTGCCGCACTCAAGTCCTGCTCTTGGGGCAAGTTCCAGATCTTGGGCGTCAATCACAGGCTGTGTGGGGAGCGTGAACTTGACGAGTTCATCAACAAGATGTGCACCTCGGAGGTCGAGCAGCTGGGCTTGCTTGCCGGCTTCATCATGAACAATCCGCCCGCGTGGAAAGACCCCAAGAACAAGGCGCTGGGCCGAGAAATCTCCTTGTGGGATGCCGTCAAGACCAAGAACTGGCGCATGATCGCCTTCTACTACAACGGCAAGAAGTATGAAACCTACCAGTACCACCTCAAACTGGAGCGCGCTTATGAAGCTTATAAAAAAGCCAACTCAGCCAAGCAGGCTTGACCGCGCGTTTGCCAGGGTGTGCGTGGCAGCCGCGTGGCTGAGCCTTGCGGCGTTGGCCCAGGCCGAGATCAAGCTATCGAGCGACTGGGGCAACCAGTACACCTGCTCCGGATCTCCACGCAACCCCATTGAGCTGGCAGAGGTCCAGCAAGGCCGGCGCCCACGGCCAGTGTGCATACTCAACGAAAGCGAGAAAGTCCGCGATGCAGCCTTTCGATCTGTCGCGGCTCGTGCAGCTGACATCGACATTAGCAACCCACCCAGACTTGATTTCTGGCACGCCATGGGCTTCAAGATGATGCTGGATGGCCGGCAGCATTACCTGGAGCCCGTCCTCTTCATGACGAAGAGCCACCCCGATGAGGTGTGCACGCCTTCTCATTTCACAGGCCAACCGACCTACCGATGCGACGAAGGGCAGCGGTACACGAATGACTGCCATGTGCTCATCTTCAACGACAAGTTCGAGGAAGTCGGCTACCACCGCATCGAAGTCAAAGAGCCCTATCAGTTCTTTTGCAATACCGTGCCTGCCATCGGCGTGGGCGATGCCGCCAACAACCTGGTGCTGGTGATGGTTCAGTACTTTCC
>NZ_BCWK01000072.1:0-1275 GCF_001592165.1 Caldimonas taiwanensis NBRC 104434
CCGGGCCCGCGAGCGCCGATCTCGGGGCAGTGGCCCCGGAGGATTACGCGCCCTTGCTCACGCTCGGCCAGGCACTGCCGGCGAGCGAGGCCGATGCGCTGGCCGTGCCGGTGACGGCGCTGTCCCAGCCCGAGCGCCTGAGCATCGGCGACTACGCCTATCTGGTCGATGCCGCAGGCCAGCTCCGCGAGGCGGTGGCCATCCTCGCCTTCGATGCCACCGCCGGCACGCTCGACCTCGCCCGCGGCGTGCTCGACACCACACCGCAAGCCCATCCGGCCAGCACGCGGCTCATCGGCGTGGGCGAATGGCTGGCCGCCGAGACCACCGAACGCGCCCCGGGCGAGTCGGTGTTCGTCGCCGCCATCCCGCGCACTTCCACCGACCAGGGCGATGCGGTGCTCGCCGCCAACGGCCAGCCGCTGGTGCTCAGCGGCCGCCAGGCGCGGCCGTATCCACCCGGGCGCATCCGGCTCAACGGCCAGCGCGAGCCCGCCGTGGTCGCCGGCGACCTGATCCTCACCTGGGCGCACCGCGACCGCATCCAGCAGACCGCCTACCTCGTGCGCCAGGACGAGGGCGACATCGGCCCCGAGCCCGGCACCACCTACACCGTGCGCATCCGCGACCGCAACGGCGTGCTGGTGCGCACCCAAAGCGGCATCGCCGGCAACACCTGGACCTGGGACGTGGCCAGCGCTGCGGCAGATGCGGGCAGCGCCGGCGATACCGTCACCGTCGAGATCGAGGCCGAGCGCGACGGCCTGAGCAGCTGGCAGGCGCAGACGCGCACCACCGAACGCGCCGGCTACGGCCTGCGCTGGGGGCAGCACTGGGGCGGGGTGTCGCCATGATCGCCGGGCCGTCCCAAGATCATGGCGCGCCCCCTCGGGGGGCCGCCGCCCAGCGGCGGGGGCAGCTATGAGTCCGCCGCGCATCGACGTGCACCTCTTGACGCTCGATGAGCCAACCGAATGGCGCGAGGCCTGCATCGCCAGCCTCGCCGGCGCGCCGATCCGCCTGCACCGGCTGCCCGGCATCCCGGGGCGTGTCGGGAGGGCCCGCGCGGCGGGCTTCGCGCGAGGGACCTTGCCGCTCGTGTCCTTCGTCGATCCCGACGACCGCTACGAGGCCGGCGCCTTCGCATTGCTGGCCGATGCCCTCGATGCCTGTCCGTCGGCGGTGCTGGCCTACACCGACGAGGCGCTTATGGACGAGCAAGGCCGCGACACCAGCGTGCGGCGACTGGCCTACAGCGCCTTCCAACACGCCCAT
>NZ_BCWK01000073.1:0-1228 GCF_001592165.1 Caldimonas taiwanensis NBRC 104434
GGCGAGACGTCCTGCCGGGTGACCACGCCCTGTGCCGTGACGCTGGGATCGTCGCGCCAGTTGCCATCGGCCCAGACGGGCAGGCCGTCGAGCAGCGGGTCGCCCGCCAGCCCTTCGTCGGGCAGCGGCTCGAAGGCGACCTGCGCGGTGACGGTGCCCGCGACGATACCGGGCACCCACTGCGCGAACTCGGCCGGCTCCACCGCGAGGCCCTCGACCAGGGGCGAGACGGTCGCGCCCGCGGGGACGGCGCGCGCCAGCGGCTCGGTGAGCCACAGTCGATCCGGCTCCACCTCGGTGAGCGCCAGCGCCTGCCAGCCGTCCGGGGCCATCAGCAGCGCGTAGCGCCGATCCGCAGGCCAGTGCAGGCCGTCTTCCTCCAGGCGCAGCTGTGCGGCGGCCGGTGCAAAGTCCGCCTCATCCACCGGCGTCACCGCCAACGCCCGTGCGCCGGTGTCTGCCGCCGAGGTCAGCCTCGCCACGTGCTGCGGCAGCGGCCACCACGCGAGCCGGCCCAGATGGTCGGCGAGCCACTCGGCCACCAGCGCGTCGCTCGCGCGAGCGTGGCCCACGTGGTAGGTCAGGAAGCGCCGCGGCACGCGCCGCAGCCCCTGCCGCGCCTCGTTGCCCGAGGCGAGCCGCACCACGCCGGTCTTCCACTCCAGCCGCTCGATGAGGGGCTCGGCCCAGTCGTGGCGGAAGGCGAACACCCCGCGCGGGGCCTCGGGCCAGGGCGCTTCGCCGAAGGCCTCCATCGCTTCGGCGACCATCGCCGCCGCGGCGGTGTCGCGGCGCAGCACCTCGACGAGCAAGGCGGGGGCGTGCAGCGGCGGCGCGGGCTCGGCCAGCGTCTCGGCCCACAGCGTCGGCAGATGAGCGCCTGGCAGCGGCCGGGCCGAGGTCTCGGCGAAGGCGGTGGCGGCCAGCGCCCCGAAGGCCGCGCGCGAGATCGACTCGGCCCGCTGTTCGACCACCTGCGCCATCGCAGCGGGTTGGGCGGCGGCCTCTGCCAGGGCCTCGGCCAGCACACGCTCGGTCATGCCGACTCCACGCCGAACTCGGCGGCGTTGAAGGCGGCCTCCGTCCACTGGACGTTGCCGTTCGGGTCGCGCTCGAACATCGCCGTGTGCCAGGCCAGTTGCTCTTGCAGGACGATGTGTGGCCCGACTGCGGTACTCGCGCCGCTGGCCGCGAGCCCGCGCACGCGGCCGCTGCCCGCATCCGTTTT
>NZ_BCWK01000074.1:0-1222 GCF_001592165.1 Caldimonas taiwanensis NBRC 104434
AAGACGGATGCGGGCACCGGCCGCGTGCGCGCGCTGGTGGCGAGCGGCGCGCAGATGGCGGTCAGCAGCGACATCAACTTGCAAGAGCAACTGGCCTGGCACACGGCGCTGTTCGAGCGCAACCCGAACGGCAACGTGCCGTGGACGGAAGGCGCCTTCAACGCCGCCGAGTTCGGGCTGGAGTCGGCATGACGGATCGGCTTGTGCCTGAGGTGGTGGCCGAGGTCGGTGGCCAACCCACACCGGGGGTCAGCGTTGTCGAGCAACGGGCCGAGTCGATCTCGCGCGCGGCCTTCGGGGCGCTCGCCGCCACGGCGCTGGCCGAGACCTCGGCCCAGCCGCTACCGGCCACCCATCTCTCGACGCTGTGGGCCGAGACGCTGGCGGAGCACGCACCGCCGCTGCGCGCCGCCGCCTTGCTCGTCGAGGTGTTGCGCCGCGACACCGCCGCGGCGGCGATGGTCGCAGAAGCGATGGAGGCCTTCGGCGAGACGCCCTGGCCCGAGGCTCCACGCGGGGTCTTCGCCTTCCGTCACGACTGGGCCGAGCCCCTGGTCGAGCGCCTGCAATGGGCCACCGGCGTGGTGCGGCTTGCCTCGGGCAACGAGGCACGGCAGGGACAGCGGCGCGTGCCGCGGCGCTTCCTGACCTACCACGTGGGCCACGGGCGCGCGAGCGACGCGCTGGTGGCCGAGTGGCTGGCCGACCATCTGGGCAGGACTGCGTGGTGGCCGCTGCCGCAACATGCGGTGCGGCTGGGTGCTGCCGCTGAGACCGGGGCCTTCGCGCTGGACATCCTTGCACCAGCCGGCCACGGTTTCGCGCCTGCTTCCTACCGGCTGGAAGAGGGCGGGCTGCAGCGCGAGGACGCGCCGTTGCGCGCCATCGTGTTCACGCAGACGGGCTGGCAGGTGCTGGCGCTCACCGAGGTGGAGCCCGAGCGGCTGTGGCTCACCGAGCCGCTGGCACGGGCGGTCCCCGCGGGCACGACCGTCCTGCCCCTGGTCGAGGGCCTCGCGGTGGAGCCGGCCGAGTTCGCGCAGTGGGTGCCCGGCCTCGATGCGGGCAGCGTCACCGCGCAGGTGGCCTTCGAGCCGCTGCCCGACGAAGGGCGGCTCGACGATCTCTGGCTCGACGGCCTGCCCGTCTGGCCCGATGGCAACTGGCGCGACGACCCCACCCATACGGCGGATGGCGTGGTCACGCGGCAGGACCTCTCCCC
>NZ_BCWK01000075.1:0-1188 GCF_001592165.1 Caldimonas taiwanensis NBRC 104434
TGGCAAAAGGCAAGTTTGAGCGGACCAAGCCGCACGTGAACGTGGGGACGATTGGTCACGTGGACCATGGCAAGACGACGCTGACGGCGGCGATCACGACGATTTTGGCGGCCAAGTATGGTGGCGAGGCCAAGGCGTACGATCAGATCGACGCGGCGCCGGAGGAGAAGGCGCGCGGCATCACGATCAACACGGCGCACGTGGAGTACGAGACGGCCAACCGTCACTATGCGCACGTGGACTGCCCCGGGCATGCTGACTACGTGAAGAACATGATCACGGGTGCGGCGCAGATGGATGGGGCGATTCTGGTGGTGTCGGCTGCGGACGGTCCGATGCCGCAGACGCGCGAGCACATTCTGCTGGCCCGTCAGGTGGGTGTGCCCTACATCATCGTGTTCCTGAACAAGTGCGACATGGTCGACGATGCCGAGCTGCTCGAGCTCGTCGAGATGGAGGTGCGCGAGCTGCTGTCGAAGTACGAGTTCCCTGGGGACGACACGCCCATCGTGAAGGGGTCGGCCAAGCTGGCGCTCGAAGGCGACAAGGGCGAGCTGGGCGAGCAAGCCATCATGAAGCTGGCCGAGGCGCTGGACACCTACATTCCCACGCCGGAGCGTGCGGTCGATGGCACCTTCCTGATGCCTGTGGAAGACGTGTTCTCGATTTCGGGTCGTGGCACGGTGGTGACCGGTCGCGTGGAGCGCGGGGTCATCAAGGTGGGTGACGAAATCGAGATCGTGGGGATTCGTCCGACGCAGAAGACCACCTGCACGGGTGTGGAGATGTTCCGCAAGCTGCTGGACCAAGGTCAGGCGGGCGACAACGTGGGGATTTTGCTGCGCGGCACCAAGCGTGAGGAAGTCGAGCGTGGGCAAGTGCTGGCCAAGCCGGGCTCGATCACGCCGCACACGCACTTCACGGCCGAGGTGTACGTGCTGAGCAAGGAAGAAGGTGGGCGTCACACGCCGTTCTTCAACAACTACCGTCCGCAGTTTTACTTCCGCACCACGGACGTGACCGGAGCCATCGAACTGCCCAAGGACAAGGAGATGGTGATGCCGGGCGACAACGTGACGATCACCGTCAAGCTGATCGCGCCCATTGCCATGGAAGAAGGCCTGCGCTTTGCCATCCGCGAAGGCGGCCGCACCGTTGGCGCCGGCGTCGTGTCCAAGATCATCGAGT
>NZ_BCWK01000076.1:0-1113 GCF_001592165.1 Caldimonas taiwanensis NBRC 104434
GGGCACCTTCACCGTCCAGGCAGCCACGCATGACTGGGGCGGGGGCAGCAGTGCGGCAGCGCAGCTCAATCCGCTGCCATCGGGCGTCGTGGCGCCCATCGAGGCTGCTTCATGGCCGCTGCAGCCAGTCTATGCCCGCATGGTCAGCTTCGAAGAGGTGCCCCGGGAATGGTTGCCGCGAGCCATCGCGCGACGGGTCCATGGCGTGCATCAGAACGAAACGCTGATCGGTCTGGATGTTTCTCAGGACGATGTCCTCAGCGAGCCCTTGATGCTCAATCAGCCAGTGCAGATGCAGCTTTGGTTGTGGTCCTCGGCGGCATGGCAAATCGACGAGGCTGTTGCACAGCCGCCGCAAGACTGTCTCATGGATGACGAAGACAGGAGCGAAGAAGATGCAGCCGCCTGAAAGCAAGCGCACAGGCCCGCTGCCGGGCCTGCTGCCTGACCCATACCGCGTCAAACCGGGCGACACCCTGTGGGACATCGCACGCCGCTGCGGCAAAACCGTGCATGAACTGCAGCGCTGGAACGGCCTGCGCGACCCCCGCAAGCTCCAAGTCGGCCAAGTGCTGTACCTTTCCGAAACCAGCGCCTTTGGCCTCAGTGTGTTGTTCCTCGATGCCTTGCGGCATCCAATCGCCAACTTGCCCTACCGGCTGGAGTTCGACGGTCGCATCCTCGTGGGCAAGACCGGACCTGATGGGCAAATTCCTACCCAAGTCACTCGCTCGGCGCAATCGCTTGTCGATCTTTGGGTACGAGATGCACACAGCCAGTGGCAAAAGCTGGTCAGCACGGTCTCCGGGTATGGGCACAAACTGATCACCTTGGTCAGCGGGGCCATCGTGGTGCCCACCACGCTCGAGCCGTTCTCTGGCGAAGTCAGGCCAGTGCCGTCGAAAAAGCACGACATCGCCGCCACGGCCACCGCCCAGGCCCAGCCGCCGCGCAAGCCCAGCGGCGCGCCTTCGAAAAACAACCCCGCCGTCACCACCAAAACCGTCAAGGGACCCAATGGCATGCCCACCATCGTCATCGGCGTGGACTTGCCCCAAACCTTGATGGATTACTTCAAGCAGTTCAAGGGCGGTGAGATCACCGCCAAAGATT
>NZ_BCWK01000077.1:0-1062 GCF_001592165.1 Caldimonas taiwanensis NBRC 104434
CTTTCGATCATCACCGACGAACTGCTGAAGTTCGAACTCTCCGGCCAGGTGCTCGCGGACCTCTCCAAGCCCGCCGACGGCGAACTCGGCCAGTTCGGCCGCCTGGTGCTGCTGTGAAGGAGGGTGCGATGAAGGAGGGTGCGATGACCCCAGGCAGCGACGACTTCACGACCTTCCCGCCCGTGCCCCAAGTGGTCACGGTGGCGGGCACCGCGGTGGAACTCACGCCGATCCGGCTCGGAGAACTGCCGCGGATCCTCGCGGTGGTGCGACCCCTCGCCGCCGATCTGTCGGCCGAGCCGGATTGGCTCGACCTCTTGGCCCGGCACGGCGAGGCGGTGCTGGAGCTGCTCACGCTCGCCACCCGGCGCGACCGCGCCTGGATCGAAGGGCTGGCGCTCGACGAGGCCGTCACCTTGGCCTGCGCCGTGTTCGAGGTGAACGCGGATTTTTTCGTGCGGCGGTTGGCACCGAGCATCGCGCAGGTGGGCGAGCGGCTGGCGCCGATCCTCTCGGCTGGGACGACGCCGTCGCCCGGCTCGTCGCCGCCGGCCACCGCCACGCCGAGGTGATGGGCTACACCCTCGCGCAAGTGCGCGGGTTGCTGGCCGCCCACGGTCGGCTGGAACGCCGGCAGAACGCCTTGCGGCTGGCCTTGCATGCGGTGGCGGCCCAGGGCGACCGGGCGGCCATCGAGCGGCTGCAGCGCGAGTTGTGGGAGGACGTGCGGCCATGAAACTGACGCTGGCCACCTCCGGACTGCTCGATCCAAGGAAGCTCTCGGCCTGGAGCGCGGAGCGTCGGCGGGCGATCCACGCGGCGGTGGCCAAAGGGATGACCTCGGGCGGCCGCGAGGTGCGCGAGGCCGCCCGCGCCCAGATGCGCAGCGCCTTCCAGGTCCGGCGCGCGAGCTTCGTCGCCTCGCTGCAAGCCAAGGTGTTCGACCAGAAGCCCGAACGGCTGCCCGCCCTGTGGGTGGGAAGCCGAATCCCCTGGCTCGGCATCCACACGCACGGCGGCACGGTGGCGGGCCGGATGCTGATCCCCCTGCTGCCGGGACGG
>NZ_BCWK01000078.1:0-1046 GCF_001592165.1 Caldimonas taiwanensis NBRC 104434
GCGGGTGGGCAGCAGCGGGATCAGCATCCGGCCCGCGACCGTGCCACCCTGGGTGTGGATGCCCAGCCAGGGGATGCGGCTGCCCACCCACAGCGCGGGCAGGCGATCGGGCTTGCGGTCGAACACCTTGGCCTGCAGCGAGGCGACGAAGTTCGCACGCCGGACCTGGAAGGCGCTGCGCATCTGGGCGCGGGCGGCCTCGCGCACCTCGCGGCCGCCTGCGGCCATCCCTTTGGCCACCGCCGCGTGGATCGCCCGCCGGCGTTCGGCGCTCCAGGCCGAGAGCCGCCTCGGATCGAGCAGTCCGGAGGTGGTGAGAGTCAGTTTCATGGCCTCACGTCCTCCCACAACTCGCGCTGCAGCCGCTCGATGGCCGAGCGGTCGCCCTGGGCCGCCACCGCGTGCAAGGCCAGCCGCAAGGCGTTCTGCCTACGTTCCAGCCGGCCGTGGGCGGCCAGCAAGCCGCGCACTTGCGCGAGCGTGTAGCCCATCACCTCGGTGTGGCGGTGGCCGCAGGCGACGAGCCGGGCGACGGCATCGTCCCAGCCGAGAGGATCGGCGCCAGCCGCTCGCCCGAGCGCGCGATGCTCGGCGCCACCCGCCGCACGAAAAAATCCGCGTTCACCTCGAACACGGCGGCGGCCAAGGTGACGGCCTCGTCGAGCGCCAGCCCCTCGATCCAGGCGCGCTCGCGCCGGGTGGCGAGCGCGAGCAGTTCCAGCACCGCCTCGCCGTGTCGGGCGAGCAGCGCGAGCCAATCCGGCTCGGTCGAGAGGTCGGCGGCGATGGGCCGCACCGCGGCGAGGATCCGGGGCAACTCGCCCAGCCGGATCGGCGTGAGTTCCAGCGCGGTGCCCGCCACCGTGACCACCTGGGGCACGGGCGGGAAGGTCTGGAAGTCGGTATTGCTATCGGTCATCGCCATCCCCTTACAAGAGCACCAGGCGGCCGAACTGGCCCAGTTCGCCGTCGGTGGGTTTGGAGAGATCCGCCAGCACCTGGCCGGAGAGTTCGAACTTCAGCAGTTCGTCGGTGATGATCGACAA
>NZ_BCWK01000079.1:0-1036 GCF_001592165.1 Caldimonas taiwanensis NBRC 104434
CCGAGGTTTGCAGGGTTTGCGGTTTGCAGCCCTCCAGCCCGAGACCTTCTCCCCGACACCCCCAGCCCGCCCACGGTCCACCGTCGGCGGGCTTCTTCGTTTCCGAGGCACCGATTCTGGACATGCTTGCCGTCACGTACCGCAAGGTCGAGACGCTGATCCCCTACGCCCGCAATCCGCGCACGCACAGCGACGAGCAGATCGCGCGCATCGCCGCCAGCATCGCCGAGTTCGGCTGGACCAACCCGATCCTGGTCGACGGCGACCACGGCGTGATCGCCGGTCACGGCCGGCTGCTGGCCGCGCGCAAGCTGGGGCTCGCCGAGGTGCCGGTGATCGAGCTTGCGCACCTGACGCCTGCGCAGAAGCGCGCCTACGTGATCGCCGACAACCGGCTCGCGCTCGATGCCGGCTGGGACGAGGCGATGTTGGCGCTGGAGTTCGCCGAACTGGCCGACGCCGGCTTCGATCTGGACCTGACCGGCTTCTCGGCCTCCGAGATCGAAGGCCTGCTCGACGCCATCGAGAAGACGGAACCGTCCGCCGAAGAGGACACGAGTGCTTTGGTCCGTGACCCGGACGAGGACGACGTCACACCGCCCACGGTGGCGGTCACACGCCCCGGCGATCTGTGGCTGCTCGGTGAACACCGGCTGCTGTGCGCCGACAGCCGCGACGCGCCCGCCGTCGCGCGCCTGCTCGAGGGCGAGCGTGCGCACCTGCTCTTCACCAGCCCACCGTATGCCAACCAGCGCGACTACACCACCGGCGGCATCGCGGACTGGGACGCGTTGATGCAGGGCGTGTTCGGCGCTGCCCGCGCGGCACTGCGCGAGGACGCGCAACTCCTGGTCAACCTCGGGCTCGTGCATCGCGACAACGAGTGGCAGCCGTACTGGGACGGCTGGATCGCATGGATGCGCACTCAAGGCTGGCGGCGCTTTGGCTGGTACGTGTGGGACCAGTCGGTGACCGTGCCCGGCGACTGGGCCGGGCGGCTGGCGCCCCGGCACGAGTTCGTCTTCCACTTCAACCG
>NZ_BCWK01000080.1:0-1013 GCF_001592165.1 Caldimonas taiwanensis NBRC 104434
CCGCAAGGGCGAGCGCAGCCATGAACTCGCCATGCAGGACAAGGCCTTGGAGTTCGAGAAGCTGCGCGGCGCCCAGCGCATGGCCGAGATCGGCGCCGGGGCCGACGCAGCATGGAACACCGGAGCCATCGAGGCCTTGCGCGAGGCGGTTGCGGCGCAGGGCCGAACCTCGGGCGTGAAGTGGGCCGATGCGCTGTCCACCACGGTCAGGCCCGTGGTCACCTACCTCTTCGTGCTGATGTATGCCGGGGTGAAGCTCTCGACCTTCGTCGGCTCGGTTCAGTCGGGCGTGGGGTTCGGGCCAGCGTTGCTCGCAGCTTGGTCGGAAGCGGATCAGGCACTGCTCGCAGGCATCCTGAACTACTGGTTCCTCAATCGCACGCTGGAAAAGGGGCTGCGGTGATGGGGCGGTCGGACGAGACTGTGCGGTCGTGGAGCCGCAAGCACCGACCGCTTGCAGAGCGCTTCTGGGAAAAGGTCGAGGTGCGCGCCCCGCATGAATGCTGGCAATGGCTCGCATCGACCAAGGAGGGAGGCTACGGCAAGATCGCCGATGACGACGGGCGCATCCAATTGACGCATCGCATCGCCTATCGCCTGGTCTTTGGTGACCTTTCTCCCGGGCTGGTGGTGTGTCATCGCTGCGACAACCCCGGTTGCGTCAACCCGCAGCATCTCTTCGTCGGTACGCAGGCGGAGAACCTTCGGGACATGCGCAACAAGCGCCGAGACAACCCGCCGCGCGGAAGCAGACACCCCAAAGCCAGGCTCGACGAGGCTTTGGTAGCGCGGGTTCGCGCCGACGTCCGCAGTCATCGGCGCATCGCCAAAGACTACGGTATCGGCAAATCGACCGTCGGCATGATCAAGGCAGGGGCGACATGGACGCACGTGTGATTCGCGTGCCGCCTCAAGCGATCGAGCTTGCGAAACGCTTCGAAGGCTTTCACCGCGTTCCAAAGCACGATCCCAACCGGGCCTATCCGTACATCTGCCCGGCCGGCTATCCGACG
>NZ_BCWK01000081.1:0-984 GCF_001592165.1 Caldimonas taiwanensis NBRC 104434
CGAGACCTGGGTCGAGGAGGGCGAAGCGCCCGACTGGCAACGCCTGCTGGAGCGCCGCGAGGACTATGCCATCGGCACCATTCCCGCAGGCGGCCTGCTGCTCACCGCCGGCGCCGACGTGCAGAAGGACCGCATCGAGGTCTCGGTCTGGGCCTTCGGGCGTGGCAAGGAGGCCTGGCTCATCGAGCACCGGGTGCTGATGGGCGACACCGCACGGGATGCGGTGTGGAAGGCGCTGGGCGGGATGCTCGCCGAGACCTGGACCCATGCCTCGGGCGCGGCCATGCCGCTGGCCCGCTTGGCGCTGGACACCGGCTTTGCGACACAGGAGGCCTACGCCTTCGTGCGCGCCTGCCGCGACGCGCGGGTGATGGCGGTCAAGGGCGTGCGGACGGGTTCGATGGGGGGCGCAGCCCTGATCGGCACACCGACGGCGGTCGATGTCTCGCAGGCGGGCAAGAAGCTGCGCCGGGGCATCAAGGTGTATGCGGTCGCGGTGGGGCTCGCCAAACTCGAGTTCTACAACCACCTGCGCCAGAGCGCGGAGGTGGCCGACGACGGCGTGACGGTGACCTACCCGGCCGGTTTCGTCCACCTGCCCAAGATCGACGCCGAGTTCATCCAGCAGCTCTGCGCCGAGCAACTGATCACCCGCCGCGACAGGAATGGTTTTCCGGTGCGGGAGTGGCAGAAGGTGCGCGAGCGCAACGAAGCGCTGGACTGCTACGTGTATGCCCGTGCTGCTGCTGCGGCCGCAGGGCTCGACCGCTTCGAGGAACGCCACTGGCGCGAACTGGAGCGGCAACTGGGGCTGGCCAGTCCGCCAGCCCTTGAAACACCTACTGAATCGATCACCGAGGCCACCCATCGAGGTGGCCTGGGTGTTTCTGGCAACCGCAACACCGGCCGGCGCGTGATCAAGAGCCGCTGGCTGTCCTGACGAGGAGACGCTATGTCACTGACCACCCGCATCGAGAGCCTGGT
>NZ_BCWK01000082.1:0-956 GCF_001592165.1 Caldimonas taiwanensis NBRC 104434
ACGGTGTGCGTGTCGCAGACGGCGAACTATGCGGGATGTCCGAGCGGAGCGCTGACGCAGACGGGGCTGCCGGCCAGCTACAGCGGCAAGCGTGTGTTGCTGCGCCGTGGCGAGAGCTTTGGCCAGATCAACATCCGTCACGGCGAGCGCAACGTCATCGTGGGGGCTTTTGGGTCGGGCAACAAGCCGCGCGTGACCTCGGTGCGCATTGGCTCGGGGCGTCCGGACACGGCCTCGTTCGCCGAGGACATCACCGTGATGGATCTGAACATTGCCGACGGTATCGTACAGGACAGCTCGGCAGCGCGGTTGCTGCTGTACCGCAACGACCTGGCCGATGCGGGCAACAACAACCGCATCTGGTTCGGTGCGGCGCTAGACTACTGGGCCGGCAGTGACCCGTACCGCAACGTCTCGCCCAGCCAGTTCTACAACCCGCGCGAGATCTTCATCGTGGAAAACCGCATCCAAGGCGGCAGCCTGTCCAACGACAGCCCCATCCTGGGCACGGGCTCACGCATCGCGCTGCTGGGCAACGACATGGGTTATGCCAACCAGCACACTGTGCGCATCGGGCGGCTGCACAAGGGGGTGATGGCCCACAACGCCATGCGCGGTCGCTCCTCCGACGGCATCCGCCATGCGCTCAAGCTGCATTCGGGCGGTCTGGACAGCTACACCGACAGCTACAACGGCAGCACCTGGGCCACGCGCCAGGTGGTCATTGCCAACAACCTGTTCGGCGATGCGCAGGACAACAATCAATGGACAGTGGCTGTCAGCCCGCAAAACGGCGTCTCCGCCGAGGGGCTGGAGGACGTGATCGTGGAGAACAACCGCTTCGTGCGGGGCACGCGCACCGTGACCGATTTGGTGATCACGGGACGGCGCATGACCTACCGCGGCAACGTGCGTGTCGACGGGGGCTCGCTGGGCGTGAGCACCAACGGCCACGG
>NZ_BCWK01000083.1:0-891 GCF_001592165.1 Caldimonas taiwanensis NBRC 104434
CGCGGGTGGCTTGCTGGCCCGTCCAGTCCTGCCAGCGCCGCACGATCACGTCCGCATACTTCGGGTCGAGCTCGATCAGCCGCGCCACGCGCCCGGCCTTCTCGGCGGCGATCAAGGTCGTGCCCGAGCCGCCGAAGGGGTCGAGCACCACGTCGCCGGGGCGGCTGGAGTTGCGGATGGCCCGCTCGACCAGATCCACCGGCTTCATGGTCGGGTGCAGATCGTTCTTCGCTGGCTTCTTGATCTGCCAGACGTCGCCCTGGTCGCGGTCGCCGCACCAGTGGCGCGTCGCGCCTTCGGGCCAGCCGTAGAGGATCGGCTCGTACTGGCGCTGGTAGTCCGAGCGGCCCAGCGTGAAGGTGTTCTTGGCCCAGATGATGAAGGTCGACCAGTGCCCGCCGGCGGCGCGGAAGGCCGCTTGCAGCGTGTCCAGTTCGCTGGAGGACATGGCGACGTAGATCGCGCCTCGGGTGTGCGCCATGATCAGCGCCAGCGCGTCGTAGAGGAAATCGTAGAAGCCTTCGCCCAGCGCATCGTTGAGGATGGGGCGGTGTTTGCCGCGCAGCTTGTCCTTCGCGCTGTTGGCGTAGTTCACGTTGTAGGGCGGATCGGTGAAGACCATGTCCGCCCGCTCGCCGTCCGGAAACAGGCGCGCGTAGGCCTCGGCGGTGGTCGCGTCCCCGCAGACCAGGCGGTGCGGCCCGAGCCGCCAGACGTCGCCCGGCCGAGACACCGGCTCTTCCGGCATCTCCGGGATGGCATCGTCCTCCGTCCGGCCCTCGATCTGTGGTTCCTCATCGGCCAGCAGTTCTGCCAGTGCATCGGCGTCGAATCCGGTGAGATCGAGATCGAAGCCATCGTCCTGCAGCGCCTCCAGTTCGATGCGCAGCA
>NZ_BCWK01000084.1:0-856 GCF_001592165.1 Caldimonas taiwanensis NBRC 104434
GGCGCTGCACGTCGCGCAGCACGCGCCCGAGCACGGTGCGCTGGCGCTTGAGCACCCGGCGCAGCCGCTTGAACTGCTTGGCGTGCGCATAGCCGCCGGCACGCCGGCGCAGGCTGCGGCCCTCGCGCTCGAAGGTCTGCTTCAGCCGCAGCCCGGCGCGCTGCGCCAGTTGCACCACCTTGGCCCGCGCCACTTCCAGCAGCCGGCTGTCGGTGGGATAGGCCACCGCCTTCTCCTGCACCGTGGTGTCCACGATCACACGCTGCAGTTCGCTCTTGCGCACCGCCTGCATCTGCACGGCCGCCTCGATCGTCTTGGCCAGCAACTCCTCCACGCCGGCCTCGCCCAGCACCCGCCTGAAGCGCCCGATCTGCGTGGCATCGCACGGCAGGCGCGGCTCGTAGTACTCCTGCCCGCTGAAGAACTGCCACACCACGTTCTCGGCCCAGCGCTCGACCACGGCCTCGTCGCTCAGACCATAGGCATGCTTCAGGTACAGCAGCGACACCATCAAGCGGATCGCCAGGCGCGGGCGCCCCGCAGCGCTCACGCCTGCGCCGACCACCTGCAGCGTGGGGCCGAACAGGTCTGCACCTTCGATACTGCGCCCGCGCCGGTCCTTGCGCGCCAGCAGCGGCGCTACGCTCGCTTCGATCTGCTGCCACGGCATACGCGTGGCCAGCACCGCCAGCGGGTGGCGCAGGTCGATCATCTGGTCCAGTCGGGCGCGGAAAAAGTCCGGCGTGCTCATCGAAATCCGTCTCCAAACTCCCAGGAATTCCCATCGAGCCGATTCATCTTCGCGAGTTCCAACCCCGCAACATCACCTCACCAACTCAGTGTCTATGCGGCTTGA
>NZ_BCWK01000085.1:0-833 GCF_001592165.1 Caldimonas taiwanensis NBRC 104434
GCGAGATCGCGGCTCTTGGCGCGCAGTTCGTTCTGCGTGAAAGCCAGCGCCGCGACCGCCCCGGGATTGCCGACCTGCCAGGCCACGGCCCTGCGGCCGCCGCCCACGCCGTCGTAGGTGGGGCTGGTGCCGAGCAGCCGGCGCTTGAGGGTGTGCAGCCAGCCCATCACGTCCCCTTGGTCGTGTGAAGGCGGATCTGCCGCGGTGCGCCGGGCCACAGCCCCGTGGCCACGGCCTGTTCGTGCAGGTCACGCTTGACCGCCCGGATGGCGGCTTGCAACTCCTCGATCGAGCGGTACTCGACCGTCTTGTCGCCGAAGCTCACGCGCTTCTCGCCCTTGGCGAGCGCGGCTTGCAGGGCCTCGAGGTCGGCTTGGGTGTAGGCCATCAGCGGTAGACCACGAGGTCGATCTCGGGGGAGTCGGCGAACGACGCCGCGGTGGTCGCGCAGCCCACATCGACGTGCGTCGGCGTCTTCTCGTCGGCGGTCGCGCGCACGATCAGCAGCCGCTGCGTGCCGCTGTTGGTGCTGCTGCGGGCCACGCCCACCCAGCAGTAGTTCGCGTCCGGCAGCGGGCTGGCGAAGTGCACGCGGTAGCGCCCTGCGGCCAGCCGCGTGACCGAGGCGACGTTGTGCGCGGCCCGCACGACGATCTGGTTGCCGACATAGCCGAAACACACCCAGGCGCGGGCCAGCCCCGGATGGCTGGCATCGATCTTGGTCTTGACCTCCAGGCCGATGCGGCTGGCCAAGGCGGCGATGCGCGCAGCCAGA
The DNA here is from genome assembly GCF_001592165.1 of Caldimonas taiwanensis NBRC 104434. Taxonomy (NCBI): domain Bacteria; kingdom Pseudomonadati; phylum Pseudomonadota; class Betaproteobacteria; order Burkholderiales; family Sphaerotilaceae; genus Caldimonas; species Caldimonas taiwanensis. Next base: position 776 of record NZ_BCWK01000085.1, read on the forward strand.
CTCATCAGAGCAGCGCCCCTTCGAAGATCGCGACGAAGTCGGTGTCGGTGTCGCCCAC
>NZ_BCWK01000086.1:0-812 GCF_001592165.1 Caldimonas taiwanensis NBRC 104434
AATCGGATGGCCTGGCGTTCGATCAGGCGGCGACTTCCTCCTCGACGATCTCGCAGTGAATCACGAACCCGGTCAGATAAGGAAGCCCGCGCGGGATGCCGTAGTCCTTACTGGTGCGGCGTCCGATGGTCCATTCCATCCACTGCCGGGTGGCGGCGCGGATCGCGTCGTGGAGGGCATGGCCCGCATGCATGCGGTTGAGGACTTCGTCCGCGAAGTGGCGTCCGTGGCGGCTGTCGAGGAAGGCCCGCACCGCTTCGAAGGGCTGTCCCGTGGCGTCGTAGATGGCGTTCATCGCGATGGGCCAGGCGGCTTGCGCGTGCGCGTCCATCGTGCCCCAGAAGCCCCAGGCTTCGTTGCGGGTGACGGGGATCGTTTTGGCTGTGGTCATCGTTGTCTCCTTCGTTGATCGTTGCGACACACGTATGAACGCGCTGTTCGATCAGGAAGCCAAGCTCAATCTCAATCATCTCGCGTCGTCTGTTGGCGACCGGTTACGGCGGCCAGCTTGGCGCGGGCCGACGCGCTTTCCCAGTGGCAGGGTCCGTTGCCGTGCGCAGCCTCTTCGCTCCAGCGGGCCAGGATTTCGTCATCGCTCCAGACCCTTGGCGGTGAGGTAGGCGTAGTCGTCGGCGTCGTAGTTGCTGTGGGTGAGGATGGCGCGGGTGGGTTTCATGCTGTGCTCCTTGGCGTGGATGGTTGCGACACCCGTATGAACGCGCTGTTCGATCGAGAAGCCAAGCATCAGATCGTTGATTGATTCCTTTGGGAAACGGCGCGGCTTTAGGCCGCGCCTTTGACAGTCAGCGAAT
>NZ_BCWK01000087.1:0-745 GCF_001592165.1 Caldimonas taiwanensis NBRC 104434
AAGGGCGTCCCGAACAGGCGGGCGGCGAGGTGGGGGAGCATGGGATTGAACGCCTTGCGAGACGACAATTGTGGTAAATTCGTTGCAGGGCCTACCCAGGTGACGCCATGACGACGTCGATTTCCATCCGCATCGACCAAAAGCTTTACGAACAAGCGCGCGCCGAGGCGCTGGCCGAGCATCGAACCATCGCCGGCCAAGTCGAGTACTGGGCCAAGGTCGGCCGGGCCGCGCTGGACAACCCCGATCTGCCGGTCGGCTTCATCGCCGAATCGCTGGCGTCGATGGCCGAGCCGCGTGAGGACGCGACCCTCTTCGTGCCCCGGTCCCGCCGCAAGGCATGAGCTACGGTCTCAAGCAAACCCGTCGGTTTGCCCGGGCCTACAAGAAGCTGCATGACAACGTCGCGGCCGATGTCGATGCCGCCACCGAAGTCATCGCGGCCGACCCGAACGTCGGGGAACGCAAGAAGGGTGATCTCGCCGATCTGTTCGTCTACAAGTTCCGCAGCCAGAATCAGCTCTACCTGCTGGGCTATACCGTCGATCACGAAGTCCGCTTGATCTATCTCGAAGCGGTTGGCCCGCACGAGAACTTCTATCGCGACCTCAAGCGCTCGTAGGCTCTACGGCATCAGCATCTGAACCATCCTTCTGCGGTGATTGAGGCGCGGCAGCCGGTGTCTGGTCGTGCCGCGGATCCGAGTCGAACACCAGCCCCAGTTCATCGGCGCGCCGGTTGTCGG
>NZ_BCWK01000088.1:0-729 GCF_001592165.1 Caldimonas taiwanensis NBRC 104434
AGGCCGGCTCGATCCGCCGCCGCAGGTCGTGGCCGCCACCGAGGAGTACTTCGAAGCCGAGGACGCGCTGGGCCGCTGGCTGGAAGAACGCTGCGTGCGGCAGGCCAACGCCAAGTCCCTGACCGCCGAGCTGTTCGCCGACTGGAAGCAGTGGGCCGAATCCGCGGGCGAGTTCGTCGGCTCACAGCGCCGCTTCTCCGACCTCTTGATCACCCGCGGCGTCGAGAAATGGCGCAACGCCGCCGGCATCCGGGGCTTCCGTGGCGTGGGTCTCAAGCACCCGATGCAGCCCGCCTACACCCCCTATGCCGACGACTGAACACCCGTGACCACCGACAGGACTGACGCATCTGACGCTGTCCATCGTAAGTCTCTACGCGCGTGCGCGTGCGCGCGCCTCACGGGAACTATCGATATCGTGCGTCGGATGCGTCAGTCCCCACCGAACGAGGACTGACACCATGCACACCACCCTGCTTGCCCTCGACCTGGGCACCACCACCGGCTGGGCGCTGCGCGACCGCACGGGCCGAATCACCAGCGGCACCGAAGCCTTCAAGCCCCGACGCTTCGAAGGCGGCGGCATGCGTTTCCTGCGCTTCAAGGGCTGGCTCACCGAACTCAAGGCCCACGCCGAGGGGATCGACACGCTGGTCTTCGAGGAAGTGCGCCGCCACGTCTCGACCGACGCGGCGCACGTCTACGGCGGCTTCCTCGCCACGCTCACGG
>NZ_BCWK01000089.1:0-702 GCF_001592165.1 Caldimonas taiwanensis NBRC 104434
TTCATCTCGCGGTGCCGACGAGAAGCGCCGGAGGTGCAAGAGTAGCGAGTCGACTCGCGAACGCGGCGAGCGCTGACAGCAGCCAGAGCGAGCGCAAAAAGGCTGGAGCAATGCCCCGCCGGGCGATGGCACGCAGCAGCCAACGGATGTTGAAGCCGGCTGCGCACAACACCGCATGCAGCGCGTCGCCCTCAGCGCCCTTGAGCCAGCAGCGCTTCATGCCGTGATCGTGCTTGGCATGCCCGATGGCCGGCTCGACCGCCTGACGCCGCTTCAGCCAGCGCCGCTGGCTGCGCGTGAGCGACCGGCTCTTGCCGCGATGGATCAATGTCACCCCGCCAATGTCGGCATCCGCCCCCCGGTAGCCCAGGTCGACGATGGCCGTGTGCGGCTTGACGCCCAGGCCCTGCAGCAAGACGGTGGTCTGCTCCAGTTGCTCGGCCAGCGTGTGGCCGTCGTAGGGGTTGCCCGGCAGGCTGCGCGCACCGACCATCAAGCCCTGTTTGGCGCTCACCGCCACGCTGACCTTCACGCCGAACTCGTAGGGCTGGCGGGCCTTGCCCTTGCCGATGCACTCGACCTCCGGGGCGTGCAGCGCGTACAGCTTGTGCTTGTCCTTGGGGCGCTGCAAGCGGATGCGTTCGGCACGCTCCAGCCATGGCTGCAGGCGATCACGCACGTCTTGCGGCACCTCCAGCAGGC
>NZ_BCWK01000090.1:0-681 GCF_001592165.1 Caldimonas taiwanensis NBRC 104434
ACATCGGGCTGGGCCACGGGCGCATCGTTGACTGGGGTGACCGTGACGGTGACGGTGGCGGTTTCGGAGGTACCGCCCGAGGAGACGGTGTAGGTGAAGCTGGCTGGCCCGTGATAGTTGCTTTCGGGAACAAAGACCAGCAAGCCGCTCGTCGTGAGGCTGACGCTGCCATGGGCAACGGCCACCGCCGGGCCTGCGGCGAGGATGGGCTGCCCATCGATGGCGGTGATGCTGTGAGCCGGGTTGGAGAAGGTATCGTTGCCCAGCACATCCAGAGTGGCCGGAGTGTCCTCGCTGATCGTGAAGCTGTCACTGACGATGTCGCTCACCGGGGTGATGGTCAAAGACAGCGTGTCGGTGACGCTGTCGCTGCCGTCGGTGGTGGTGACGGTGATGGAGGCCGGGCCGTGATAGTCGGCTGGCGGCACATAGGTGGTTCCAACCAAAGCGCCGTTGACGGCCGAGGGCGAACCCGACAGGGTGATGCTGCTCGTACCGTTGCCCGAGACCGTCACCCCGCTGGTCGAGCCCAAGGTCAGCGTACCCAACGAGGCAGTGATGGTGGTGGTGATCGACGCACTATCGACGTCGGTGACGTAGGTGCCGGGCGGCAAGGTGACCGACGAGTCTTCGGCCATCGTCACCGCGTCCGGCATGAAATGCTGGGGCGCATCGTTGACC
>NZ_BCWK01000091.1:0-676 GCF_001592165.1 Caldimonas taiwanensis NBRC 104434
GCGAGGCGTTGTGCTTGTTCGCGCAGGGACTCTGCGGCGGCGGCGGACTGTTCGACCAAGGCGGCGTTTTGTTGGGTCATTTGGTCGAGTTGACCGACGGCGGCGTTGATTTGGGAGATGCCGTCGTTTTGTTCGCTGGCGGCGGCGGAGATTTCGCCGATGATGTCGCTGACGCGGCGCACGGAGGCGACGATTTCGTTCATGGTGGCGCCGGCGTCTTGGACGAGTTTGGAGCCGGATTCGACTTTTTCGACGGAAGCGCCGATGAGGGATTTGATTTCTTTGGCGGCTTGAGCCGAGCGTTGGGCGAGGTTGCGGACTTCGCCGGCGACCACGGCGAAGCCGCGGCCTTGTTCGCCAGCGCGAGCGGCCTCCACGGCGGCGTTGAGTGCGAGGATGTTGGTTTGGAAGGCGATGCCGTCGATGACGCCGATGATGTCGGCGATTTTTTTGGAGGCGGAGTTGATGTCTTCCATGGTGGAGACGACCTGGGAGACGACCTGGCCGCCGCGCTGGGCGACGCTGGAGGCGTTGGAGGCCAGTTGGTTGGCTTGTCGAGCGGCGTCGGCGGAGTGTTTGACGGTGCCGGTGAGCTGCTCCATGGAGGAGGCGGTTTGCTGCAGGCTGCTGGCGGCTTGCTCGGTGCGATGGCTGAGGTCTTGGTTGCCTTGGGCGA
>NZ_BCWK01000092.1:0-655 GCF_001592165.1 Caldimonas taiwanensis NBRC 104434
CGCTCAACGCCACCCAGCTCGGCAGGCTGCTCGGCCTGTCGGCCAAGGCGACCAACCAGCGCCTGGCCCACCACGGCCTGCAGTTCCGCAACGAGCGCGACGAGTGGGAACTGACCGAGGCCGGCGAGGCCTGGGCCGAGGCGATGCCGTACTCGCGCAACGGGCACAGCGGCTACCAGATCCTCTGGAACCCGGCGGTCGTCGAGCGGCTGAAGGAGGTGGCGTGATGGCCCTTCCCATCATCACCGCCGACCAGCGACTGCGCGAGAAGCAGGGCGTGAAGCTCGTGCTGCTGGGCAAGAGCGGCATCGGCAAGACCAGCCAGCTCAAGACGCTGCCGGAAGGCTCGACCCTGTTCGTCGACCTCGAAGCCGGGGATCTTGCCGTCAAGGACTGGCGCGGCGACTGCGTGCGCCCGACCACCTGGCCCGAGTTCCGCGATCTCGTGGTGTTCCTGGCCGGCGCGAACCCGGCGCTGCCCGCGGATGCGCCGTTCTCCGAGGCGCACTACCGGCACGTCTGCGAGCGCTATGGCGACCCGGCGCAACTGGCCAAGTACGACACCTACTTCGTCGACAGCATCACGGTGCTCGCGCGCCTCGCCCTGATCTGGGCCAAGACCCAGCCGCAGGCCTACAGCGAGCGCACCGGCAAA
>NZ_BCWK01000093.1:0-655 GCF_001592165.1 Caldimonas taiwanensis NBRC 104434
CCCTCAACGCCACCCAGCTCGGCAGGCTGCTCGGCCTGTCGGCCAAGGCCACCAACCAGCGCCTGGCCCACCACGGCCTGCAGTTCCGCAACGAGCGCGACGAGTGGGAGCTGACCGAGGCCGGCGAGGCCTGGGCCGAGGCGATGCCGTACTCCCGCAACGGGCACAGCGGCTACCAGATCCTCTGGAACCCTCTGGTGGCCGAGCGGCTGAAGGAGGTGGCGTGATGGCCCTTCCCATCATCACCGCCGACCAGCGGCTGCGGGAGAAGCAGGGCGTCAAGCTCGTGCTGCTGGGCAAGAGCGGCATCGGCAAGACCAGCCAGCTCAAGACGCTGCCGGAAGGATCGACCCTGTTCGTCGACCTCGAGGCCGGGGATCTGGCGGTCAAGGACTGGTGCGGCGACTGCGTGCGCCCGACCACCTGGCCGGAGTTCCGCGATCTCGTGGTGTTCCTGGCCGGCCCGAACCCGGCGCTGCCGGCGGATGCGCCGTTCTCCGAGGCGCATTACCGGCATGTGTGCGAGCGCTACGGCGATCCCGCGCAACTAGCGAAGTACGACACCTACTTCGTCGACTCGATCACGGTACTCGCGCGCCTGGCGCTCGTCTGGGCCAAGACCCAGCCGCAGGCCTACAGCGAGCGCACTGGCAAG
>NZ_BCWK01000094.1:0-566 GCF_001592165.1 Caldimonas taiwanensis NBRC 104434
GGGCCGGCTCGATCCGCCGCCGCAGGTGGTGGCCGCCACCGAAGAGTACTTCGAAGCCGAGGACGCGCTGGGCCGCTGGCTCGACGAGCGCTGCGTGCGCGAGGCCAATGCCAAGTCGCTGACGGCCGAACTGTTCAGCGACTGGAAGCAGTGGGCGGAGGCCGCTGGCGAGTTCGTCGGCTCGCAGCGCCGCTTCTCCGACCTCTTGATCACCCGCGGCGTCGAGAAATGGCGCAACGCCGCCGGCATCCGGGGCTTTCGTGGCGTGGGCCTCAAGCACCCGACGCAGCCCGCCTACACCCCCTATGCCGACGACTGAACACCCATGACCCCCTGCCGGACTGACGCATCTGACGCTGTACATCGTAAGTCTCTACGCGCGTGCGCGTGCGCGCGCCTCACGGGAGTAATCGATATCGTGCGTCGGATGCGTCAGTCCCCACCGAACGAGGACTGACACCATGCACACCACGATCCTGGCCCTGGACCTGGGCACCACCACCGGCTGGGCGCTGCGCGATGGCACCGGCCACATCACCAGCGGCGCTGCCTGCTTCCGGCCACAA
>NZ_BCWK01000095.1:0-564 GCF_001592165.1 Caldimonas taiwanensis NBRC 104434
CGGCGGGGCCTTCCGCCTCGCGCCGGAGATCCTCAAGTGGCTGGACCGCAAGGGCGAGCGCAGCCATGAACTCGCCATGCAGGACAAGGCCTTGGAGTTCGAGAAGCTGCGCGGGGCAAGCCGCATGGCCGAGATCGGCGCCGGGGCCGATGCCGCCTGGAACGTGGGGGCCCTCGAGACCTTGCGCGAGGCGGTGGCGGCGCAGGGCCGAACCTCGGGCGTGAAGTGGGCCGATGCGCTGTCCAGCAGCGTCCGTCCGGTGATCACCTACTGGTTCATGGCGCTGTACTGCGCGGCCAAGACTGCCGCCTTCGTGGGTGCCATCGAGGCCGGGGCGGACTGGATCCCCGCCATCCAGGCGGCCTGGACCGAGGCCGACCAGGCCCTGTGGGCCGGGGTGCTGAACTTCTGGTTCCTCGGCCGCGTGTTCGACCGGGTGCGGCCGTGATCCCCGTGCCGCAAGCGGCCATCGAGTTGGCCAAGCGCTTTGAGGGCTTCCACCGCGTGCCCAAGCACGACCCTGGGCGCGCGCACCCGTACGTTTGCCCGGCCGGCTACTGGACT
>NZ_BCWK01000096.1:0-542 GCF_001592165.1 Caldimonas taiwanensis NBRC 104434
CCTACCGTGTGGACACTGGTGGAACGCGTGGCCGACGAGGGTGGAGACAACCCCATGCCCGCCACGGGCGAGGCGGCGCTGCGGCTCAAGTGCGAAGCCGGCCAACCCTGCCCGCGCACCGGCTGGTGGTTCACCCCGGCCAAGGCCAACAGCCGGCGGCATTTCCAAGCCGGGCAGCTCATGCCAGACCTGCATGCCGATTGGGGGGACACGATCTGGCAATGGGACCCCCACCAAGGCGATGGAGACCAGCGGGCTGGGTGAGCATGGTGCGATGGTGAGAGCGGCTTCACCCCAGGCGCCCACACCCGCATCGAACTGACCTTGGGCGCCAGCCGCGTCGGTTTGTCCCTTCGTGTAGCACCCGGCCGTGCGGGCACGGCGCCTTGCGGCCATCTACGCGCGCTTCTATCCGGAGCTCGAAGACGGTGGCAAGCCGCAATGGAAGGGGCGCTTCTACTGGATGGCTCTCGGAGCTTTCGCCAGCAAGACCGTGGCCTGCTCGCTGGAGATGGTGCGCGTGAACATGCCTTGGTAACCCC
>NZ_BCWK01000097.1:0-534 GCF_001592165.1 Caldimonas taiwanensis NBRC 104434
CCCGCCGTGGCCGCGCGGATGGCCGTGGCCTCGTCGCCGTCGCTGACCGCAGCCCAAGCGGGCAGTCCCGTGGGCTCGACCGTCCATTGGTTCAGTGCGCCGTTCGCCTGGGCTTTGAGCGCATCCACCCGCACGTCGCCGAGGAAGGTGTTGTTGATCGTGCCGGTGGTGTCGGCGATGTAGAAGTCATCGACGTCGACGGTGACCGGGCAAGGTTGGCCCGGCACGCTGCCCACGAAGGCGGTGAGCAACTGCCCGCCGCCCTGGACGGTGTCCTGCGACCACAGGTCGATCGCGAGCACGCCGTTCGCGCGCACCTTCAAGGTGCCGTTGCTCGTGCCCTGCACGACCTGCAGTTCGACGTAGTGCCAGCCGCGCGCAGCGGCGGTGGCCACCGAGGTCGAGATCAACTGGTCCCAGCCGCCCTCCCATCCCATCCGCCGGTAGAGCTTCAGGCGCCCGTCCTCGCCGATCTTGACGAGGTGCGCCACCTGCGCGGTGGTGTCGCGCACGCCGAGCAGCACCGGCTCCTCG
>NZ_BCWK01000098.1:0-516 GCF_001592165.1 Caldimonas taiwanensis NBRC 104434
GTGCTGGGGCTCGTCGAGGGTGAGCAGGTGCACGTCGATGCGCGGCGGACTCATATCCCCCCAGCCGCTAAGCGGCAGCCCCCGAGGGGGCGCGCCATGATCTTGGGACGGCCCGGCGATCATGGCGACACCCCGCCCCAGTGCTGCCCCCAGCGCAAGCCGTAGCCGGCGCGCTCGACGGTGCGCACCTGCGCCTGCCAGCTCGCCAGCCCGTCGCGTTCGGCCTCGATCTCGACGGTGACGCGATCGCCCGCGACGCCAGCATCCAGGGCGGCACTGGCCAGGTCCCAGGTCCAGGCGTGGCCGGTGAGGCCGGTCTCACTGCGCACCAGGGTGCCGTTGCGGTCACGCAGGCGTACGCCGTAGGTCGTGCCCGGCTCGGGGCCGATGTCGCCCTCGTCCTGGCGCACGAGATAGGCGGTCTGGAGGGTGCGGTCGCGGTGCGCCCAGGTCAGGATCAGGTCGCCGGCGACCACGGCGGGCTCGCGCTGGCCGTTGATCCGGATGCGCCCCGGC